>NZ_QGLF01000001.1:900000-1195345 GCF_003173055.1 Zavarzinia compransoris
CCTCACCGATCTCGGCAAGGCATTGCAGGACGAACTGGCCAGCGGCGCCACCCTCGAGGAAGTCGGCGAGCGCCTGAAGGTGCCGGTGAAAAAGGTCGAGGCGATCGATGCGAAAGGCTTCGACCGCGACGGCAAGGCGATCGCCCTTGCCGACAGCCCGCAGCTGCTGCCCGGCCTGTTCGAGGCGGAAGCCGGCCGCGACGGCGAGATCCTGGACACCGCCAACGGCGGCTATGTCATCGGCCGGGTCGACGCGGTGACGCCGTCGGCGCTGAAGCCCCTCGACCAGGTGAAGGCCGAGGTGGCCAAGGCCTGGGAAGTGGCCGAGCGCAAGACCCGCCAGCAGCGCCTGGCCGACGAGCTGGTCGGCGCCCTCAACGACGGCAAGCCGGTCGCCGAAGTGGCGAAGCAGGTTGCCGCCGTCCCCGGCATGGCCGGCCCCGGCCAGCGCAGCGGCGACACCATCTTCTCCGCCCTGCCCGCCGAGATCGTCACCCGCCTCTTCACCCTCGACAAGGGCAAGGCGGCGGCGGCCCCGGCCCTGAACGGCGAGGATATCGTCGTCGGCGCCGTGCGCGACATCGAGGTTGCCGAACCCGGCGACAATGCCGCCGGCGTGAAGGCGCTGGCCGATACGCTGCGCAACGATTTCGCCGGCGACCTTGCCGCCGTGCTCGAATCGGACCTGCGCCAGCGCTTCGGCGTTTCCGTCAACGAAACCCTGATCAACAGCCTCCTCGGCGGCCCCGCAAGATGACCATCCAGCCCGATTTCGACAGTTTCCGCGCCGCCTATGACGCCGGGAAGCCGCAGGTCGTCTGGACCACCCTGGTCGCCGACCTGGAAACCCCGGTCTCGGCCCTGCTCAAGCTGACGGACGGCGAGCCCTATCGCTTCCTCTTCGAATCGGTCGAGGGCGGCGCCACCCGGGCGCGCTATTCGATCATCGGCCTGAAGCCCGACCTGATCTGGCGCGCCCAGGGCAACAAGGCGGAGATCAACCGCATCGCCCGGGCCGACCGCGGCCACTTCCGCCCCTGCCCCGGCGATGCGCTGGCGTCGCTGCGCGCCCTGATCGCCGAATCGCGCATCGACCTGCCGGCCGAACTGCCGCCCATGGCCTCCGGCCTCTACGGCTATTTCGGCTATGAGATGGTGCGCCTGGTCGAGCGCGTCCCGACCGCGAAGCCCGACACCCTGGGGATTCCGGACAGTCTGTTCATCCGCCCCTCGATCATGGCGATCTTCGATTCCGTGAAGGACGTGGTCACGGTGGTCTCGCCGGCCTGGGTCGAACCCGGGGTCGACGCCCGCGCCGCCTATAGCCGCGCGGCCGAACGCATCGCCGATACGGTGAACGACTTCGAACGCGACCTGCCGGGTGCGCGCAGCGACAACGGCCCGGTCCCGGCCATGAGCCAGCCCCAGGCCAATATGGCCCGCGGCGACTATCACCGGATGGTCCTGAAGGCGAAGGAGTATATCGCCGCCGGCGATATCTTCCAGGTCGTGCCCAGCCAGCGCTTCCGCATCCCCTTCAGCCTGCCGCCGATCGCGCTCTATCGAGCGCTGCGCCGGCTCAACCCGTCGCCCTTCATGTTCTACCTGGACCTCGACGGCTTTTCCGTCGTCGGCTCCAGCCCCGAGATCCTGGTCCGCCTGCGCGACGACCGGGTGACCATCCGCCCGATCGCCGGCACCCGCCCCCGCGGCCAGACCGAAGAGGCGGACCAGGCGCTCGAAAAAGACCTGCTGAGCGATCCGAAGGAATTGGCGGAGCACCTGATGCTGCTCGACCTCGGGCGCAACGACGTCGGCCGGGTCGCCGAGATCGGCTCGGTCAAGGTCACCCAGCGCAACGTCATCGAGCGTTACAGCCATGTGATGCACATCGTCTCCAACGTCGAGGGCCGGATCGCGCCGCAATACGATGCGGTCGACGCCTTGCTCGCCGGCTTTCCGGCGGGCACGGTCTCGGGCGCGCCCAAGGTCCGGGCGATGGAGATCATCGACGAGCTGGAACCCGAGCGGCGCAATCTCTACGCCGGGGGCGTCGGCTATTTCTCGGCCAACGGCTCGATGGATACCTGCATCGCGCTGCGCACCGGCGTGGTGAAGGACGGGGTCCTGGTGGTCCAGGCCGGCGGCGGCGTCGTCCTCGACAGCGATCCGGAAGCCGAATATCAGGAAAGCTGCAACAAGGCCCGTGCCGTCATCCGCGCGGCCGAGGAGGCGATCCGTTTCGCTTCCCGGAACCGTCGGTAGCGCCGCTGGCGGGCGTCGCGTCGCCGCCGCCCGCTGCCGCCGCCGACCCTGCACGGCGGAAGATCACGGTCGAGACCGGCACTATGGCGATGCCCCGCGCCTTCGCCTGGGGCAGGAAGCGGGCCAGGGCTTCCACGGTCGCGGCATGGGGATGGCCGATGGCGATCGCCGTGCCCTTCTCCCGCGCCCGCCGCTCCGCCAGCACCAGCTGCGCCTCGATCGCATTGGCGCCGATCTCATTGTCGAGAAAGACATCGCGCGACGCGGTCGGAATACCGGCGGCCCGGGCCCTGTCCTCGCCCGCGCTGTTGCCGATGGTCTTCGAATCGAGGAACAGCAGCCCCCGCGCCCTCAATTCCTCGGCCACCACGGCCATGGCGGCGGCATCCGCGGTGAAGCGGCTGCCCATATGGTTGTTGATCCCGACATAGCTGTCGTGCCGGTCGAGATGCCAGCGCAGCCGCCGGCGGATCTCGTCGGCGCCAAGGCCCAGCTTCAGCGCATTCGGCCCGGGATCGGCATTGCCCTGGGGCTCCATCGGGACATGGATCATCAGTTCGTGGCCACGGGCGCGGGCCTTGCGGGCGAAATCGTCCATCCGCTCGGCATAGCCCATGATCGCGAAGGTCACCCCGGGATCGAGATCGAGCAGGGCATCGAGGTCGCGCCTGGCCACCCCGACGTCGTCGATGACGATGGCGAGCAGCGGCTTCTTGCCCGGGGCCTCGCCCGGCGCCTGGGCATAGCGCTGCCAGGCCGGGCGGCTGTCGTAGGGCGCCTCCTCGGCCGCGACCGCGGGCGGCGGCGGCAGGGCCTGCGCCACCTCGGGCTTTTCGACCGGGGTGGCGATGCCGAGCCGCCCCTGCGCCGCCGGGGCGGCGGGCGCGGCCGTTACGGGTGCCGGCGGCGGGGCGGCGGCGACCACGCCCGGCTGCACCGCGGTCGGCCGGCGCAAGGCGAAGCCCTGCTCGTCCATCGTCCGCATCAGCAGGAAGCCGACCGCCGCCGCGACCACCACCGCCCAGAGGGCGATCACGGCGCGCCGGACCAGCGGCCGGCCCAGCACCCCGCCGCGGCGGGCGCGGGTGCCGCGCGGCTTCGAGCGCGGGCGCCTGGCGACGGCGCGCGTGCCCCTGCCCTTCTCAGGCATGCCGGCACTCGGGCGTGGACATCGATTCGCGTGTCATGACCAAGAGATAGCGCCATGTTTCCGGCGTTGCGACAACGACAAGCGGCAAAGCCGCAGCGACCAGCCCTTGACGAGACCGGCGCCAGGGGGTTGGATCCCCATTCGCCGCCGCGAATGGTTGCGGCGGGGTGATCTCTTTGCCTGGACTTTGCCGATGATCGCGCTGATCGACAACTACGACAGCTTCACCTACAACCTCTACCACTTCCTGGGCGAGTTGGGGGCGAAGGTCGAGGTCTGGCGCAACGACGCGATCACGGTCGACGAGTTGGAGGCCCGGAAGCCCCGCGCGATCGTGCTCTCGCCCGGGCCCTGCGATCCGGACCGCGCCGGCATCTGCCTCGATACCGTCCGCCGCCTCGGCCACAAGATCCCGATCCTCGGCGTCTGCCTCGGCCATCAGACCATCGGCCAGGCCTATGGCGGCAAGGTGGTGCGTGCGCCCCAGCCCCTGCACGGCAAGGTCAGCCCGATCCACCACCGCAACAAGTCGGTGTTCAACGGCCTGCCCACGCCCTTCAAGGCGACGCGCTACCACAGCCTGATCGTGGCCCGCGAGACGATGCCCGAGGAACTGGACGTCACCGCCGAGACCGAGGACGGCCTCGCCATGGGGCTGGCCCACCGCACCCATCCGGTGCACGGCGTGCAGTTCCACCCGGAAAGCATCGCCTCGGAACACGGCATGGTGATGCTGGAGAATTTCCTGGCGCTGGCCGGCGCGCTGCCCGGCAACCAGCGGAAATTCCGCGCCCCGACCACCACCGCCTTCAAGACCATCCTGGCCGATGTCGCCACCGGCCAGCCCCTGTCGCACCAGAAGGCGCGCGACGCCTTCGACCTGATGATGTCGGGCGATGCCTCCCATGCCCAGATCGGCGCCTTCCTGATGGCGCTGCGGATCCGGGGCGAGACGGTCGACGAACTCGCCGCCGGGGTCGAGACCATGCGCGCCAAGATGCGCCGGGTCGAAGCCCCCGAGGGCGCGATCGACGTCTGCGGCACCGGCGGCGACGGCGCCGGCACCTGGAACATCTCGAGTGCGGCGAGCTTCGTCCTGGCCGGGCTCGGCGTGCCGGTCGCCAAGCACGGCAACCGGGCGCTGTCGTCCCGCTCCGGCTCGGCCGAGGTCCTGGCCGGGCTCGGCGTGAAGCTGGATCTCGAGCCGGCGCAGATCACGCGCTGCATCGCCAAGGCCGGCATCGGCTTCATGTTCGCACCGAACCACCATGCCGCCATGCGCTTCGTCGGCCCGGTGCGCACCGAACTCGGCACCCGCACCCTGTTCAACCTGCTCGGCCCCCTGTCCAATCCGGCGGGGGTGACGCGGCAGTTGCTCGGCGTCTTCTCCGCCGCCTGGGTGCGGCCGCTGGCCGAAGTGCTGAAAGTCGTCGGCACCGAAAAGGCCTGGGTCGTCCATGGTTCCGACGGGCTGGACGAGGTGACCACGACCGGGCCCACCCATGTCGCCGAACTGAACCCGGACGGTTCCATCCGCGAATTCGACATCACGCCCGAGGAAGCGGGCCTGCCCCGGGTCGAGGCGGCCGAACTGAAAGGCGGCGATCCGCAGGCGAATACTTTCGCCATGCGCGCCCTTTTCGACGGCGTGAAGAATGCCTATCGCGATGTCGTCTGCCTCAATGCGGCGGCCGGCCTGATCGTCGCCGGCAAGGCGGAGACGCTGAAGGACGGCGTTCTTGCCGCCCAGGCCGCGATCGACGACGGCCGCGCGAAGAAAGCCCTCGAAACCCTGGTGAAAGTGTCGAACAGGCCATGAGCGATACGCTCGCCCGGATCTGCGCCTACAAGCGCGACGAAGTGGCGGCGGCCCGCGCCGCCCGCCCCCTTGCCGCGGTCGAGGCGGCGGCCCGCGCCGCCGCCCCGCCCCGCGGCTTCGCCCGGGCGATCGCGGCCGCCCATGCCGACGATCGCTTCGCCCTGATCGCCGAGGTGAAGAAGGCCAGCCCGTCCAAGGGCCTGATCCGCGCCGACTTCGATCCCCCGCAGCTCGCCCGCGCCTATGAGGCGGGGGGCGCCGCCTGTCTCTCGGTCCTGACCGACGGCCCCTCGTTCCAGGGCGCACCGGAATTCCTGACCCAGGCACGGGGCGCGACCGCACTGCCGGCGCTGCGCAAGGATTTCATGGTCGATACCTATCAGGTGCCGGAGGCGCGGGCCTGGGGCGCCGACTGCATCCTCGTCATCATGGCGGCGGTCGACGATGCCCTGGCCCTCGACCTCGTGCAGGCGGCGGCGGACTACGGCATGGATGCCCTGATCGAAGTCCATGACGGCGACGAGATGGAGCGGGCCCTGAAATTGCCCTCGCCCCTGATCGGCATCAACAACCGCAACCTGAAGACCTTGAAGGTCGACCTCGCCACCGCCGAGACCCTGGCCCCCCGGGTGCCGGCCGGCCGCATCTGCGTCGGCGAGAGCGGGCTCGAAAGCCATGCCGACCTTCGCCGCCTCGACGCCGTCGGGGTGAAGACCTTCCTCGTCGGTGAAAGCCTGATGCGGCAAAGCGACGTCGCGGCCGCCACCCGGCGCCTGCTCGGGCTCGGAGCGGCGGCATGAACCGGCTGTCCCATCTCGACGCCGAGGGGCGGGCGGCCATGGTCGACGTCTCGGGCAAGACCGAGACGGCGCGCAGCGCCACCGCCCGCGGCCTCGTCACCCTGCGGCCCGACATCGTCGACCTGATCACCGCGGGCGGCATCGCCAAGGGCGACGTGCTGACCACGGCGCGCCTCGCCGGGATCATGGCGGCGAAGCGGACGGACCAGCTGATCCCGCTCTGCCACGGCCTGCCGGTCGATTTCGTCGGCATCGATTTCGTCCTCGACCGCGCCGCCGGCACCATCACCGTGACCGCGACCGCCCGGGTTACGGGCAGGACCGGGGTGGAGATGGAGGCGCTGACCGCGGTCTCCGTCGCCGCGCTCACCATCTACGACATGTGCAAGGCGGTCGATAAGGGCATCGTCATCGGCGATATCCGCCTGCTCGCGAAAAGCGGCGGCAAGTCCGGCGAATGGGTCGCGCCATGATCCCGGTCGCCGAGGCCCGCGCGCGGATCGTCGCCGCCCTTGCCCCCACCGGCCCCGAGAACATCGGCCTCGACGCGGCGCTCGGCCGGGTTCTCGCCGCCGATGTCGCCGCCCGCCGCACCCAGCCGCCGGTCGCCGTTTCCGCCATGGACGGCTGGGCGGTGCGCAGCGCCGACGGCGCCGGTCCCTTGCGCGCGATCGGCGAATCCGCCGCCGGGCGGGGCTTTGCCGGTGCCGTGGCCCCGGGCGAGACGGTGCGCATCTTCACTGGCGCCCCGGTGCCCGCGGGCGCCGATGCCGTCGCCATCCAGGAGGACGCGCGGCACGAGGGCGACCTCGTTCACCTCGCCGACGTGCCGGGCCCCGGCCGCTTTGTCCGCCCCGCCGGCCTCGATTTCGCCACGGGCGACCTTCTCTACAGCGCCCCCCGGCGCCTCGGGGTGCGCGATATCGGCCTGCTCGCCGCCGCCGACGTGCCCCGGATCGACGTCCATCGCCGGCCGCGCATCGCCGTGCTCGCCACCGGCGACGAACTGGTCCCGCCCGGCCTGCCGCGGGGCCCGGCCCAGATCGTCGATGCCGCGCGGCCGGCCCTGCTCGCCTTCATCGAGGCCCGGGGGGCGACCGCCGTCGACCTCGGCATCGCCCGGGACGATGCCGCCGATATCGCCACCCGCGCGGGCCGGGCCGCCGGCGCCGATCTCCTGGTCACGCTGGGCGGGGCCTCGGTCGGCGACCATGACCTGATCGCCCGGGTCCTGGCCGGCGACGGCGCCACCCTCGACTTCTGGAAGATCGCGATGCGGCCGGGCAAGCCCCTGATGTTCGGGCGCCACGGCGATACGCCGCTGCTCGGCCTGCCGGGCAACCCGGTTTCGGCCTTCGTCTGTTCCCTGCTCTTCCTCGGCCCCGCGATCGAGCGCCTGTCGGGCCTGCCCGGCGCCGCCCCCCGCCTTGCCGAGGTGCGCCTGGCAAGCCCGCTGGGCGCCAACGACAAGCGCGAGGATTACGTCCGCGCGACCCTGGCCCCGGGCGCCGACGGCATTCCCCTGGCCCAGCCGGCGCCGGTGCAGGATTCGTCGCAGCTGCGGACGCTGGCCCTGGCCGACGCGCTGATCCAGCGGCCGGTACTGGCGCCGGCACTGCCCGCCGGCGCCCTGGTGCCCGCCATTCTTCTCGACCAGATCTGACGGTTGGATTTCGACATGCGCAGCGACCTCTACCCCGAGATCGAACCCGTCCTGACCGGCCATCTCGATACGGGCGACGGCCATGCCGTCTATTGGGAAGTATCGGGCAATGTGCGCGGCCTGCCGGTCGTCTTCGTGCACGGCGGCCCGGGCTCGGGCGCGAAGCCCATCCACCGGCGCTTCTTCGACCCCGAGATCTATTGCATCGTCGTCTTCGACCAGCGCGGCGCCGGCCGCTCCCGCCCCTTCGGCGCGATCGAGCGGAACACGACCCCGGACCTGATCGCCGACATGGAACGCCTGCGCGAGCATCTGCGCATCGAGCGCTGGATCGTCTTCGGCGGCAGCTGGGGCTCGACCCTCGGCCTCGCCTATGCCGAAACCCACCCTGAACAGGTGATCGCCCTCATCCTGCGCGGCATCTTCCTGTGCCGGCCGAGCGAGCTTCACTGGTTCCTCTACGGCATGAAGGAAGTCTTCCCCGAGAACTGGCGCCGCTTCGCCGGCTATCTGCCGGAAGCGGAACGGGACGACATCCTCGGCCACTACCACCGCCGCCTGACCGATCCGGACCCCGCCGTCCACCTGCCGGCGGCACGGGTGTGGAGCACCTATGAGGGCGCCTGCTCGACCTTGCTGCCCAGCCCCGAGACGGTGCGCGGCTTCGGCGAGGATGTCACCGCCCTCGGCCTCGCCCGGATCGAGGCGCATTACTTCGTCAACGATTGCTTCCTCCGCCCCGATCAATTGCTCGAAGACGTCGGGCGCATCCGCCACATCCCGGCGGAGATCGTGCAGGGGCGCTATGACATGGTCTGCCCCATCCGCTCCGCCGACGACCTGCACCGCGCCTGGCCCGAGGCGGGCTACAAGGTCGTGCCCGATGCCGGCCACAGCGCCTTCGAGCCCGGGATTCGCGCCGCCCTGGTCCAGGCGGCGGAAAAGTTCAAGAAATTGAAGGCCTGAACGACTTGAAAGCCTGAACGACTTGACGGGGACCTGGAACCAAAATAGAACACTGACAAGTGTTCCGCGAATGTTCCAATAACCGATTCCATAGGGGCGGGCCATGCTGACCAAGAAGCAATATGAATTGCTCGTCTTCATCGACGCCCGCCTGCGGGAAAAGGGCGTGTCGCCCTCGTTCGACGAGATGAAGGACGCCCTGAACCTGAAATCGAAGTCGGGCATTCACCGCCTGATCACGGCGCTGGAGGAACGGGGCTTCATCCGCCGCCTCGCCCATCGCGCCCGGGCGCTCGAAGTCACGCGCCTGCCCGATCCGATCAAGACCACCAAGGGGCCGCGCATCGCCGCGACCGACGGCAAGGTGATCACCGGCACCTTCTCCACCCCCCTGCCCGCCGCGCGCACGGACGAGGGCCTGGCCGCCGTCTCCCTGCCCCTGCACGGGCGGATCGCCGCCGGCACCCCGATCGAGGCGCTGTCGGACAATTCCCGCAGCGTCGCCGTCCCCGCCAGCCTGCTCGGCAAGGGCGAACATTACGCCCTCGAGGTGCAGGGCGATTCCATGGTCGAGGCCGGCATCAACGACGGCGACGTGGTCATCATCCGCCGCGCCGACACGGCGGAGAACGGCACCATCGTGGTCGCCCTGATCGACGACGCCGAGGCGACCTTGAAGCGCCTGCGCCGCAAGGGCAATACGATCGCCCTCGAACCCGCCAATGCCGCCTATGAGACGCGGATCTTCGGCCCCGACCGGGTGAAGGTCCAGGGCCGGCTGGTCGGCCTGTTCCGCCGCTATCACTGAACGGGCGCCCACCAGCCCGGCGTCCAGGGGCGCCGGCCGCGCGCCGCCGCCGTATCGCTCAGGCGCCCCTCGCCGTCGATCACCAGCGTGCCGCGCCCGGCGAGGCGTGACGGGCCAAGGACGAGGCCGGGGCAATCCGCCGGGGCCGCCGCCTCCCGCGCCGTCAGGATGACCACGGCGGCACAGGGGATCTCCGCCGCTTCCGCTGCCGTATCGATCACCGCCTCGCCGCCGCCGGGCAGGGCCAGGCGGCAGCGGCGGCCCTCGCAAGCCTCGGCCCGGGCGGTAACGGCAAGGGTGCCCAGGCCCAGGCGTTCCTGCCATTGCTCGATCACGAAACGAGGGCTGGCCGGCGGCAGGGCGACCAGGGCGCCGTCCCGCACCGTGGCGACCGCCCGGCCTTCCTCGTGAATCAGCAGGCGGGGCGGATCGGCGATCTCGGCCGCCCAGAGGCCGAGGCCGGCCGCGAGGAACGCGAGCGCGCTGAGCCGCAGCCGCCCCCGCCACAGGCACAGCGACAGGCCCGCCAGCACCATCAGGACCAGCGCCCCCTGCCCCATGGCCGGCACCGATAGCTGTGCCCCGGGCAAGGCGGCGATTTCGGCCGCCAGCGCATCGATCACCCCGATCGCCGGCCCGAGCAGGGCCAGCACCGGCCCCTCGGCACCGAAGGGCATGAGCAAAGCCGCGACCACGATCAGCGGCATGACGAGAAAGCCGGTCCAAGGCACGGCCACGAGGTTGGCGACGATGCCATAGGCGGAGAACTGGCCGAAATGGGCGACCCCGAAGGGCGCCGTGGCCACGGTCGCCAGCACGCCCGAGAGCAGGATACCGAGCAGGGCCAGGCCCCCGCGCCCGAAAAGCCCGGTCTGCGCCCGCCAACGGGCCAGCGGCGTCCGCACCGCCTCGAAGCCGGCGACAAGGGCGGTGACCGAGGCGAAGGACATGCCGAAACCGGGCGCGGTCAGGCTTTCCGGTTCCAGCAGCAGGATCACGGCGGCGGCAATGGCGACCAGGCGCAGCGTGATCGCCAGCCGGTCGGCGATCACCGCGACCAGGACGATGGCGGTCATGATGAAGCTGCGCTGCGCCGGCACGTCGAGGCCGGCGACCACCGTATAGGCCCCCGCCGCGAGAATGGCCGCGGCCGCCGCCCATTTCTTCACCGGATAGCGCAGCGAGACGGAACCCGCGGCCGCCAGCAGGAAACGCAGGGAAAACAGCACGACCCCGGCGGCAAGGCCGATGTGCAGGCCCGAGATCGACAGGATGTGGGAAATCCCGGCGGCTCGCCAGCGCGCCTCCACCGCCTCCGGAATGCCGCCGCGGATGCCGACCATCAGGGCGGCGGCGATCGCGCCCTCGGTCCGGTCCATGGCGTTGGCGATACGGCCGGCCATGCGCTGGCGCCAGGCGGCCAGCCCGCCCTGCCCCGCGCCGTCGTCGATCGCGATCGGGGCGGCGGTGGCAAAGCCGACCGCCCCGATGCCGCCGAACCACAGGGCCCGGCCATGGTCCGGCGCGCCGGGCAGCGCCGGCCCGGGCGGCGGCAAGAGAATGGCCTGCACCGCGATCCGGGCCCCGGGGGCCAGCCCCGCGACCGTGGCCGCGGTATCGAAACTGAGGCGGATTTCCCGCGGCCAGGGCGGGGCAAGGCCGGTCGCCCGCGCGACACGGAGGCCGAGGCGGGGCCGCTGGTCGGGCCGGGCCTCGACGGTCAGGACCCGCCCCTCGACGACCACGATTCCGGTCCGCCCCGGCACCACCGGCGTTCCCTGCAGATGGGCCCGCAGCGCGATCGCGGCAAAGCCGGCGGCGACGGCCAGCGCCCCTGCAAGACAGACGACGGCGACCGGATGCCGGCGCATGGCCAGCAGCGCCGATGCAACCAGGACGGCGGGCGCGACGGCGGCATGAAGCGCAGGCTCGACCGGCAATGCGAAGTAAAGCCCGATGCCTGCGCCGATCAGCACCGGAAGCCATAAGGACCAGCGATCCCGGTTTTCAATTATAAGTTGCATTCAGAAGCGACCGGAAGCGAAGGGCAGGAATCGTGGCATTCCCGTTACGACTATCGCCGCATGGTAGCAGGCGCTCGAAAGGGTGTGATCCGCCAAATCGCCATGCTAAGAAGTCACGTTTGCAGAAGAAGAAGCGTATTCACCGTCATGTCCGCTATCGTCACCCGTTTTGCCCCTTCGCCCACCGGCTACCTGCACATCGGGGGGGCGCGCACGGCCCTCTTCAACTGGCTGTTCGCCCGGCATTTCGGCGGCACGTTCCGCCTGCGCATCGAGGACACGGACCGCCAGCGTTCGACCGACGATGCCATCGGCAAGATCTTCGAGGGCCTGCAATGGCTGGGCCTCGACTGGGACGGCGATGTCGTCCACCAGTTCTCCCGCGCCGCCCTGCACGCCGCCGAGGCGCATCGCCTGATCGCCGAGGGCAAGGCCTATTACTGCTATTGCACGCCGGACGAATTGACCGCGATGCGCGAGGAGGCCAAGGCCAACGGCCTGCCGCCGCGCTACAACGGCTATTGGCGCGACCGCGACCCGGCCGAGGCGCCCGCCGGCGTGAAGCCCGCCGTCCGTCTGAAGGCCCCGCGCGAGGGCGAGACCATGGTCCAGGATCTGGTGCAGGGCGAGGTCCGCTTCCCCAATACCGAACTCGACGACATGATCCTGCTGCGCTCGGACGGCACGCCGACCTATATGCTGTCGGTGGTGGTCGACGACCACGACATGGGCATCACCCATGTCATCCGCGGCGACGACCACCTGACCAATACCGCGCGCCAGACCCAGCTTTACCTCGCCCTCGGCTGGGACGTCCCGGCCTTCGCCCATATCCCGCTGATCCACGGGGCGGACGGCGCCAAACTGTCGAAGCGCCACGGCGCGCTCGGCGTCGATGCCTATCGCGACCTCGGCTATCTGCCCGAAGCGATGCGGAATTACCTGCTCCGCCTCGGTTGGAGCCATGGCGACGACGAAATCATCTCCACCGAACAGGCGGTCGCGTGGTTCGGCCTCGAAAGCGTCGGCCGCTCGCCCGCCCGCTTCGATTTCGCCAAGCTCGACAATCTGAACGGCCACTACCTGCGCGAGGCGGACAACGCGCGCCTCGCCGGCCTCGTCGCCGGGCAGCTGGCCAAGGATCTCGGCCGGGGCCTGAGCGAAATCGAGACGGCGCGCCTCCACGGCTCGATCGAGGGCTTGAAGGCCCGCGCCCGCACCCTGGTGCAACTGGTCGATTCTGCCCGCTTCCTGGTCGCCGCGCGGCCGCTCGCCCTCGATGCCAAGGCCGAGAAAGTGGTCGCCGCCGGCACCCCCGGCCGCGACCGGCTGGCCGCGCTGAAGGCGGCGATCGCCGATCTCGACTCGTTCTCCGCCGCCATGATCGAAGGCGCCGCCCGGGGCCTTGCCGAATCGACAGGGGCGAAGCTCGGCGATATCGCCCAGCCCCTGCGCGCGGCCCTGTCCGGCTCGACCGTGTCGCCCCCGATCTTCGAGGTCGCCGAGGTCCTGGGCCGCGAGGAAACCCTCGGCCGCATTGCCGACGTATTGGGCGCATAGGCTTAGGGCGCCGCCGCGAGGATGGTCTGTTACCATTTTATGACTTGAAAAGATGCAGATCGGCCACGAGGGCCCTGTTCGTGCCGAAATGCTTGGCATTATAATGAGGGCGACACTTCCAAACCGACGGGTGCGGGGCACTTCTCCCCCAATCGGCTCCGCCCCCTGACCACTTTAATCTCAGACGATCTCATACGGAGTGCAGCGAGATGGCCGATCAGACCTCTGTGGTTCTTGAGGATGCGGGCAAGAAAATATCGTTGCCGTTGATAGAGGGTTCGGTCGGGCCCAAGGTCATCGATATTCGGAAGCTCTATGCCGAGACGGGTCACTTCACCTATGACCCGGGGTTCACCTCGACCGCGTCGTGCGAATCCACGATCACCTATATCGACGGCGACGAGGGCGTCCTGCTCTATCGCGGCTATTCGATCGACGATCTGGCCGACAAGAGCGACTTCCCCGAAGTCTGCTACCTGCTCCTGAACGGCGAGTTGCCGACCCAGGCGCAGAAGGAAAAGTTCCTGAAGAACATCACCTATCACACGATGGTGCATGAGCAGCTGTCGATGTTCTTCCGCGGCTTCCGCCGCGACGCGCACCCGATGGCCGTGATCTGCGGCGTGGTCGGCGCGCTTTCGGCCTTCTACCACGACTCGACCGACATCAGCGACCCGGTGCAGCGCGTCATCGCCAGCCACCGCCTGATCGCCAAGATGCCGACGATCATCGCCATGGCCTACAAGTATTCGATCGGCCAGCCGTTCATGTATCCGCGGAACGATCTCGATTACTGCGAGAACTTCCTCTACATGACCTTCGGCGTCCCCTGCGAGCCCTATAAGGTTTCGCCGACGCTGGCGAGCGCGCTCGACAAGATCTTCATCCTGCACGCCGATCACGAGCAGAATGCCTCGACCTCGACCGTCCGCCTGGCCGGCTCGTCGGGCGCCAATCCCTTCGCCTGTATCGCCGCCGGCATCGCCTGCCTGTGGGGTCCCGCCCATGGCGGCGCGAATGAAGCGGCGCTCAACATGCTGCAGCAGATCGGCACGCCGGACCGCATCCCGGAATATATCGCCAAGGCCAAGGACAAGAACGATCCGTTCCGCCTGATGGGCTTCGGCCACCGGGTCTACAAGAACTACGACCCGCGCGCCAAGGTGATGCAGGAAACCGCCCGCCAGGTGCTCGACGAACTGGGCGTCCACAACGACCCCCTGTTCCAGGTCGCGATGGAACTGGAAAAGATCGCCCTCAGCGATCCCTATTTCATCGAGAAGAAGCTCTACCCGAACGTCGACTTCTATTCGGGCATCATCCTGCGCGCCATGGGCTTCCCGACCACGATGTTCACGCCGCTGTTCGCCCTGGCGCGCACCGTCGGCTGGATCGCCCAATGGTCGGAAATGATCGCCGATCCCTCGCAGAAGATCGGCCGCCCGCGTCAGCTCTACACCGGTTCGCCCCGCCGCGCCTTCGTGCCGGTGGCCGAGCGCGCCTGACCGGCATGGAACAGCGGATGTCCGGCGGACAGTCCAGGCGCAACGGCGCCGGGGCCCGTTCGCCGGGCGCCGGCCTCGTCCCCCCCGGCGCCCGCAAGGGCGTCTGGGTCCGGCTGGGCCGGCCCGCGAACGACAACCGGCGGCCGGCACGGAAGCTGATCGCCCTGATCGCGCGCCGTCTCGTCCTGCCCGGCCTGCTGCTGGCCGGGGCCTGGGCGCTCTATCGGCTCTTATAAGCGCCTGTTCTACAGAGGCCGGAGTGCCGCCAGGATCGCCCGCGCCGCCCGGGCCGACGGGGCCGGTCCGCCGCGGCCGAGCGCGGTCATCACCCGGCGCATGGCGCCCACCTGTTCCGCCCGCGCGCCTTCGTCCCGCATCAGGTGGCCGGTCGCCGCCGCCAGCTTTTCCGGCGTGCACTGGCTTTGCAGCAGTTCGGGGACGATGGCCCGATCCTCGATGATATTGATCAGATTGGCGAAGCGCACCTTCGCCATCATCCGCACCACCAGCACGCTGAGCGGATTGGCGCGATAGGCGATGACCATGGGCGTTTCCGCCAGGGCCAGTTCCAGCGCCACCGTGCCGGACGCGGCCAGCGCCGTGCCCGCCGCCGCCATTGCCGGCAGCTTGTCCGCCGCGTCTTCGAGGACATGGACCGGCAGGGGCCAATCCGCGACCGCCGCCTTCACCAGGCCGGCGACATTGGGCACGGTCGGCACCAGCACCGCGAGGCCGGGGAATTGCGCGGCCAGCAGGCCCAGCGCCGCCCCGAAAACCGGCCCCAGGCGCTTCACCTCGCTCGACCGGCTGCCGGGCAGGACGACCAGCACCGGCCGCCCCGGATCGATGCCGAGGCGGGCCAGCAGGGCGGCGCCGCCGGCGCGCAAGCTGTCCGCATCCGCCGCCCCCTCGACCACCGAATGGCCGACGAAGCTGGTGGCCAGCCCATGCCGCTCGAAATAGGGCGGCTCGAACGGGAACAGCACCAGGAGATGGCTGAGGAAGCCGGCGACCATCTTCGCCCGCCGCGGCCGCCAGGCCCAGACCGTGGGCGCCACGTAATGGATATGGGGGATCCCCTGCCCCTTGATCTTCTTGCCGACTCGGAAGGAAAAGGCCGGGGCATCGACGGTGACGACCACGTCCGGCCGCTGGTCGAGGATCGCCGCCGCCACTTCCCGCACCCGGCGCAGGACATGGGCCGCCTTGGGCAGGACTTCCAGGACGCCGAGCAGGGTCAGTTCCGCCATCGGGAACTGGCTGGCCATGCCCTCGCCCGTCATCAGCGGGCCGCCGACGCCGGTGAAGCGCACGGCGCCCCCGGTTTCGCGCTTGAGGGCCGCCATCACCCGGGCGCCCAAAGCATCGCCCGACGGCTCGCCGGCGATGATGAAGACATGCAGGGGCCGCGCCGCCGGCAGCCCGTCCCGATACGCGGTCATCGCTGCAACCCCACGACAAACAGCCCCAATTCATCCGCCCGCGCGGCCACCGCCGCCCGGTCCACCACCAGGGTCGCGCCGGCGGCGCCGACGATGCCCGCCAGCCCGGCCCGCGCCGCGCCCTCGACCGTGGCGACCCCGATGGTCGGCAGGTCGACCCGCCTCTCCTGCCCGTGTTTCGGCAATTTCAGAAGCAGGCCGGCACGGGCGGTCCAGCCGGCCCGCAGTTCGGCGCAGCGGGCCAGCATGCGGTCCGTCCCCTCCGCCGCCTCGATGGCGAGGACCTCGGTTTCCGCCACTACCGCCCCCTGCCCGACATCGACCCGGCCCAGGGCCTCGACCACCTGCAACGCCCGGGCGAGATCGCCCTCCTGGCCGGGACCGAGGCCGAGACAGCCGAGGGGGCCCGCCGGCAGCAGCAATTCGTCCAGCACCTGATCGGCGCCGGCGACCGCGAAGCCCTCGTCCTCGAAGATCTGGACCAGGGCCTTCAGCAGGTTGTCGTCACCCTTCCGCGCCCCCGCCAGCACCCGGGGCAAAACGCGCACACCCTTCCAGTCCAGGCGAAGCGTCTTGAAATCCGGCCGCGCCACATTGCCGGCCATGACCACGGCGCGGCACCCGGCGGCGCGCAGCAGGGCCAGGATCCGGCCCACCTCGCCGATCGCCGCCCATTCGTCGGCGATGCCTTCATCCGGGCGGGCAACGGCTGAGCCCTTTAGACCGAGAACAAAGAAAGGCCGGCCCTGGCGGCGACAGGCGGCCGCCAGCCGGACGGGGAGATCGCCGCCGCCGGCAATGATGCCGAGTT
This sequence comes from Zavarzinia compransoris, assembly GCF_003173055.1. Classification (NCBI taxonomy): domain Bacteria; kingdom Pseudomonadati; phylum Pseudomonadota; class Alphaproteobacteria; order Rhodospirillales; family Zavarziniaceae; genus Zavarzinia; species Zavarzinia compransoris. The sequence continues at coordinate 916,814 of NZ_QGLF01000001.1, forward strand.
TCGGCGCCGGCTCAGGCACCGCCACGATCGGCGCGCGGCAGGACGAAGGAGCGGGCGGAATCCGCCTGCATGAAGGCGACGACATCCATCACCACGTCGCTGCCCGAGAATTCCTCGGTCACATCGGCCAGGCGTTCGGCCAGCGTGCCCTCGTCGGCGAACAGCAGGCGATAGGCGCGGCGCAGGCCGTGGATCTGCTCGCGGCTGAAACCGCGGCGCTTCAGGCCGATGATGTTGAGCCCGGCCAGGAAGGCGCGGTTGCCCATGACCGAGCCATAGGGAATGACGTCCTGCTCGACCCCGGACATGCCGCCGATCATGGCATGCGCGCCGATCCGGACATTCTGGTGAATGGCCGACAGGCCGCCGACATAGACGAAATCGCCCAGGGTGACATGGCCGCCCAGGGTGCCGTTATTGGCCATCACCACATTGTTGCCGACATGGCAGTCGTGGCCGACATGGGTGCTGACCATGAGCAGGCAATTGTTCCCGACCGAGGTCAGGCCGCCGCCGCCCACCGTGCCCGGGTGAACCGTCGCATGCTCGCGGATCTGGCAATTCTCGCCGATGACGATGCGGGTATCGTCGCCGATCGGCTTCAACGTCTGGGGCGGGGCGCCGATCACGGCGAAGGGATGGATCTGGGTACCGGCGCCGATGCGGGTCAGGCCGGAGACGACCACATGGCCCTTCAACTTCACGCCGTCGGCCAGTTCGACATCGGCACCGACGATGCAGAACGGCCCGATCTCGACATCCTGGCCGATCTTGGCGGCCGGATCGACGATGGCGCTCGGGTGGATAATGGACAAGACCCGTCTCCTCAGCGGTCGAGAATCATCGCGGTCACGGTCGCCTCGGCGGCCAATGCGCCTTCGACCTTGGCCACGCAATGGAATTTCCAGACATTGGCGCGGCCGCGTTCCTTCTTCACGTGGATGCGCATCTGGTCGCCCGGGACCACCGGCTTGCGGAACCGGCAATCCTCGATGGACATGAAATAGACCAGCCGGCCCTCCGCCTCGTTGCCCAGCATCTTGATGACGACGACGCCGGCGGTCTGCGCCATGGCTTCGACGATCAGGACGCCCGGCATCACCGGATAGGACGGGAAATGCCCCTGGAAGAACGGTTCGTTGATGGAGACATTCTTGATCCCGGTGGCGCTTTCGCCCCCGATCAGATCCACCACGCGATCGACCAGCAGCATGGGATACCGATGCGGGATCATCTGCATGATCCGCATGATATCGATCGTCTCGAGCGTCTGCGCGCTGGTCTCCCCGGCCTCAGACATTGTCTTCCCCCTTGTGCTGGGCAAGGCGGGACAGGGTCGTCGCCTCACGGAACCATTGCTTGATGGGCACCGCCGGCGTGCCGCCGACCGTTACCCCTGGCGGAACGTCGCGCATGACGCCGGCCTTCGCCGCGATCTGCGCCCCCGTCCCGATATTGATATGATCGGCGACCCCGGCCGAACCGCCGAAGGCGACGAAATCGCCCACCGTACAGGAGCCCGAAATGCCGACCTGGGCCGCCAGGACGCAGCCCCTGCCGAGCTTCACGTTGTGGCCGATCTGCACGAGATTGTCGATGATGGTGCCGTCGCCGATCACCGTGTCACCGTAGACCCCGCGGTCGATGCAGGCATTCGCCCCGACCTCGACGTCGCTGCCGATGATCACCCGGCCCACCTGGGGGATGCGCAGATGGCCGGCCGGGGGATTGGGCACGAAGCCGAAGCCCGCCTCGCCGATCCTGGCCCCGGCGAAGAAGGTGCTGCGCGCCCCGACCACGGCAAAATGGACGGAAGCGCCGGCGCCGACGATCACCTCGTCGCCGAGCACGACACCCCGCCCGATCACGGCACAAGGATCGACGATCACGCCGCGGCCGAGCCTTGCCCCCGCGCCGATCGTCGCCCCGGGGCCGATCTCGCAGCCCGGGCCGAGCACGGCGCCCTCGCCGATCACCGCGGTGGCGGCGATGCCGGCCGCAGCCTCGCGGCGCGGGTGGAAGAATTGGGCGATCCTGGCATAGGCGATCGCCGGCTGGCGCGAATGCAGCAGGGCGACACCCTTGGGCGCGCGGCGGGCGTGCTCCTCGCGCAGCAGGCAGGCGCCGGCCCTGGTCGCCCCCAGGGCGCCCAGGAACTTGGCATGGCCGACATAGGTGATCTGCTCGGGCCCCGCCCATTCGAGCGGCGCGGCACCGGCGACGATCTGGCCGGGATCCGCGCCCTCGCCGAGGGTGGCGCCGGCGATCTCGGCCAAAGTCCCCAGGCTGTACGGCCCCCTGCCCACGAAAAAGCGGGGTTCGGCCATGGTCATTTCACGGGCGCGACTTCAACCTTGATCGACGGCAGCTGGGCATCGAGCGCCGCCAGGACTTCGCCGGTGATCTCGAGCTTCGGGTCGAAATAGAGTACTTCATTGGTGCCGAGCAGGAGGTTGGAGCCGCGGCTGGTCATGATCTCGCTGAAGATCGGCACCAGCGCTTCGCGCACCTTGGCGCCGGCGGCGTCCACCGCCTCCGAGATCGCCTTGTTGCTGGCCTGGGCACGGCGCTGCGCCTCGGCGACCTTGGCTTCGAACGCCTTCTGGCGCTTGTCGCGCTCGGCGTCCGACAGTTTGGGCGCCGCGTCGCGCAGCTTCTTTTCCTCGGCCTTCAGGTTCTGCAGATCCTTGTCGATCACGGCCTGATATTTGGCCTGCACGGCCTGGACCTGGCGGCGGACATCCTGCGCCGCCTTCGACGCCGTTTGCAGCCTTTCGTAATTCACGATCAAGGGCGCCGCCTGCGGCAGATTCTCGGCCAGCGCCGGCGCGGCGGCGCCGACAGCAAGGGCGACGCCCAGCAGGGCGGCATGGAGCGATTTGCGCATCATCAGAACTTCGTCCCGAAGCTGAAGCGGAAGACCTGGGTTTCGTCGTAGTCTTCCTTGAGAAGGGCTTGCGCGAAGTCGACCCGGATCGGGCCGAAGGGCGAATCCCACGAAATGCCGATGCCCGCCGACATGCGCAGCGAGGAATCGTCGAGCACGCTGACGGTCGGCGCGGTATCGACCTCGAACAGCGTGCCGAAATCGGTGAAGACGCTGGCGCGGATGCCGTATTCGTCCGGCAGGCCGACCGGGAAGCTGACCTCGGCCGTACCGATGGCATAGATATTGCCGCCCAGGCTGTCGCGCGAGATGGCGTCGCGCGGGCCGATGCCGGCATCCTTGAAGCCGCGGAGGTTCTGGCCGCCGACGTCGAAACGGTCGTTCAGGCGGACATTCTGGCCAAGGCCGTGGATATAGCCGCCCTCGGCCGAGAGCGAGGCCACCACCGACGACGTGATCGGGTAGTAGTAATTGGCGCCCGCGGTGGTGCGGATATAGGTCACGTCGCCGCCGAGACCGGCGAAATCCTGGCCGATGAACAGGTAATAGCCGTCGGTCGGGCGCTGCGGCCGGTCGCGCCGGTCGTAGCCGAGCACATAGCCGACCATGGAGGTCAGCGCCTGCCCCTCCGCTTCCTTCACCGCGAAGGAGGCGAACGGCCCGACATTGGTGATCTCGTCCTGGCGCAGGGTATAGCGCGTGGTCATGCGCAGGAATTCGGAAATATTGAAGCCGGCGCGCAGGGCGAAACCGGTCCGGCGCAGGTCGTATTGCGCCTCGTCCTGGTAGTCGCGGTCGATATTGAACAGGTCGATACCGGCGGCGACATTACGGCCGAGGAAATAGGGCTCGGTGAAGCCGAAGTCGAACTGGGTGCGCTTCTGCGACAGGCTGGCCGAAATGCGGATGTCCTGGCCGCGGCCGAGCAGGTTGCGCTCGCGCACCGAGACTTCGCCGACCACGCCTTCCGACGACGAAAAGCCGGCGCCGACCTGAAGCTCGCCGGTCGAGCGTTCCTGCACCTCGACATTCATCACCGTGCGGTCGGGCGCGCTGCCCTGGACCTGGGTGACATCCACCTTGTCGAAGAAGCCGAGCGCCTGAAGGCGCTGGCGCGACCGTTCCTTCTTCGCCGTGTTGAAGGCATCGCCTTCGGACAGGCGGAATTCGCGGCGGATGACTTCGTCGAGGGTGCGGACGTTGCCCTGGATGTTGATGCGCTCGACGTAGACGCGGGGCGCCTCGTTGATCTGATAGGTGATCGAGACCGTGTGCTTTTCACGGTCGCGCTTCAGCACCGGGCGGATGTCGATGAAGGCATAGCCGAGGTTGCCGGCGGCATCCGTCAGCCTGTCGATGGTCTTCTCGATCAGTTCCGCGTTATAGGTCTCGCCCTCGAGGGTGAGAAGCTGGCTGCGCAGCTCGTCCGGCACGAGGTCGCGGATGCGGCTTTCGATGTCGATGCCGCCGAAGGTGTAGATCTCGCCCTCGTCGACCGTGAAGGTGATGAAGAAGGCGTCGCGCTCCGGAGTCAGATCGGCGACCGCCGACAGCACGCGGAAATCCGCATAGCCGTTGGTCAGGTAGAATTTCCGCAGCAATTCGCGGTCATAGGTCATGCGGTCCGGGTCGTAATTGTCCTCGGACGAGAAGAAGCGGTACCAGCGGCTTTCGCGGGTCGCGATTTCCTCGCGCAGTTCGCCGTCGGTGAAGGCCTTGTTGCCGATGAAGCTGATGCGCTCGACACCGGTGTTCGGGCCTTCCTTGATCTCGAAGATCAGGTCGACGCGGTTCTGCGGCAGCTGCACGATCTTCGGCTCGATCGTCGCGGCGAAACGGCCGGCGCGGCGATAAAGCTCCAGCATGCGCTGGACGTCCGACTGCACCTTGGCGCGGGTGAAGATGACGCGCGGCTTGACCTGGAGTTCCTTGGTCAGCTGCTCTTCCGAGAGCTTGCTGTTCCCCTCGAGAACCACGCGGTTGATGATCGGGTTCTCGACCACCGTGACGACGAGGTCGTTGCCCTCGGCACGGATCTGCACGTCGCCGAACAGGCCGGTCGCATAGAGCGCCTTCAGCGACAGGTCGAGCTTCACGGGGTCGAAGCGCTCGCCCGCCCGGATCGACATATAGGAGATGACCGTCTCCGGCTCGACGCGCTGGTTGCCCTCGACGCGGATGGCGGAAACGATCGGGGCGGCAGCCTCGGCCCCGGCCCCGCGAACCTGGGCAAAAGCGGCGGGAGACGCCGCAAGACCGACAGCCAACGTAGCCGGCCCGACAAGCCGACGCGCAACGCGCACCATTGAGGACACCCCAGAACTCCCTCTGCCGTCGCCGATCAGGTGAAAAGCCGGCTGATGAAATCGACGACCCGGAGTTGAACGAGATCGTTCCAGGTCGCGAACACCATCAACGTCAGCACCATAGCAAGACCCACGCGGAAGCCGAACTCCTGAGTCCGGTCCCCGAGCGGACGACCACGTATGGCCTCAAACGCATAGAACAACAAGTGTCCGCCGTCCAGCATCGGCACCGGCAAAAGGTTGAACAAAGCGAGGTTTACGGACAAAGCGGCGATCAGCAGGATGAAACTGTCGATCCCGACCTTGGCCACGCGCCCCGACATGTCGGCGATTCGGAGCGGCCCCCCCAGTTCTTCGGTGCCCCGGCTGCCCGCAATCATCTGGCCGACCGCGGTCGCCGTCACATTGACGACCGAGCCGACCTCCCGGACCGCATACCAGAGGGAATCGACGACGCCGTGTTCCTTGAACTCGACGCCCGAGGAGGATACCCCGAGCAGGCCGATCTTCTGCTTGCCGCCCTGGCCGTTGTCGATCTCGGTGATGGTCGGGGTGGCGCCGATCTCCAGCTGCTCGCCGGCCCGCGCCACGCTCAGGCGCACGGGCGTGCCCTGGTTGAGGCGGATGACCATGATCAGGTCCTCGAAGCGCTCGACCGAGCTGCCGTCCACCGCCAGGATCCGGTCGCCGGGCAGAAGGCCCGCGGCTTCCGCCGCGCTGCCGGGCGAGACCTTGTCCACCACCGGCGGGGTGAAAGGCTGGCCCAGCGCGACGATCAGGCCATAGAAAAGAACGATTGCCAGAAGGAAATTGGCGATCGGGCCGGCGGCGGCGATCGCCGCCCGCTTGCCCACCGATTGCCCGGCGAAGCTGACCTTCCGCTCCGCCTCGGTCATGGCGATGGTGCCGTCGGGCAGCGCCGAGGTGGCATCGGCATCGCCGAAGAAACGGACATAGCCGCCGAGCGGCAGCATGGAAATGCGCCAGCGGGTGCCCAAACGGTCGGTCCAGCCGAAGATCTCGCGGCCGAAGCCGATGGAAAAGACCTCGACCTTCACGCCGCAGCGGCGCGCGACCCAGAAGTGGCCGTACTCATGGACCGAGACCAGGACCGAGATCGCAATGACGAAGAAGATGATCGTGTGCAGCGACGACCCGACGCCGCCAATGAAATCACCCACCTGAGGCCCGCCTTTCCCGGCGCGCCCGAGACGCGCCGCGTTTCATCCACCCGTTCTGCACCGTCCGCTCAGGCCTGATCGGCCGCGGCTTCGGCTTGTCGGCGCGCGGCGGCATCGGCCGCCATCACGTCGTCTAGACAGGATACGCCGAAGCGCCCTGCCAATCTGTCCAATACCTGATCGACAATTGCGGCGATATCGAGAAAACCGATCCGGCCGCCCAGGAAGGCGGCAACCGCCACCTCATTCGCCGCATTCAGGATTGTAGGCGCCGCCCCCCCCGATTTCAAGGCGTGGCGGGCCAGCGCCAGGGCCGGGAAGCGCTGGGCGTCCGGCGGCTCGAAGGTCAGGCGCGCGATCGAGGCGAGGTCGAGGCGGGCGACCGGCGTCGCCATGCGGTCGGGCCAGGCCAGCGCATAGGCGATCGGCACCCGCATGTCCGGCGAGCCAAGCTGCGCCAGCACCGAACCGTCGACATATTCGACCAGGCTGTGGATGACCGACTGGGGATGCACCAGGATGTCGATCCTGTCCTCCGGCATGGCGAACAGGTGGTGCGCCTCGATCAGTTCCAGGCCCTTGTTCATCATGGTGGCGGAATCGACGGAAATCTTCGCGCCCATCGACCAATTGGGATGGGCGACAGCCTGGGCCGGGGTCGCCCGCTCCATCACCTCGCGGTCGGCGGAGCGGAACGGCCCGCCCGAGGCGGTGAGGATCAGCCGGGCCACCCGGTCGCGCCGCGCCTCGTCGAAGACCTGGAAAATCGCATTATGCTCGGAATCGACCGGCAGCAGGGTGGCGCCGTGGCGGGCAACGGCGGCGGTGAAGATATCGCCGGCGCAGACCAGCGCCTCCTTGTTGGCCAGGGCGACGATGGCGCCGCGCTCGACCGCGGCCAATGTCGGGGCAAGGCCGGCGGCACCGACGATCGCCGACATGACGAGGTCGGCCGGCACTTTCGCCGCCTCGACCACCGCCCCCGGGCCGACGCCGACCTCGATGCCGAGGCCGGCCAGGGCCTCGCGCAGGGCCGGCAGGGCCGCCTCGTCGGCACTGGCGACGAAGGCGGGACGGAAGCGCCGGGCCTGCTCGACCAGCACGTCCAGGCGCCGGTGGGCGACCAGGGCCGCGACCTCGAACTGGTCCGGGTTGCGGCCGACGAGATCGAGGGTGCTGGTCCCGACCGAACCGGTGGAGCCGAGCACGGTGACGCGCCTCGCCATCACAGCGCTCCGACCAGCACGGCCAGCGCGGCGGCGGGGGCGGCGAAGAGCAGGCCGTCCAGCCGGTCCAGGAAACCGCCGTGGCCGGGGATCAGGTTGCTCGAATCCTTCACGCCGAAATGGCGCTTCACGGCACTTTCCGACAGGTCGCCGAGCTGGCTCCAGGCGCCGACGATGCCGCTGACCAGCGCGAAGGCCAGGGGATCGGGCAGGCCGACGATCCAGGCGGTCAGGCCGCCGGCGACGATCGCCGCCGCCACGCCGCCGATCAGCCCGGCCCAGGTCTTCTTCGGGCTGATGCGCGGCGCCAGCTTCGGCCCGCCGATGGTGCGGCCGGCGGCATAGGCCCCGGTATCGGTCGCCCAGATCGAGACCAGCAGCCAATAGGTCAGTTCCGTTCCCGCCTCGGCATCGAAGCGCAGCCACAGCATCGACAGGCAGGGCAGCGCGACATAGGGCACGGCCAGCACCGGCCAGGGCCGGCGCAGGCCGCGTTTCGCCGCGAACCACCAGGAAACGGCGGCGCCGACGGCAACGACGCCGAGGGCGACCGCAAACAGGCCGAAGACGCCGACGGCCAGCGCCGCGCCGACGAAGGCGCCATGCAGCCGGGCCATGTCGCCCAGCCCGTCGCCTTCGGCGATGCGGTCCCATTCATAGACCAGCAGAAAGGCGATGACGGTCACCAGGGCCACGAACCACCCGCCCCCGGCATGAACGGCGCCGAGGCCGACCAGGGCCAGCACGGTGCCGGATGCCACCCGCAGGGAGAGATCCCGGCCCGGCAGCCTGCTCTCGATCGTTGCGCCCATGCCCCCCGTCATTCCTTCCCGGTCACGCGGACCGGGTCATTCCTTGCGCGCGCCGAAGCGGCGGTCGCGCTGCTGGTATTCGCGCAGCGCCGATGCCAGTTCCTCGCGCCCGAAGTCCGGCCACAGCGTATCGACAAAGATGAATTCGGCATAGGCCGCCTGCCACAGCAGGAAATTCGACAGGCGCTTCTCGCCCGAGGTCCGGATCACCAGGTCGGGATCCGGAATGCCCGCGGTCTCCAGCCGGCTGGCGAACAGCGCCTCGTCGATCGCGGCCGGCGCCAGGCGGCCGGCGGCGACATCCTCGGCCAGGGAGCGGGCGGCACGCACGATCTCGGCCTGCCCGCCGTAGGAAATCGCCAGCGTCACCGTCAGGCGGCGGTTGTCGCGGGTCTTGCTCTCCGCCTGGTCGATCAGGCCGAGAATGTCGGGCGCGAGCCGGGCGCGGTCGCCGATCACGCGGATGCGCACGCCGTTGGCATGGAGTTCGGCGAGGTCACGGCGGAGATAGAGCCGCAGCAGCCCCATCAGGTCGCCGATCTCCGCCTCCGGCCGCTTCCAGTTTTCCGAGGAAAAGGCATAGAGGGTCAGATATTCGATATTGAAGTCGGCCGCCGCCTCGACCACCCGGCGCACGGCTTCCGAGCCGCGCTGGTGGCCGACGACGCGGGGCAGCAGGCGCGCCTTCGCCCAGCGCCCGTTGCCGTCCATGATGACGGCGACATGGCGCGGCAGGGCCGCATCCCGTTGCTCGATCGCCGGTTTCATCATCCGGTACCGTCCCCCTGCCGGGTCCGCCCAGGGCTCAGACCTGCAGGATTTCCTTTTCCTTCGAAGCCAGCGCCGCGTCGATGACGGCGATCGCCTTGTCGGTCATATCCTGGACTTCGTCGGCGTAGATCTTGTGATCGTCCTCGGAAATCTTGCTGTCTTTTTCGAGCTTTTTCAGCTGATCCATGCCGTCGCGGCGCACATTGCGCACGGCGACGCGGGCCTGTTCGGTATATTTCGAGGCGAGCTTCACCATTTCCTGGCGCCGCTCCTGGTTCAGTTCCGGGATCGGAATGCGGATCAGCGTGCCGTCGACCACCGGATTGACGCCGAGGCCGGAATTGCGGATCGCCTTCTCGACGGCCGAGACCGAGCCGCGGTCCCACACCGAGACCGAGAGCATGCGCGACTCCGGCACCGAGATCGACGCCACCTGATTGATCGCCATCTGCGCGCCGTAAACCTCGACCGTGATCGGATCGAGCAGGTTCGGCGAAGCGCGGCCGGTGCGCAGCCCCGCGAATTCATGCTTCAGGTTCTCGACGGCGCCATTCATGCGCCGCTCGATCGCGTCGAGATCGGGCTCGTCGGACAAGGTGTTACTCCCCTTCCCTGATGATGGTCGATTTGGCCTCGCCGGTGAGGACGGAGACCACGGGTTCGGACAGGCTATAGACCAGGATCGGGATGCGGTTGTCGCGGGCGAGCGCGATGGCCGAGGCATCCATGACCCGCAGGTCCCGGGCCAGCACTTCCTGATAGGTCAGTTCGTCATAGCGCGTGGCGTCCGGATCGCGCTTCGGATCGGCGGAATAGACGCCGTCGACCTGGGTCCCCTTCAGCATTACGTCGCAGCCCATCTCGATGGCGCGCAGCGTCGCCGCCGTATCGGTGGTGAAGAAGGGATTGCCGGTGCCCGCGGCGAAGATCACCACCCTGCCCTTTTCCATGTGGCGGATGGCGCGGCGGCGGATATAGGGCTCGCACACCGAGGTCATGGGAATGGCGGAGACGACGCGGGTCTGCAGGCCGAACTTCTCGAGCCCGCTCTGGAGCGCGAGCGCGTTCATCACCGTCGCCAGCATGCCCATGTAATCGGCGGTGGCGCGTTCCATGCCGTGGGCCGCCTTGGACAGGCCGCGGAAAATGTTGCCGCCGCCGATGACGAGGCAGATCTCGATGCCGAGGTCATAGGCCCCCTTGATGTCGCGGGCGATGCGATCCACCGTTTCCTGATCGATGCCATAGGCCTGGGCGCCCATCAGGGCCTCGCCCGAGACTTTCAGCATGATGCGGCGGAATTTCGGCACGGTGGTCATGGGGGATCGATCCAGGCGCGAGCGGCTTCCGGCCCGGCCGGGCGGCCGGGCTGGTCACGGGGTATATCATCTGACCGGCGGCCGGCCAACGGGAACGGCCGCTGATGGCGAATTTGTTTCTGGCGCCGAATCCGGGCACAAAAAAGGCCCGGCGCCGCAAGCGCCGGGCCCTTGTTGCCGGTCGGTCAGCGGGCGGCCTGCGCGGCCACTTCGGCGGCGAAGTCGGAGACCTGCTTCTCGATGCCTTCGCCGAGCGCGTAGCGGACGAAGCCGGTGACCTTGATCGGGCTGCCGGCGTCCTTGGCAGCGGCCTCGACGGCCTTGCTCACCTTGGTCTCGCCGTCGATGATGAAGACCTGCTCCAGGAGCACGACTTCCTCATAGTACTTGCGGATGCGGCCTTCGATCATCTTCTCGATGATATTGTCCGGCTTGCCCGAGGCGCGGGCCTGTTCGGTCAGCACGTCACGCTCGCGGGCGATCAGCGACTGGTCGAGCGAGGCGACGTCCAGCGAGGCCGGGTTGGTGGCCGCGATGTGCATGGCGATCTGCTTGCCCAGCACTTCCAGCTTGTCGGCCGGCGCCGCCGATTCGAGGGCGACGAGCACGCCGATGCGGCCAAGGCCCGGGGCCGTGGCGGAATGGATGTAGGACGCGACCACGCCCTGCGGCACTTCGAGAACCGAAGCGCGGCGCAGGTTCATGTTCTCGCCGATGGTGGCGATCAGGTTGGTCAGCTCGTCCTTCACCGGCTTGTCCGCGCCCGGATAGGCCGCGGCGGCGACCGCCTCGATGTCCGAGCCGGCATCGATCGCGACCTGGGCGACGGTCGCGACGAACGACTGGAACGCCGGGTTGCGGGCGACGAAGTCGGTTTCCGAGTTCACTTCGACGACGGCGGCCTTGGCGCCGTTCGAGGCGACCGCGACGAGGCCTTCCGCGGCGACGCGGTCGGCCTTCTTGGCGGCGGCCGACAGGCCCTTCTTGCGCAGCCAGTCGATCGCCTGCTCGATGTCGCCGCCGTTTTCGGCCAACGCCTTCTTGCAGTCCATCATGCCGGCGCCGGTCTTCGTGCGCAGGTCCTTCACGAGGGCCGCTGAAACCTCAGCCATGGGATCTACCTTTCTGTCGGTTCTGCGATCAGGAGCGGGGCCCGGGCTTTACGCCTGGGCCGCCTCGCCCGAGGCTTCGGCCTCGGCGGCCTGGAGGGCGGCTTCTTCCGCCTCGACATCGACCAGCTCTTCAATGCCGCCGATGTCGACGCCGGCCGCGGTCAGCTCGGCCTGAATGCCGTCGAGGACCGCGCGGGCGACCAGATCGCAATAGGTGGTGACGGCGCGCAGCGCGTCGTCATTGCCCGGCACCGGATAGGTGATGCCGGCCGGGTTGGAATTGCTGTCGACGATCGCGACCACCGGGATGCCCAGCTTGTTGGCTTCCTGGATGGCGATGTCTTCCTTGTTGGTGTCGATGATGAAGATGATGTCGGGCAGGCCGCCCATCTCCTTGATGCCGCCGAGCGCGCGTTCCAGCTTTTCCTTCTCGCGCTGCAGGTTCAGCTGCTCCTTCTTGGTGAGGCCGAGCGCCTCGCCCTGGAGCTGCTCGTCGAGCGACTTCAGGCGCTTGATCGACTGGGAGATGGTCTTCCAGTTGGTCAGCATGCCGCCGAGCCAGCGGTGGTTCACGTAATACTGGCCGCAGCGGGCCGCCCCATCGGCGATCGGCTGCTGGGCGGTGCGCTTGGTGCCGACGAAGAGCACGCGGCCGCCGCCGGCGACGACGTCGCGAATCGCCTGCAGCGCGCGGTGCAGCATCGGCACCGTCTGGCCCAGGTCGATGATGTGGATATTGTTGCGCACGCCGAACAGGAACGGCGCCATGCGCGGGTTCCAGCGGTGAGTCTGGTGACCGAAGTGAACGCCGGCTTCGAGGAGCTGGCGCATGGAGAACGAAGGAACGGCCATGATCTGTACCTTTTCCGGTTGAGCCTCCGTGGGATGTCGTCCGGAAATCCGGACACCGGAGCGACGGCGGAACCCTTCCGCAGCCGCAAACCCCACGTGTGGAATGGCGCGCCTATTACCCCCAATACCCGGCAAAAGCAAGGTTCAAAACCGCATGGGGCGGTGCCGGGGGGCCGGCAATTGTCAACAAGCCGACATTTGAGCGGCGCCTGTTCTGGCATTATAGCCAAAATACGTGGGCCAGAATACGTGGGGAGAGGACGGCAGGATCATGACCGGCAACAAGCGTATCGCCATCCTGGGGGCGGGGCTGATCGGCGGCTATGTCGGCGGGCGCCTGGCCGCCGCCGGAGCCGACGTCACCTTCATCGGCCGGCCGCGCCAGATCGAGGCCCTGCGCGCCCACGGCCTGACCGTGACCGATCTCGACGGCCGACGGTTCGGCATCGAGGCGGCGGCGCTTCAGTTGGCCACGACGCCCGAGGCGCTGGCCGGCGCCGACCTGATTTTCCTCGCCGTGAAAAGCCCGGCGACCGAGGCGGCGGCGGCCGATATCGCCGCCCACGCCCGGCCGGACGCCGCGGTCGTCAGCCTCCAGAACGGCGTCTCCAACCCGGAGCGCCTGCGCGCCCTGCTGCCGGGCCGGACCGTGCTGGCCGGCATGGTGCCCTTCAATGTGGCCGAACCCGCCCCCGGGCACCTGCACCAGGGCACCAGCGGCGCCATCGCGATCGAGGACCATCCGGCGATCCAGGCGGTGATGCCCGCCTTCGCCGCCGCGGGCCTGACCGTCTCCCTGCATCGCGCCATGACGGCGGTGCTCTGGGCCAAGCTGCTGATCAACCTCAACAATGCGGTGAATGCCCTGTCCGGCCTGCCGCTGGCGGCGCAGCTGGCCGCGCGGGATTATCGCCGCGCCGTCGCACTGTGCCAGCGCGAGGCGCTTTCCCTGCTAAAGCTGGCCGGCATCGCGCCCGCGCAATTGGGCCCGCTGCCGCCCCGGCACATGCCGCTGGTGCTGTCCCTGCCCGACTGGCTGTTCCGCCGGGTCAGCGCCCGGGGCGGCGCGCCCCGGGTGGACCGCCACGCCCGTTCGTCCATGGCCGACGATCTGGCCGCCGGGCGCCGCACCGAAGTCGATTACATCAACGGCGAAATCCTGGCCCTGGCCGCCGGGCTGGGCCGGCGCGCCCCGGTCAACCAGCGGATCATCGCCCTGATCCGTGCCGCCGAACAGGGCGCCGCCCCCTGGAGTGCCCCCGCCCTCTACCGCGATCTGCGCCGGCAAGCCTGACCTGCCCCAGCCCGGCGCCAATCCTCGTTGTCCGGTTCGAATCCGCCGATTACACCAGGACAATCTGGTCATCGGGGGCGTCTTCGTGGGTCTGTTGCGGCGTGGGGTAATGGCGGTCGGCAGTACCGCCTTGGTGTTCGGTGCAGCCCACGGCCTGGCGGAGACAGCCGATCCCGCCGACTCGGCAGCCGCAGCCCTCTCCGCCGCCGCCCCGGTGATCGTCATCGAGTTGGACCCGGTCGAGGTGACGGCGCGGCGACGGCCGGAAATGGCGGCGGATGTGCCCCTGCCCGTCTCCGTGGTCTCGGGTGAGACCCTGAAGGCGCGGGCGACGGATTCGGCCGGCCAGTTCTATACCCAGATCCCGAACGCCCAGGTCTTCACCCCCAGCTATCGCAATGCCAGTTTCTCGATCCGGGGCCTCGGCAATTCGCTGGCGACGGAGGGACTTGAAAGTGCGGTCGGCGTTTTCGTCGACGGGGTCTACCGCGCCCGGCCCGGCGCCCTAACCGCCACGCTCTTCGATCTCGACCGGATCGAGGTCATGCGCGGCCCCCAGGGCACGACGTTCGGGCGGAACACCTCGGCCGGCGCCCTGTCGATCACCACCGCCCCGCCCGACTTCGAGCCCGGCGGCTGGCTGCGCCTGTCCTATGGCCATTACGACTATGGCCAGGTCCAGGCCGTGGTGACTGGCCCGGTCTCGGACACGGTGGCGCTGCGCCTGTCGAGCACCTACACACGGCGGGACGGTTTCGTCGAGAATACCAATCCGGCATCGCGCGCCGCCCGGGATTTGAACGATTACAACGATCTCTCGCTACGCGGGCAGGTGCTGTGGGTGCCGGACGACCGTTTCAGCCTGCGCCTGATCGTCGATCACAGCGAGCAGGACGGCGATTGCTGCGTCCAGCTTCTCTCCCACGCCATCACCACCCAGCCGGACGGCAGCCCCTTTCCCAACGGCTATGCCGAGCGCCTGGCCCGGGTCGGCTATGATCCCGGCCCCCTCGATTCCAGCCGCCGGGAGAGCAGCGTCGATGCCCCGCAGACGAGCCAGATGTCGGAAGACGGCATCGCCGCCGAAGTGCAGTGGGAAATCGGCGATCATCTCCTGACCGCGATCACCGCCTGGCGGCGCTGGCGCTTCGAGCCGCATTTCGACGGCGACTACAATGCCACCGATGCCGTGCGCCAGTTCGGCACCTCGGTCGACCAGCAGCAATTCTCCCAGGAAATCCGCCTCGCCTCCCGCGGGGGGGAAACGATCGACACTCTCGTCGGCGCCTATTATTTCCGCCAGGACAGCGAAAGCCTGCAAACCATCGAACTCGGTGCGGACGCCGGGCCGACACTGGCGAATTTCACCGGCATCGCCCCGATCGACCGATTGCTCCTCTACCCGGAGGCGAGCCGGCTGTTCGACGGTTTCACCGATCATCAGGCGGCCAGCCCCAGGACCGAAAGCCTGGCCGGCTTCGGCCAGGCGACCTGGAACATCGACCAGCGCTTCGCCCTGACCGCGGGGCTCCGCTATACCGCCGACTGGCGCGAGGGGGATTTCCGCGCCTGGCAGAGCGGCGGCGGCAGCATCCTCGGCCTTGGCATCGAGGCCCTGGACGATCTGGCGCGGCAGTCCTTCTTCAAGCCCGGCGCCTTCAGCGAGCGGACTTGGCAAGACAATCTGTCGGGCCTGTTCAGCGCCGGCTGGCACCTGACCGAGAGCGTTCTCGCCTATGCCCTGGTCGCGACCGGCTACAAGGCGGGCGGGATCAATTTCGCCTCGGTCAGCGACGGGGTCAGCCGCCGCGTCGCCCCGGAAAAGACCACGAGCTATGAACTGGGCCTGAAGGCCGGCCTGTTCGACCAGCGCCTGCAGGTGAACACCGCGCTCTATTGGACGATCGTCGACGACTACCAGTCGTCCCTGGTCGATCGCACCACCTTCACCACCTATCTCGGCAATGTCGGGCGCCTGCGCGCCCGCGGCATCGAGGTGGAGGTGGAGGCGATCCCGCTCGACGGCCTCCGCCTGACCGGCTCCGTCTCCTACAACGACACCAAGATCCTGTCCTACGCCGATGCCCCCTGCCCGCCCGAGCAGGCGGTGGCGGCCGGCCGGCTCTGCACCGCCGATCTGGCCGGCCGGCGCCTGCGCGCCGCCCCGCTGTGGACCGCCTTCGTCAGCGCCGACTATGCCCGCCCGCTGGGCACCTGGGCGGGCAACGCATTGATCGGCTTCATCGGCGCGAGCTATGCCTATCGTTCAAGCTACAACACCGATCCGTCGTCGCGGGAAACCATCGTGCCCGCCTTCGGCCTCGCCGACGCCCGCCTCGGCCTCGGCAGTGCCGACGAGCGCTGGCGCGCCAGCCTCTGGGTGCGCAACCTGTTCGACGAGAATTACTTCACCGCCGCCGCCGGCCTGCCCTACAACGTCGGCGCCGTGGTCGTCGTCCCCGGCGATCCCCGCACCTTCGGCCTGACGGTGGAATACCGATTCTGAAATAATAAATACAACTTCATCGTTTAAATTATAAAAATCCCCGGCGATAACTATTGATTCTTCAATAAATACTCCTGGTAATTTCTTCAATTTCTTCGCAGGAGAGATACGTATCGGGGATACTTCCGGTCCTCTCTACGTTCTGCCCGACATAGGTTGTGGCGCCTTGCGCCCGATCCTCTGGTGAATTGACAACTTGGCCATAGTCGATCAACGCTCGCATCGCCATTAAAAGGAGAGATGTTCTCTCGTTGTCGCTCAAGGCGCTTTGCGCTGGGTAAATCGAGGGATAACCGCCAATACGCCTGAATTCCATGTCAAGAAATGCCATTGAGGTAAAACCGAATATGAAGAATGACCTTTTCCTCCAATCTCCGCCAATGAATGAACTGGATACGTTTAGAAAAATCGACTTACCTGCGCTTACAAAGCAAAAAACCCGATGATAATCTCCCTTATCCCTGTTCTCATCCTTAAATAAATACGAGAGATAAGAGCCTCCATCTCGGTCGATAGCAAATTTGCTACCAGCCCCGCGCCATTTCCGGCCACTGGCCAGAACGATTTCCGGCGCATCTTCGATCAGGTACGGCATCTGTCCGCGCTCCCGAGTTTGAAGGCCGCGGCCGGGATCGCCACCAGGTACCGCTACAGTTCCACCACCCGCTCGATCCCCGGCATGGAGCGCAGATTCTGGACGATCGAGGGGCTGACGGCGAAGCGGTCCGGCAACTCGAACTCCAACTCCCGCTCCTCCTCGGGAAAGCCGAGGACGAGGGCGATGCGGCCCTTGCCCTTGGGCACCTTGGCCAGCATTCCCTTCATCCCCTCCGCCGCCTTGGCGTCGGCGAGATAGAGGCGGACACCGGCGGCGCTGTTGGCCACCACCTTGTCCAGCGACTGAATGCTCTGGGTCATCATGCGGACCATCTCGCCGTCGATCCGGCCCTCGACCTCGACCAGCACCGGCGTGCCGGGTTCGAGCAGGTCGCGGCTCATCACCAGGACCTCGGAAAAGACCGTCAGCTCGACCACGCCGCTCTGGTCCGTCAGCTTGACGAAGGCGAAGCGGTTGCCGCTCTTCGCGACTTTTTCCTGGCGCGAGAGGACGATGCCGGCGATGCGCAGCTTGCTCTGGCCGCCGGCGATGCGCCGCTCCACCTGGCCGAGCCGGGTGATCCCCAGGCGGTCCAGCGACTTGCCGTAGCCGTCCATCGGGTGCGCCGAGAGATAGAAGCCGATCGCCTCGAATTCATTGGCCGACTGGTCCATGGCCGACCAGGGCGGCACCGCCGGCAGGGCCAGGGTGTCGGCAGGCCCCGCCGCCCCGCCGCCGAACAGGCTTTCCTGCTGCGATTCGCGCTCCCGCGTGGCGACATCGGCAAAGCGCACCACCGCTTCCGCCCCGGTGCAGACCCGTGCCCGGTTCTTTTCCAGGCTGTCGAAGGCGCCGGCCTTGGCCAGGTTTTCGACCTGGCGGCGGTTCAGCCACTTGGGGTCCAGCCGGTTGGCGAAATCCGCCACGGATTTGAACAGGCCGTTGCTCTTGCGCTCGGTCAGGACTTTCTCGATCGCGTCATGGCCGATGATCTTGATCGCGGCCAGCGCATAGCGGATGGCATAGCTGCCGCCGTCCTGCGCCTCGACCGCGAAATCGGCGTCGGAACGGTTGATGTCGGGCTGGAGCAGCGGGATCTTCATCCGCCCTAGTTCCTGGCGGAAGACGTTCAGCTTGTCCGTATTCGCAAGGTCGAGGGTCATGATCGCGGCCATGAATTCGACCGGGTAATTGGCCTTCAGATAGGCGGTGTGATAGGCGACCAGGGCATAGGCGACGGCGTGGCTCTTGTTGAAGCCGTAGCCGGCGAATTTGTTGACGAGGTCGAAGATCTCATCCGCCTTCTTCGGGTCGACGCCGCGCGCCTCCGCGCCCTGCACGAAGCGGATGCGCTGCTGGTCCATCTCCTCCTTGATCTTCTTGCCCATGGCGCGGCGGAGCAGGTCCGCCTCGCCCAGCGAATAGCCGGCCAGGATCTGGGCGATCTGCATCACCTGTTCCTGGTAGATGATGACGCCGTAGGTTTCCTTCAGTACCCCTTCGAGCTTGGGGTGCAGGTAGTCCGGCGCCTCCTCCCCGTGCTTGCAGGCGATGTATTTCGGGATATTGTCCATCGGGCCCGGGCGGTAGAGCGCGACCATGGCGACGATGTCTTCGAAACAGTCGGGCTTCAGCTTTTTCAGCGCATCGCGCATGCCGGACGATTCGAGCTGGAACACGCCGACCGTGTCGCCCCTGGCCAGGATCTCGTAGCTTTTCTTGTCTTCGAGCGCGGTCGCGGCCAGATCGATGGTGATGCCCCGGTTGGCGATCAGGCGCACGGCCAGATCCAGCACGGTCAGGGTCTTCAGGCCCAGGAAGTCGAACTTGATCAGGCCCGCCGGCTCCACCCATTTCATGTTGTATTGGGTGACCAGCATGTCGGAGCGCGGATCGCGGTAAAGCGGCACGAGATCGACCAGCGGCCGGTCGCCGATCACCACGCCGGCGGCATGGGTCGAGGCATGGCGATAGAGCCCTTCCAGCTTCAGGGCGATATCGATCAGGCGCTTGACCGTCTCGTCCTCGTCCCGGGCCTGCTGGAGCCGGGGCTCCATCTCGATCGCCTGTTCCAGGGTGACCGGGTTGGCCGGATTGTTCGGCACCATCTTGGCCAGCTTGTCGATCTGCCCGAGCGGCATTTCGAGCACGCGGCCGACGTCGCGCATCACCGCGCGGGCTTGCAGCTTACCGAAGGTGATGATCTGGGCGACCTTGTCCTGGCCGTATTTCTCGACCACGTAGCGGATCACGCGGTCGCGCTTGTCCTGGCAGAAGTCGATGTCGAAGTCGGGCATGGACACGCGCTCGGGGTTCAGGAACCGCTCGAACAGCAGGCCGAAGCGCAAGGGATCCACATCCGTGATCTGCAAGGCCCAGGCGACCAGCGAACCCGCCCCCGACCCGCGCCCCGGCCCCACCGGGATGCCCTGGCGCTTCGCCCATTGGATGAAGTCGGACACGATCAGGAAATAGCCGGGGAATTTCATCCTGATGATGATCCCCAGCTCGAATTCCAAGCGTTCCCAATAGGGTACGGCGGTTTCCTTGCGCTTTTCCTCATCCATTTCAGGCGTGAAGACATGTTTCGCGAGGCGCATGTGCAGGCCCTCGGTCGCCGTGCGGCGCAATTCGCTGATCTCGTCGTGGCCCTCGCCGCAGGGAAAGGGCGGCAGCAGGGGGCCGCGGGTCTTGGCGCGGACCGCACAGCGCCTTGCGATCACCAGGGTATTGTCCACAGCCTCCGGCAGGTCGGCGAAAAGCTCGCGCATCTCCTCGGCGGATCGGAAGCGATGCCCGGGGGTCAGGCGCCGGCGTTCCGTATTGCCGACGGTCGAGCCCTCGGCGATGCACAGCAGCGCGTCATGGGCGGCATAGGCGCCCTCGTCGGCGAAATAGCAGTCGTTGGTTGCGACCAGGGGCAGGTTGCGTTCATAGGCAAGGTCGATCAGGTCGGCTTCGGTCGCCTCCTCGTCTTCCATGCCGTGGCGCTGGATCTCGATATAGAGACGGCCGGGGAACAGCGCCTCGAAGCGGGCCAGCAATTCGCGCGCCGCATCCTTCTGCCCCTCGAACAACAGGCGCCCGACCGGGCCCTTGGCGCCGCCGGCGAGGCACAGCAGGCCCTCGGTCGCTTCCGCCAGGCGCTCGATGGCCACTTCCGGCGGGCGGCCGTGGTCGGGATCGGTATAGGCGGCGCTCGAAAGCCTGAGAAGATTGGCCAGCCCGGCCGCATTCTGGGCCAGCAGCACGATCGGATCCGGGTCCGGCCGGCGGCCGGCGCGCGGGTCGGTGCTGCCCGGGGGCGCGATCGACAATTGCACGCCCATGATCGGCTGCAGCCCGCTTTTCACCGCCGTGTCGGAGAATTCCAGGGCGCCGAACAGATTGTTGCTGTCGGTCACCGCCACCGCCGGCATCTTCGCCTTGGCGACCAGGCCGACCAGTTTCTTGACCGGGATCGCCCCCTCGGACAGGGAAAAAGCGGTGTGGACGCGCAAATGCACGAAGCCGGCATGGGCCATGAAAAGACTCTCCTGAACGAGCCCGATCTTAAGCCATTCAGGCCGGGATCAAACGCCCTTCGTGCATGGTGACCGTGCGGGTCATGCGCGCCGCCAGCGCCGGATTATGGGTGGCGATCAGGGCCGACAGGCCCTCGTCCCGGACCAGGTGCAGCAATTCCCCGAACACGAGATCGGCCGTGCGCTCGTCCAGATTGCCGGTCGGCTCGTCCGCCAGCAGGACCTTCGGCCGGTTGGCCAGGGCCCGGACGATGGCGACCCGCTGCTGTTCCCCGCCCGACAGTTTCGCCGGGCGATGCCCGGCCCGGGGCGACAGGCCGACCTTGGCCAGCAATTCGTCCGCCCGCTGCCGGGCCCGGCCCTTGCCCGTGCCCGCGATCAATTGCGGCATCATGACGTTTTCGAGCGCGGTGAATTCCGGCAGCAGGTGGTGAAACTGATAGACGAAACCGAGCCGGGACAGGCGCAGCCGCGTCCGCTCCTTGTCCGACAGGTCGCCGGCCGCGGTGCCGACGACGACGACCTTGCCCGCGGTCGGCCGTTCCAGCAGGCCGGCGATATGCAGCAAGGTCGACTTGCCGGTGCCGGACGGGCCGACCAGGGCGACGATCTCGCCCGGGTGCAGGGTGAGATCGACCCCGCGCAACACGTCCAGCCGCTCCGCCCCCTGGATGAAGGTGCGGGTGATGCCTTGAAGGTGCAGGCTCGGCTCACTCATGGCGCAGCGCCTCCACCGGGTCGAGCCGGGCCGCCCGCCACGAGGGATAGAGCGTGGCCAGGAACGACAGGGCGAAGCCCATGGCGACCACGGTCGCGACCTCGCCCACCTCCATCTTTGCCGGAATGCGCGACAGGAAATAGATCTCGTCCGGGAACAGCCGCGCCCCCGTCAGGCTTTGCAGGAACTGGCGGATCGCCTCGATATTGTCGCAGAACAGCACGCCGAGGGCGAAGCCGCCCAGCGTGCCGATGACGCCGATCGAGGCGCCGCAGATCAGGAACACGCGCATGATCGCGCCCCGTGTCGCCCCCATGGTGCGCAGGATGGCGATGCCCCTGCCCTTGTCCTTCACCAGCATGATCAGGGACGAGATGATATTGAAGGCGGCCACCACGATGATCAGGGTCAGGATCAGGAACATCACGTTGCGCTCGACCGCCAGCGCGCCGAAGAAGGTGGCGTTCAGCACCTGCCAGGTCACCGTCCGCAGGCCCGGCGCCAGCCCCTTGAGCTTCAGGGCGACGTCATTGGACAGGTCCGGGTTCCGCAGCATGACCTCGATCGCCGAAACCCCGGCCCCGGTGCGGAAGAAGGCGCGGGCATGGTCGATCGGCATGAAGACGAAGGTGCCGTCATATTCCGCCATGCCCAGGCTGAACAGGCCGACCACCCGGTAAGCCTTCATGCGCGGCGTGGTGCCGACCACGGTCGCGGTGCCGTTGGGCGACAGGATGGTCACCGTGTCGCCGACATTGACGCCCATGCGTTCGGCCATGCGGTTGCCGATCATCACCACGTCGTCGCCCTCGAAGTCGTCGATGGTGCCGGCGACGATATTGTCGGCGACCAGCGGCAGGCGCGCGAGATCGGCCTTGGACAGGCCGCGCACCAGGCCGCCGCCGGCCTGGCCCCGGGCCGTCACCATCACCTGCGCCTCGACCATGGGCATGGCCGAGACGACCTCGGGCAGGGTTTCGAACTTGAGCGCCAGCCCCTCGTAATCCATCACCGGCCCGACCTGGGACTGGACGATGACATGGCCGTTGATGCCCAGGATGCGGCCCATCAACTCGGCCCGGAAGCCGTTCATCACCGCCATCACGATGATCAGGGTGGCGACCCCGAGGCCGATCCCGAGCAGGGAGAACCAGGCGATGATCGAGATGAAGCCTTCCTGGCGCCTGGCCCGCAGGTAGCGCCCGGCCAGCATCCATTCGAAGCGACGGAACATGCCTTACTCCCTGTGCCCGTGTGGGATGGTATTCCCCTCACCCTAACCCTCTCCCTGCAAGCGGGGCGAGGGAACCGGCCCCGCGCTGCCCCACCTCCCTCGCCCCGCTTGCGGGGAGAGGCCCGGGGTGAGGGGCGCGAAGCGCAGCCGGTCAGCCGAGCGCCGCCGCCACCTGATCGATCGCCACTTCGCGCCGCTCGCCGGTCTTGCGGTTCTTGACCTCGACGATGCCGTTGGCAAGGCCGCGCGGCCCGACATGGACCTGCCAGGGCAGGCCGATCAGATCGGCGGTCGCGAACTTCGAGCCGGCGCGTTCCGCCGTATCGTCGTACAGCGTCTCGATCCCGGCGGCTTCGAGCTGGGCATAGAGCTTGTCGCAGGCCGCATCCACGGTGGCATCGCCCGACTTCAGGTTGATCAGGGCGACCTTGAAGGGGGCGACGCTTTCCGGCCAGATGATGCCGTTGTCGTCGTGGCTGGCCTCGATGATGGCGCCGATCAGGCGCGACACGCCGATGCCGTAGGAACCCATCTCCAGGTCCACCGGCTCGCCGTTCGGGCCGGCGACGACGGCGCCCATGGGCTTCGAATATTTCGTGCCGAAATAGAAGATATGGCCGACCTCGATGCCGCGCGCCGCGATCCGCTTTTCAGCCGGAACATCGGCCTCGAAGCGGGCTTCGTCGTGCTTCTCGTCGGTCGCGGCGTAAAGCCCGGTCCAGCGCTCGATGATCGGGCCAAGATCGCCCTCGAAATCGATCTCCTGGCCCAGGATGTCGTAGTCGACCAGGTCCCCATGGCAGAAGACGGCGCTTTCGCCGGTCTCGGCCAGGATGATGAATTCATGGCTCATGTCGCCGCCGATCGGGCCGGTGTCGGCCGCCATCGGGATCGCCTTCAGGCCCAGGCGGGCATAGGTGCGCAGATAGGCGACGAACATCTTCTCATAGGCCTTGCGGGCGCCGGCCTTGTCGATGTCGAAGGAATAGGCGTCCTTCATCAGGAATTCGCGGCCGCGCATCACGCCGAAGCGGGGGCGCACCTCGTCGCGGAACTTCCACTGGATGTGATAGAGGTTCCGCGGCAGGTCGCGGTAGGACTTGATGCTGTCGCGGACGATCGCGGTGATCAGTTCCTCGTTGGTCGGGCCGTAGAGCATCTCGCGCTCGTGGCGGTCGGTGATGCGCAGCATCTCCTTGCCATAGGCATCATAGCGGCCCGATTCCCGCCACAGGTCGGCCGACTGGATGGTCGGCATCAGCAGTTCGATGGCGCCGGCCCGGTTCTGCTCCTCGCGCACGATGCGCTCGATATTGCGCAGCACCTTGAGCCCCAGCGGCAGCCAGGAATAGATGCCGGCGGCCGACTGGCGCACCAGTCCGGCGCGCAGCATCAGGCGGTGGGAGACGATCTGGGCCTCGGCCGGGTTTTCCCGGAGCGTGGGCAGGAAATAGCGGGACAGACGCATGGCGGATTTCTCGTTGATCAGGCGGCGAAGGTAGGGAAAACGGCGCGGTCGCGCAATCGCCTGACCGTGGAAATCATGCCGTGCCAATGCCGGCCCCTGCCCCCGCGGCGAATCGCCTCTCCCTAGACTTTAGTATGAGGCCAACAGTATATATTCGGACACTCGTCCAGATTCTGCCCTCCCTTTAGCCTCTTTAAGGGGCATGTTGCACTTTTTCGGAGCATCCATGACGAAAGCGCGTGACTCCCATGCGGGAGTTGAGTAGCATCCCTGTCACCAAAGAGGGGGTCGATAGACCCGCCCAAGTTTAGGGAGGAAGCGCCTTCGGGCATCAAGGCCAGCCATAATGGCCAACCGAAAGTGCGACTGTGCAGCGTTGTGCAAGGCCCTACGGGGCCTTGTGCCTTTTCTGGCCCCTGCCGTCACGAGCGCTGCCCCCGATTCCCCCTCATGCTCCTGTTTTCTCCGCCATCGGCCCCTCACGACCGCCGGCACGCGGCCCCATGCATATATTGCACCGCGCAATAGCAAGGTTTTTTGCAGTATTCAGCACCATTCTCGGCGCTTGAATTTTAATCCCGAAAAAATGCGCCGAATTGATCCGAGTGAACTACTTCATATTTACGGCTTTATATTTTGCGGCAATTTTAGGGCGTGCAGGATGCACATCTGCGGATCGCCATCGTGGGATCCGAGAGAGAAATCGGAAAAGAGAAGAAAATGCGTCTATCCACCATCCTCCGGGGCGGAATAGTCGTTGCTTGCACTGCCTTCGCCAGCGGAACCGCGCTGGCCGAGGATCTGGCCTTCACGCTGAAGAATGCGACCGGCGTGGCGGTGACCGAATTCTATCTCTCGCCCAGCAACGTCAACAATTGGGAAGAGAATCTCCTGGGCAACGATACGCTGTCGGCCGGCGACAGCATCCAGGTCACCGTCGCCGACGGCCGGGCGACCTGCGTCTATGACATCAAGACCGTCTTCAAGGACGGCTCCAACGTCGACGACCGCGCGATCAATCTGTGCGAACTGGGCAGCTACACGGTTCACGAATAAGCATGCAGGGGGCGCGCCGCCGGGACGTGGCGGCGCGCTTCCGCCGGGGGCCCGGCGGCCGCCTCAGTTCGCCTCGATGAAGGCGCGGAAGCCCACGAGGTCGTATTCGACCACCACCGAGAAGACCGCCAGCAGAACCAGGGTGATCCCGGTCGTGATCAGGGCCTTCAGCCCCAGGCGCGGGGTATGGGGAATCCCCCCGGGAACGCCGGTCACGCGCTCGACCCGGTCTTCCTCGTGGCTGCGCACGCCCCAGGGCAGGACGGCAAAGAACACCAGCCACCAGGTGATCGAGAAAAAGACGATACCGCCGATGATGGTCATGCTGCTGTCACCGCCATTGATGAGGACGGCCGCACGTTAGAGCATCTTCAGGCGAAGTGGAAACCGGTTCGCCGTCTGAAGATGCGTAAAATCAAAGCAGTAGAGCGTGTTCGGAATGACGGTCATTCCGAACACGCTCTAGGCATTCCGGCCGCCGCGGGCAAGCCGCGCGGTCCTGAGGCATTCCGCCGCCGCCTCTCATGGCTGTCAGCCCCGCAGGCGGATGACCTGAACATCGGTGACCGGCTTCCGGCCGGTCAGGCGGTGGGCGGCTTTCCGCGCGGCCATGCGCGCGGCTTCGGCCATGGTGTCGGCATCGGCGCCCTTGCCGCGCGGCAGGGCGGCGGCGACCGCCTCGGCGATCTCCTCGGCCAGATCGGCCTCCTCGTCCTCGGCCAGGCCGGCGAGAACGACCTCCGGATCCGCCGCCGGCTTGCCCTTGGCGTCGAGCACCAGGGTGACGACGACATGGCCGGCGAAGCTGATCTTCCGCCGCGCGACGATGGCCGGATCGTCGATGGCGACGATGATCTCGCCGTCGATGGCGAGACGGCCCGATTCCACCTCGCCGATGATCTGGGGCTCGCCCGGGGCGAGGCGCAGCACGTCGCCATTGGCGATCACCGGGGCATGGCGGACCTGAAGGCTGCGGGCGAAGGCCGCGTGTTCGACCAGGTGGCGGGCTTCGCCATGGACCGGGACCGCGATCTCCGGCCGCACCCAGCCGTACATTTCGGCCAGTTCATCCCGGTTGGGATGGCCCGAGACATGGATGAAATTGCCCTTTTCCGTGATCACCCGAACCCCGGCCCGGGCCAGGAGGTTGTGGACCTCGCCCAGGGCCAGTTCGTTGCCCGGAATGATCTTGGACGAGAAGATCGCCGTATCCCCCTGCCCCAGCGCGATGTGCCGGTGCTCGCCCCGGGCGATGCGGGCGGTGGCGCCCCGCGGCTCGCCCTGGCTGCCGGTGCAGAGGTAGAGCACCTTGTCCTTCGGCAGGTATCCCGCCTCGTCCTCGTCCAGGACGGGGGGCAGGTCCAGGAGATAGCCGGTTTCCTTCGCCGCCTCGACCACCCGGTGCATGGAGCGCCCGACCAGCACCAGATGGCGGTCGGCGGCGGCGGCGGCGACCCCGATCGAGGCGATGCGCGCGACATTGGAGGCGAAGGTGGTGACCGCCACCCGCCCGGTCAGCGGGCGGATCATCTCGATCAGGCTGTCCCTGACCGCCGCTTCCGAGCCCGAGGTGCCGGGCGAGAACACATTGGTCGAATCGCAGACCATGGCCAGGACGCCGCCGGTGCCCAGTTCCTCCAGCCGCCGGGCATCCGCCGTCGGGCCGACCAGGGGTTCGGGGTCCAGTTTCCAGTCGCCGGTATGAAGCACGGTGCCGAGGCTCGTGGTGATCGCCACCGCATTCGGTTCGGGAATCGAATGGGTCAGGGTCACCAGTTCGCAGGCGAAGGGGCCAAGCTCGACCCGCCCGTTCATGGGCAGGATGTTCAGTTCCGCTTCCCGTTCGAGCCCCACTTCCTTCAGCTTGCGCCGCACCAGGGCGGCGGTGAAGGGGGTGGCATAGATCGGGCAGCGCAGCCGGTCCCAGAGATAGGGTACGGCGCCGATATGATCCTCATGGGCATGGGTCAGCACCAGGGCGATCAGATCCTCGCGCCGCTCCTCGATGAAGGCGGGATCGGGCAGGACCAGGTCGATGCCCGGCAGGCGCTCGTCAGCGAAGGTGACGCCGAGATCCAGCATCAGCCATTTGCCGGCATGGCCGTAGAGGTTCAGGTTCATGCCGATCTCGCCCGAACCGCCCAGCGGCACGAACAGCAATTCGTCCGCCCGGGGGCGGCGGTCGAACAATCGGGGCGCGGCGGCAGCGGGGGGACGGCGGCTCAACGGCCTGCCCCTTCGGTGCCGGGCAGGAAGACGTCGCCCGCCGTCACCGCCCGCACCGCGCCGCTGTCGAGGCGCAGGTCGAGGGCGCCATCCAGGCGAAGGCCCGAGAACACGCCCTCCAGCGTCTCATGGGCGAGGCGGACGGTGATGCGCTCGCCGAGGCCGGCAGCACGGGCCGCCCAGGCATCGCGAATGCCGGCGAACCCTTCCCGTTCCCAGACCGTGATCCAATGGGACAGGCGGGGCAGAAAGGCCGCGATCAGGTCGAGGGGGGCAACGGCCCGCCCCAGGGTCGCGGCGACCGAGGTCGCCGGATAGGGCGTTTCCGCCGGGAAGGCCGCCAGGTTGACGCCGATGCCGATGACCAGGAATTCGAGCCCGCCGTCGCGGCCGGTCGCCGATTCCAGCAGGATGCCGGCCACCTTGGCCCCGTCGAGCAGGAGATCGTTCGGCCATTTCAGCTGAAAGCGCGGACCGAGCCCGGTCGCCGCCGACAGGGCGTCATGGGCGGCAAGCGCGGTCGCGAAGGACAGTTCGGCTGCCCGCGCCGGCCCCACCGCCGGCCGCAGCAGGCAGCTGAGGAACAGGTTGCCCTCGCCCGAGACCCAGGCGCGGCCGCGGCGGCCGCGGCCGGCATGCTGGCGGTCGGCGTAGAGGGCGAGGTCGCCCTCGTCGCCCTGCTGGGCCCGGCGGCGCGCCTCCTCGTTCGTCGAGTCGAGCTCGGGGAAGTGGAGAACGCGCCAGCCGGCGATCGCGGGTCGTTCGAACCCTGGGTACAGCGTCTCTGCCATCCGTCAGGGCACGAGCGTCTTGGCGGCGACACCGGCCGCCGCCACCAGGGGCGCCGGCGCGATGAAGTAGAGCAGCGTCAGCGCGCCGCTGACCGTGACCACCAGGCGCGAGGCGAGCGGCAGCGGGGTTTCGAGCGCGCCGGCCGGCGCATCGAAATACATGATCTTCACGACCCGGAGGTAGTAGAAGGCCGAGACGGCGCTGGCCAGCATACCGATCACCGAGACGACATAGAGCCCCTGCTCGATCGCCGCGATGAAGACATAGAATTTCGCGAAGAAGCCGGCCAGCGGCGGCACGCCCGCCAACGAGAACATGAAGGCGGCCATGACGAAGGCGAGCCACGGATGGCTGCGGCCGAGGCCGGCGAAATCGGCGATCGTCTCTACCGGCTTGCCGTCTTTCCGCATCAGCAGGATGACGCCGAAGGTGCCGACCGTCATGACGAGATAGATCGCCATATAGATCAGCACGCCGCGGATCCCCTGCTCGCCCCCGGCGGCCAGCCCGACCAGGGCATAGCCGACGTGGCCGATGGAGGAATAGGCCAGCAGGCGCTTGATATTGCTCTGGCCGATCGCCGCGAAGGCGCCGAGCAGCATGGACGCCACCGCGACGAAGACGATGATCTGCTGCCATTGCCCCGCGATCTCGCCGAAGGGCGAGACCAGGGTGCGCAGGAACAGGGCCATAGCCGCCACCTTGGGCGCCGCCGCGAAAAAGGCGGTGACCGGGGTCGGCGAGCCTTCGTAGACGTCCGGCGTCCACATGTGGAAGGGCACGGCCGAAACCTTGAAGGCCAGGCCGGCGACCAGGAAGACGATGCCGACGATCAGGCCGATCGAGGCGCCCTTGTCGCCGAGCGCCGCGATGCCCTTGGCGAGATCGGCGAAATTGGTCGTGCCCGAGAAGCCGTAGATCAGCGAGCAGCCATAGAGCAGCATGCCCGACGACAGCGCGCCGAGGACGAAATACTTGAGCCCCGCCTCGGTCGACCTGGCATCGTCGCGCAGGAAGGCGGCGAGCACGTAAAGCGCCAGCGATTGCAACTCCAGCCCGACATAGAGCGTGATCAGGTCGTTGGCCGAAATCATCAGCAGCATGCCGAGGGTGGCCAGCAGCACCAGCACCGGATACTCGAACTGGTCGGAGCCGGCGCGGCGGAAGAAATCCACCGACATCGGCACGGCGACCAGGGCGCCGATCAGCACCAGGACCTTCATGAAGCGGCCGAACCCGTCGACCACGACCATGTCGTTGAAGCCCAATTGCTTGGGGCCGCCGCCGCAGAGCGTCAGCACCAGGACCGCGACCAGCAGGGCGAAGGCCCCGAAACGCACCAGGGCGGCACTGCCCTCGCCCCGATAGGCCCCGACGAGCAGCAGCGCCAGCGCGCCGCCGGCCAGGAGGAGTTCGGGCAGGATCAGCAGGAGATCCGTCGACAGCGTCGTCATCAGTGGGTCTTCCCCGCTTCCGGCGCGGCGGCGGGCGTGGCCGCCGCATTGGCCGCGATCTTGGTACGGATTTGCGTGACGAGGTTCTGCACCGAGGCATCGGTCGCCGCCGTGAAGTAGGTCGGATAGATGCCGATCCACAGCGCGGTGACCATCAGGGGCAGGAAGGTCGCCTTCTCACGCCAGTTCAGGTCTTCCATATCCTGGAGGTCGGCATGGACCAGTTCCCCGAACACCACCCGGCGGTAGAGGTGCAGCGAATAGGCCGCCCCCAGCACCAGCCCGGTCGCCGCGAAGAAGGTCGCGATCGTGCTCGCCTTGAAGGTGCCGGTCAGGATCAGGAATTCGCCGACGAAGCCGGAGGTTCCGGGCAGGCCCACCGTCGCCATGGTGAAGAGCATGAAGACGAAGGCATAGACCGGCATGCGGTTCACGAGGCCGCCGTAGCGCGCGATCTCGCGGGTGTGCAGGCGGTCGTAGACGACGCCGACGCAAAGGAACAGCGCGCCCGAGACGATACCGTGGCTGACCATCTGGATGATCGCGCCCTGCAGGCCCTGCTCGGTGAAGGAGAAGGTGCCGAGGGTGATGAAGCCCATATGCGCGACCGACGAATAGGCGATCAGCTTTTTCATATCCTCCTGCACCAGGGCGACCAGGGAGGTGTAGATCACTGCCACGATCGACAGGGTGAACATCAGGGGCGCGAAATATTCCGAGGCATCGGGGAACAGCGGCAGCGAGAAGCGGATGAAGCCGTAGCCGCCCATCTTCAGCATGACGCCGGCCAGGATCACCGAGCCCGCCGTCGGCGCCTCGACGTGGGCATCCGGCAGCCAGGTATGTACCGGCCACATCGGCACCTTCACCGCGAAGGAGGCGAAGAAGGCCAGCCACAGCCAGAACTGCATGTCGACCGGGAAATTATACTTGAACAGTTCGACGACGTCGGTCGTCCCCGCGGTCAGGTAGATGGCGATGATCGCCAGCAGCATCAGCAGCGACCCGACCAGGGTGTAGAGGAAGAACTTGAAGGTCGCGTAGATCCGCCGCGGCCCGCCCCAGATGCCGATGATCAGGAACATCGGAATGAGGCCGGCCTCGAAGAAGAGATAGAAGAGCACCAGGTCCAGGGCGCAGAAGACGCCGATCATCAGCGTCTCGAGGACCAGGAAGGCGACCATATATTCCCGGACCCGCGTGTGGATCACGTCGGAGGCGAGAATGCACAGCGGCATCAGGAAGGTGGTCAGGATGACGAAGAGGATCGAGATCCCGTCGACACCCATGTGATAGGTGATCGTATCGCCGATCCAGGCCGTCTTCTCGACGTATTGGAAGTCGGCGGTCGCATTGTTGAAGCCCGCCCAGATGATGAGCGAGACGAGGAAGGTGACCACCGTCGTGATCAGGGCGATCCGACGAATGTTCTTCTCGACCGCCTCGCCCTCGCCCCGCGTCAGCAGGATCAGCAGGGCACCGACGAGCGGCAGGAAGGTGGTGACCGAGAGTATCGGCCACCCTTGGGCCAGGTCCGCGATCATGGCGTCACGCCCATCCGATAGACATACCAGGTAACGAGGAGCGCCACGCCAATCAGCATGGCGAAGGCGTAGTGATAGACGAAGCCGGATTGCAGCTTCGCCGCGCGCCGCGCGATGTCGAGCACGCGGGCGGAAATGCCGTTGGGCCCGAGGCCGTCGATGACGGCGCCGTCGCCCTGCTTCCAGAAGACCCGGCCGAACAGGCGCGCACCCTTGACGAATAGCAGGTCATAGAGTTCGTCGAAGTACCACTTGTTCAGCAGGAAGGCATAGGCCTCCCGGTGGGTCTTGGCCAGCTGGTCCGGCCATTTCGGCTTCAGGATGTAGAAGACCCAGGCGACGAAGATCCCGCCCGCGGTCACGATCAGCGGCAGCAGCTTCACCCAGCCGGGGACATGGTGCGCGTGCTCGATCACCTTGTTGGCCTCGGCGACGAAGATCGCCCCGCCCCAGAAGGCTTCGCGATGCTCGCCGACGAAACTGTCGTAGAACCAGAAGCCCGAGAACACGGCGCCCACCGCCAGCAGGGCCAGCGGGATGGTCATCGCCAGCGGGCTTTCGTGCGGGGTATGGGCGTGACCATGGCCATGGCCGTGGTCGTCATGGCCGTGGCCGTGACCATGGCCGCCCCAGCGCTTCTCGCCGTGGAAGGTGAGGAACAGCAGGCGCCACGAGTAGAAGGCGGTGAAGGACGCCGCGATGATGCCCAGCCAGAAGGCATAGGTGCCGACCCCGGAATGCGCCGCGTAAGCCACTTCGAGGACCATGTCCTTGGAGTAGAAGCCCGCGAAGAAGGGCACGCCGGCCAGGGCCAGATTGCCGATCCACATCATCGCATAGGTGAACTTGATGTACTTCCAGGTCCCGCCCATGTTCCGCATGTCCTGCTCGTGGTGCATCGCATGGATGACCGAGCCGGCGCCGAGGAACAGCAGGGCCTTGAAGAAGGCATGGGTGAAGAGGTGGAACACCGCCGCCTCATAGGCGCCGACCCCCGCCGCGAAGAACATGTAGCCGAGCTGCGAGCAGGTCGAATAGGCGATCACCCGCTTGATGTCGTTCTGGACGAGGCCGACCGTCGCCGCGAAGAAGGCGGTGGTGGCCCCGACCACGGTGACGACCGCGAGCGCCGAGGGCGCGAACTCGAACAGCGGCGACGCCCGCGCGACCAGGAACACGCCGGCGGTGACCATGGTCGCCGCGTGGATCAGGGCCGAGACCGGGGTCGGGCCTTCCATCGCGTCCGGCAGCCAGGTGTGGAGGCCGAGCTGCGCCGACTTGCCCATGCAGCCGACGAAGAGCAGCAGGCAGATCGTCGTCATGATGTCGACGTCGTAGCCGAGGAAGTTGAAGGTCTGCCCGGCCTTGCCCGCCGCCGCCGCGAAGACGGTGTCGAAGGAAACCGAGTTGAAGACCAGGAAGATGGCGAAGATGCCGAGCGCGAAGCCGAAGTCGCCCACCCGGTTGACGACGAAGGCCTTGATCGCCGCCGCATTGGCCGAGGGCTTCTTGTACCAGAAGCCGATCAGCAGGTAGGACGCGAGCCCGACGCCTTCCCAGCCGAAGAAGACCTGGAGGAAATTGTCCGCCGTCACCAGCATCAGCATGGCGAAGGTGAACAGCGACAGATAGGCGTGGAAGCGCGGGATATGCGGATCCTCGGCCATATAGCCGACCGAGTAGATATGGACCAGCGAGGACACGCTGGTGACCACCACCAGCATGACCGCGGTCAGCGTATCGACCCGGAACGCCCAGTCGACCTCGAAGGCGCCGGACAGCACCCAGGTCATCAGCCGCATCTTATAGGCGCCGCCCTCATGGCCGGTGACCTGGAAGAAGGTCACCCACGAGAGGACGGCCGCGACGACCAGCAGGGTCGAGGTGACGATCTGCGCCCCCCGCGCCCCGATCAGCCGCCCGAAGAAGCCGGCGATGACGGCCCCGAGCAGCGGCAGAAATACAATGGCCGCGATCATGCCGTCAGCCCTTCATGAGGTTGATATCCTCAACCGCGATGCTGCCGCGGTTGCGGATATAGATGACGAGGATGGCCAGACCGATCGCCGCCTCGCCGGCGGCAACGGTCAGGATGAGGAGCGCGAAGACCTGACCGGCCAGATCGTGCAGGAAGCTGGAGAAGGCGACCAGGTTCAGGTTCACCGCCAGCAGGATCAGCTCGATCGACATCAGGATGATGATGACGTTCTTCCGGTTGAGGAAGATGCCGAAGACGCCGATCACGAACAGGATGGCGGCGACGGTCAGATAATGGCCAAGCCCGATATCCATGGCTCAGATCCCCTGCCCCGGCTTCACTTGCTTGACCTCGACCGCGGTTTCCATGGTGCGGGTCACCTGGCGCGCGATCACCTGGCGCTTCACCCCCGGGCGGTGGCGCAGCGTCAGCACGATGGCCCCGATCATGGCGACCAACAGGATGAGGCCGGCCGCCTGGAACGGAAGCAGATACTGCGTGTACATGATGCGGCCGATGGCATCCGTATTGGTGACCGCGGCCACGTCCGGCGCCCGGGCGGCGGCGAGTTCGCCCGCCGTCGGCAGCACGGACCAGGAGCCGAGCACCAGGAGCAGTTCGACCAGCAGGATGAGGCCGATCACCCCGCCCACCGGCAGATATTGCAGGAAGCCCTGGCGCAACTCGGTGAAGTTCACGTCCAGCATCATGACGACGAAGAGGAACAGCACCGCCACCGCGCCGACATAGACGATCACCAGGATCATCGACAGGAACTCGGCCCCGAGCAGCAGGAAGAGCCCGGCCGCATTGAAGAAGGCCAGGATCAGGAACAGCACCGAATGCACCGGGTTGCGCGCCGAGATGACCATCACGGCCGACGCCACGGTGATGGCGGCGAAGAGATAGAAGACGAGGGAAGCGATCACGGTGCCCTCCTCACCGGTAGGGCGCGTCGGCGGCGATATTCGCCGCGATCTCGCGCTCCCACCGCTCGCCGTTCGCGAGCAGCTTGTCCTTGTTGTACATCAGCTCCTCGCGGGTTTCGGTCGCGAACTCGAAGTTCGGGCCCTCGACGATGGCATCGACCGGGCAGGCTTCCTGGCAGAAGCCGCAGTAGATGCATTTCGTCATGTCGATGTCGTAGCGCGTGGTGCGGCGGCTGCCGTCGTCGCGCGGTTCGGCCTCGATGGTGATGGCCTGGGCCGGGCAGATCGCCTCGCACAGCTTGCAGGCGATGCAGCGCTCTTCCCCGTTGGGATAGCGTCGCAGCGCATGCTCGCCCCGGAACCGGGGGCTGAGGCGGCCCTTCTCGTAAGGGTAATTGATCGTCGCTTTCTTCTTGAAGGAATAGCTGAAGGTCAGCAGCATCCCCTTGACCAGTTCGGTCAGCAGGAAGGCGCGGGCGGTACGGTCGAGAAATGCCATGACGTCTCTCCTCAGCCCTTCACCGGCAGCCAGCCGAAGGTGACCAGCACGCCCGCGGTCAAGACCAGCCAGAACAGCGAGAACGGCAGGAACACTTTCCAGCCCAGCCGCATCAGCTGGTCGTAGCGATAGCGCGGCACGGTCGCCTTCACCCAGCAGAAGGTGAAGAGGACGACGAAGGTCTTCGCGAAGAACCAGAGCGGCCCCGGGATCCAGTCGAGCAACCCGAACAGCGAAATCGGCTGCCACCCGCCCAGGAACAGGATGGCGGTCATGGCGCTCATCAGGATCATGTTGCCGTATTCGCCCAGCATGAAGAGGGCGAAGGCCAGCGACGAATATTCGATCTGGAAGCCGGCCACCAGTTCCGATTCCGCTTCCGGCAGGTCGAAAGGCGGGCGGTTGGTTTCGGCCAGCGCCGAGATGAAGAAGACCACGAACATCGGCAGCAGCGGGATCGCGAACCAGATGTGTTCCTGGGCCTTCACGATGTCGTTGAGGTTCAGCGAGCCGACGCAGAGCAGCACGGTGACGATGACGAAGCCGATCGAGACTTCGTAGGACACCATCTGCGCCGCCGAGCGCAGCCCGCCGAGGAAGGGATACTTCGAGTTCGACGCCCAGCCGCCCATGATGATGCCATAGACGCCGAGCGACGAGATCGCGAAGAGGTAAAGGATGCCGACATTGATGTCGGC
The DNA here is from genome assembly GCF_003173055.1 of Zavarzinia compransoris. Lineage (NCBI taxonomy): Bacteria > Pseudomonadati > Pseudomonadota > Alphaproteobacteria > Rhodospirillales > Zavarziniaceae > Zavarzinia > Zavarzinia compransoris. The sequence goes on from NZ_QGLF01000001.1 coordinate 951,798, forward strand.
CAGCACGATGCCGTCGCCGAAGGGGATCACCGCCCAGGCGATCAGCGCCAGGGTGAAGGTGATCACCGGCGCCAGCAGGAACACGCCCTTGTTGGCGCCCGCCGGGATGATGGTTTCCTTGAAGGCCAGCTTCACGCCGTCGGCGAAGGGTTGCAGCAGGCCGAAGGGCCCGACCACATTCGGCCCCTTGCGCAGCTGCATCATGGCCCAGACCTTGCGGTCCAGCAAGGTGGTGAAGGCGACCGCCAGCAGCAGCGGCAGCACGATCGCGAAGATCTTCGCGAGGATGATCAGGAATTCGAGGAGCATTTCGCTCATGACATCCGCCTCGGCAACAGATCAGGCGCCGCGGGCGGCAAGGTAGGGCGACATTTCGCGCCATACCAGGGCCGCCACCGCGACGATGGCCGCAAGGACGAGCGGCATGACGACGCCCGCCACCTCGGCGGAAAGAGCGATCAAGGGCAGGACCGCCTCGGCAAAGAGATTAACCATGAGTCCCCGTCGCCCCGTGGCTGTGGCCGCAACCGCAGGCCTGTTCCTGTTTGACCGCCACGCATTCGGCCATGGTGGCCGAGGCGCGGGCGATCGGGTTGGTCAGGTAGAAATTCTCCACCGCATAGTCGAAGGGCGCGGCTTCGACCCCGCCCTCGGCCCCGAAGGGCGCCCAGCCGGCCGGGGCGATCTCGTCGAGACGGCCGAGGTGCGGCACTTGTTCGGCGATCCTGGCGCGAAGCTGGTTCAGGCTGTCGTAAGGCAGCTTCCGGCCGACCCGTTCCGAGAAGGCGCGGATGATCGCCCAGTCCTCGCGCGCGTCGCCCGGCGGGAACACGGCCCGGCGGGTGCGCTGCACCCGGCCTTCGGTGTTCACATAGGTGCCGCTCTTTTCCGTATAGGCCGCCCCCGGCAGAATGACGTCGGCGACATGGGCGCCGGCATCGCCGTGGCTGCCCTGATAGACGACGAAGGGCGCCTTCAGGTCGGTGGTGTCGATGCCGTCGGCGCCCAGCAGCCAGACGAAATCCGCCTTGCCCGCGATCACCGCTTCCGCATCGAGCCCGCCCTCGCCCGGCACGAAGCCGAGGTCGAGCGCGCCGACCCGCGACGCCGCCGTGTGCAGGACGTTGAAGCCGTTCCAGCCCTCGGCGACGACACCCGTCGCCTCGGCCAGCTTGCGGGCCAGGCCCAGGATCACCGCGCCGTCGGCGCGCGCCAGCGCGCCCTGGCCGATGATGATGGCCGGGGCCTTGGCCGCCTTCAGCACCTCGGCGAAGCCCTCGCCCGCCACCAGCTTTTCCAGCGCCTCCGCCCCCTCGCCCAGCCATTGGGCGCGGTAGGTCAGGTCCACCTTCCGGCCGATCGCCGCGATCTTGAAGCCGCCGCGCAGGTAACGCTTGCGGATACGGGCGTTCAGCACCGCCGCCTCGGTCGAGGGATCGGTGCCGATCAGCAGCAGGGCATCCGCCTGCTCGATCCCGGCAATGGTCGAGTTGAAGAGATAGGAGGCGCGGACCGAGGCGTCGAGCTTGGCGCCGTCGAGGCGGCAATCCACGCTCTTCGCCCCGATGGCCTCGAAGAGGTCCTTCAGCGCCTTGATGCTTTCAAGATCGGCGAGGTCACCCGCCAGCGCCGCGACCTTGTCGGCCGGGGTGGTCGAAAGGGCGGCGCCGATGGCGGCGAAAGCCTCGTCCCAGGTCGCGGGCTGGAGCTTACCGTTGACCCGGACATAGGGCCGGTCCAGCCGGCGCTTGGCCAGGCCGTCGACCGCGAAGCGGGTCTTGTCCGAGATCCATTCCTCGTTCACCTCGTCGTTGAGGCGGGGCAGGATGCGGAGCACGCCGGCGCCGCGGGCATCGACCCGGATGGCCGAGCCGAGCGCGTCATGGACGTCGATGCTCTCGGTCTTCTTCAGTTCCCAGGGCCGGGCCGCGAAGGCATAGGGCTTCGAGGTCAGGGCGCCCACGGGGCAGAGGTCGATCACATTGCCCGAGAGGTTGGAGGTCACCGCCTGGTTGAGATAGGTGGTGATTTCCATGGTCTCGCCGCGGCCGACGGCGCCAATTTCCTCGACGCCCGAAACCTCGGTCGCGAAACGGACGCAGCGGGTGCACTGGATGCACCGCGTCATGGTCGTCTTGATCAGCGGGCCCATGTTCTTTTCGGGAACGGCGCGCTTGTTTTCCTTGTAGCGGCTATGGTCGAAGCCATAGGCCATGGCCTGATCCTGCAGGTCGCATTCGCCGCCCTGGTCGCAGATCGGGCAGTCGAGCGGATGGTTGATCAGCAGGAATTCCATCACGCCCCGGCGCGCCTTGCGCACCAGGGGGGTGTTGGTCTTGATCACCATGCCGTCCGCCGCCGGCATGGCGCAGGAGGCGACGGGCTTCGGCGCCTTTTCCTGTTCGACCAGGCACATGCGGCAATTGCCGGCGATCGACAGGCGCTCGTGATAGCAGAAGCGCGGAATCTCGGCACCCGCCGCCTCGCAAGCCTGGAGGACGTTGGCACCGGCCGGGACTTCGACGGTCTTGCCGTCAACGGTCAAGGTGGGCATCGGTTCACCTCTATTCCGCAGCCACAGGCCGGGACGTCCGGGCCTTGTAATCCGCGATACGCTGTTCGAGCACCGGGCGGAAATGCCGGATCAGGCCCTGGATCGGCCAGGCCGCCGCATCGCCAAGGGCGCAGATCGTGTGCCCTTCCACCTGGGTGGTCACTTCGAGAAGGGTGTCGATCTCTTCCGGCTCGGCCTTGCCGATGGCGAGGCGTTCCATCACGCGCCACATCCAGCCCGTGCCCTCGCGGCACGGCGTGCACTGGCCGCAGCTTTCGTGCTTGTAGAATTTGGACAGCCGCGCGATCGCCTTGATCAGGTCGGTCGACTTGTCCATGACGATCACCGCCGCCGTGCCGAGGCCGGAGCGCTGCGCCCTGAGGCTGTCGAAATCCATCAGGACCTCGTCGCAGATCGCCTTGGGCAGCATGGGAACCGAGGAACCGCCCGGGATCACGGCCAGCAGGTTGTCCCAGCCGCCGCGGACACCGCCGCAATGTTTCTCGATGAGTTCCTTCAGCGGAATGCCCATTTCCTCTTCGACATTGCAGGGCTTGTTCACATGGCCCGAAATGCAGAAGACCTTGGTGCCGGTGTTGTTCGGCCGGCCGAGACCGGCGAACCACGCCCCGCCCCGGCGCAGGATGGTGGGTGCGACCGCGATCGATTCGACGTTGTTCACCGTCGTCGGGCAGCCCCAGACGCCGACGCCGGCCGGGAACGGCGGCTTCAGGCGCGGCTGGCCCTTCTTGCCCTCCAGGCTCTGGATCAGGGCGGTTTCCTCGCCGCAGATATAGGCGCCGGCGCCGTGGTGGACGAAGACGTCGAAGTCATAGCCGGAACCGGCGGCATTCTTGCCGATCAGGCCCGCGGCATAGGCCTCGTCGACCGCCGCCTGCAACCGGCGGCGTTCCTGGATGAATTCGCCGCGGATGTAGATATAGGCGGCGACCGCGCGCATGGCGAAGCCGGCGATCAGGCAGCCCTCGATCAGCTTCTGCGGGTCGTGACGGATGATGTCGCGGTCCTTGCAGGTGCCGGGCTCGGATTCGTCGGCATTGACGACGAGATAGCTGGGGCGCCCGTCCGACTGCTTGGGCATGAAGGACCACTTCATGCCGGTCGGGAAGCCGGCGCCGCCGCGGCCGCGCAGGCCCGAGGCCTTCATCTCGTTGATGATCCAGTCCGGCCCCTTGGCGATGATCGCCGCCGTGCCGTCCCAATCGCCGCGCGCCTTCGCGGCCGGCAGGCGCCAGTCCTCGAAGCCGTAGAGATTGGTGAAGATGCGATCCTTGTCCTGAAGCATCGCGTCACTCCCCTGCCTTGAGGGTGGTCAGGGTGGTCGGGCCGCCCTGGGGGCACGACGTCTGACGGTCGATCTGCGGGCCGGTCGCCGGGTTCTCGCCCCGGGCCAGCGCGTCGAGGATGGCGGTGGTCGAGGCCGCCGTCAGGTCCTCGTAGAAATCGTCGTTGACCTGCATCATGGGCGCATTCACGCAGGCGCCCAGGCATTCCGCTTCCATCAGGCTGAAGGTGCCGTCCGGGGTCGTCTGGTTCACGCCGATGCCGAGGCGGGTCTTGCAGGCGGCGAGCACCTCGTCGGACCCCCGAAGCCAGCACGGCGTGGTCGTACACACCTGGACCAGATGTTTTCCGACCGGCGCCATATTGAACATCGTGTAGAAGGTCGCCACTTCATAGACACGGATGACGGCGAGCCCCAGAAGGTCGGCCAGATATTCCATGGCGGCGCGCGGCAGCCAGCCGCCGGCCTGGCGCTGGGCGATGTCCAGCAGAGGAACCAGCGCGGAACGCTGGCGCCCCTCGGGGTAGCGCGCGATGATGGTCGCGGCCAGTTGCTTGTTCTCTTCGTTGAATTCGAAGGTGGCGGGCTGCTCGAACGGACCCGCAGGCGCTACGCCGTGGCTCAACGGTCGACCTCCCCGAACACGATATCCTGACTGCCGATGATCGCCGGCGCATCCGCCAGCATGTGACCCTTGGCCATGAAATCCATCGCCTGCAGATGCACGAAGGCCGGGGCCCGGATCTTGCAGCGATAGGGCTTGTTGGTGCCGTCGCCCACCAGATAGACGGCGAATTCGCCCTTCGGCGCTTCGACCGCGGCATAGACTTCGCCGGCCGGCACGTGGAAGCCCTCGGTATAGAGCTTGAAGTGGTGGATGAGCGCTTCCATCGAGCGCTTCATGTCGCCCCGGCGCGGCGGCGCCACCTTGCCGTCCTCGGTCATCACCGGGCCCTTGGGCATTTTCTCCAGGCACTGGCGGACGATCTTCAGCGACTCGCGCATCTCATAGAAGCGCAGCACGAAGCGGTCGTAGCAATCGCCGTTGCGGCCCACCGGCACGTCGAAATCGACCTGGTCGTAGACCTCGTAGGGCTGCGCCTTGCGCAGGTCCCAGGCGACGCCCGAACCGCGCAGCATGGGGCCGGTGAAGCCCCAGGCGATGGCATCCTCGGCCGAGACGACGCCGATATCGACATTGCGCTGCTTGAAGATACGGTTGCCGACGATCAGGGTCTCCAGGTCGTCGAGGACCTTGGGGAAAGTCTCGGTCCAGGCCCAGATATCCTCGGCAAGGCCGGCCGGCATATCCTGGTGGACGCCGCCGACGCGGAAATAGGCCGCATGCAGGCGCGCGCCGCAGACGCGCTCGTAGAAGCACATCAGCTTCTCGCGCTCCTCGAAGCCCCAGAGGATGGGGGTGAGCGCGCCGACGTCCATGCCGTGCGACATGGTGTTCATCAGGTGATTGGTGATCCGGCCGATCTCGCACCAGAGCACGCGCATGAACTGGCCGCGTTCCGGCACCTTGCAGCCAATCAGCTTTTCCGCCGCCAGGACGAAGGCATGCTCCTGGTTCATCGGGCAGACATAGTCCAGCCGGTCGAAATAGGGCACGGCCTGCATATAGGTCTTGTGCTCGATCAGCTTCTCGGTGCCGCGGTGCAGCAGGCCGATATGCGGGTCGCAGCGCTCGATCATCTCGCCGTCGAGTTCCATGACGAGGCGGAGCACGCCGTGGGCCGCCGGATGCTGCGGCCCGAAGTTCAGGCTGTAGGTTTTGATGTCGACTTCGGCCATGGGCGTCGTCCCGTCAGTTCTTGGCCGGCGCCGGGGGCGCAGCAGCAGGGGGGGGCGCAGCAGCGGTTGCCTTCTCGTCGCCCGGCAGCACGTATTTGGCGCCTTCCCAGGGCGAGAGGAAATCGAAGCGGCGGAATTCCTGGGTCAGCTTCACCGGCTCGTAGACGACGCGCTTCTGTTCCTCGTCGTAGCGCAGCTCGACATAGCCGGTCAGCGGGAAGTCCTTCCGCAAGGGGTGCCCCTCGAAGCCGTAGTCGGTGAGGATGCGGCGCAGGTCCGGGTTGCCGGCGAAGAAGATGCCGTACATGTCCCAGGCTTCGCGCTCGAACCAGCCGGCGGTCGGGAAGAGGTCGACCACGCTCGGCACCGGGGTATCCTCGTCGGTGCGCAGCTTGATCCGCAGCCGCAGGTTCTTCCGCATCGACAGCAGGTGATAGACGACATCGAAGCGCTGGTCGCGCTCGGGATAATCGACGCCGCAGACATCGACCAATTGGTCGAGCAGCAGGGCGGGATCGGCCTTCAGCGCGGTCAGGACGTCGAGAATGCGGGCGGCGTCGACCGTCGCGGTCACTTCGTCGAAAGCGATCGCGACCGAGGTCAGAAGCCCCTCGCCCGCCAGGGTCTCGAGACGGGCGACGAAGGCGGCCTGGGCCTCGGCATTGGGATAAAGCGCCATCGCGTGCCTACCTCTACCGCGCAATCGTCTGGGTGCGGCGGATCTTCTTCTGCAATTGCAGAATGCCGTAAAGCAGCGCCTCGGCCGTGGGCGGGCAGCCCGGCACATAGACGTCCACCGGCACGATGCGATCGCAGCCGCGCACCACCGAATAGGAATAATGGTAATAGCCGCCGCCATTGGCGCAGCTGCCCATCGAGATCACCCAGCGCGGCTCCGACATCTGGTCGTAGACCTTGCGCATGGCGGGCGCCATCTTGTTGGTCAGGGTGCCGGCGACGATCATCACGTCGGACTGACGCGGCGAGGCCCGGGGGGCGACGCCGAAACGCTCCATGTCGTAGCGGGGCATGGAGGAATGCATCATCTCGACCGCGCAACAGGCGAGGCCGAAGGTCATCCACCACAGCGAACCGGTCCGGGCCCAGTTCACCAGCGCGTCGAGATTGGTGACGAGAAAGCCCTTGTCGGCCAGTTCATCCGAGATATCGGTGAAGAACGGGTCCTTCACGGGGACGACGGCGCCTTCCGGCTTGGTGATCACTCCCATTCGAGCGCCCCCTTCTTCCATTCGTAACAGAAGCCGACGGTGAGAACACCGAGGAAGACCATCATCGACCAGAAGCCGAAAACGCCGATATCCCCGAGCGAAATGGCCCAGGGGAACAGGAAGGCGACTTCAAGGTCGAAGATGATGAAGAGAATCGACACCAGGTAGAAGCGGACGTCGAAGCGGCCGCGGGCGTCGGAGAACGCGTCGAAGCCGCATTCATAGGCCGAGAGCTTTTCGCTGTCCGGCTTCTGCTCGCCGGCGATGAGCGAGGCAATGATCATGACGATCGAGAGCCCGAGCGCGACCCCGAGGAAAATCAGGATCGGGAGATATTCCCTGAGCAACGCGTCCATGCGAGATCCGTCAAGCGCGAGGAAAGGTCAGGAAAGCTGACTTATCGGATTCGACGCAGCAGAACTGTCTGCGCGAACGGCACCGAGCCCAAGCCAACCCCCTTCTGACCGTGGAGTATAGGCGCCGGATTATCTCAAAGAAAGTGATCGGTCCAGCCCAAAGCGCGTCTTCTTATCGCGGCGCAAGGAATTTGCTCAGGCCCTTGTGACATATGTCTAAATTGACTCGAAACTGACTTCGTTTTCTTGCTTTTGCGAAGCAATTGCAATGTCTTGGTCGCCCTGCCGGTGCCCGCCGCAGCGGCACGCCGCAGTTTCCAGACACGGCCGGCGATCCCGCCGCCCCCTCCCTGCCCCGCGTCAGCGAGTCGCGACCCCTTTTGTGATCGGAAAGCAAAAAGGCCGCCCCCGGGGGACGGCCTTTTCTGGAAATGCGCTGGCGCGAGTGGCGGGGCTCGAACCCGTGACCTCCGGCGTGACAGGCCGGCGCTCTAACCAACTGAGCTACACCCGCTTGACCAGCGAGGCGCCCTTTTAGCGGCGGCTTCGATTCTTGTCAAAAGACTATTTCCGCCGCCCCCCGTTTTCTTTCCGGCGGCCCGATCAGGCCTTCCGTTCGCGCATCGCCGCCTCATCCCCCTCGACCCGGTGGAGATGGGCGAGTGCCATGACGGCGCGCGGGAGCGGGAAAGCGTGGCAAAGCACAGCAGGGGCAAGCCGCCACCTCATCGGGCGGCGGCTTCGATTCTCCGCAAAGGATCGAGGCTTCAGGTCTCCGGCGCTGCCGCCGCCTCGCCGGTCAGGACATCGGCCACCGATGGGGCGAAGAGCTTGACCTGACCGTGGATCAGGACATGGCCCCCGCCGCGCGGATCCGGCCGCCCGCCGGGCATGCCGGCGGCGATCAGGGCTTCGGCGCAGCCCGGCCAATCGCCCCCGTCCGCGGGCTCGTTCACCGAGGCCCAGGACAATGTCCCGCAGGCATTGTCGCCGAAGCCGTGGCGCGCCTGCCAGTCGGCGCCATGCTCGAGCAGGAAGCGGGTCATGGCGGCATCGCCGATGAATACCGCCTGATTGAGCGCGGAAGCGGCCCAATCCCCGCCCCGGGACTCGATCGGCCAGCCCAGGCGGACCATCACTTCGACCGCCGCACCGCGGCCGAGGGCGGCCAGTTCCGACAGCAGGCTGAGGCGCGCCGGCGCCAGGGCCCCGGGCAGGTCCGGACGCCGGGCCTGGAGGCGCCGGGCGGTCGCTTCGTCCCCGGCGGCGCAGGCGGCGATGAACTGTTCGTCCTCGCTCAAGGGTTCGGCATGGCCGGCCGCGGCCAGCATCTCCGCCACCTCGGTCAGGCCGAAACGAAGGGCGAGGCCATAGGCCCCGGTGCCGTCCGGCGCCCGGACCGCGGCATCGGCCCCGGCGGCAAGCAGGGCCTCGACATGGGCCGGCGAGCGCCGCCGCCTGATCGCCCACAGCAGCGGGTGCCCCCAGCCGGCCGCCATCGGGGCGCCGGCGGCCGGCGTATTGGGATCGGCCCCGGCGGCCAGCAGCATTTTCAGCACCGCGACATCGTCGAGATCGAGCGCGCGGTAGAGCGCGTTGGTCCCCGCCACCCGGGCCCCGGCCGCCAGCAGCAGGCCGGTGCATTCCGCACTCTCGAGCGCGTGATAGAGGGATTCGCCGTCGTTGGGATCGGCGCCGGCCGCCAGCAGCAGGCGGGTCAGCGCCGGATCCCGGTTCTGCCCGGCGGCGCCGTAAAGGGCGGAAAGCGGCATGTCCGCAGCGGGCGCTGCCGGCGAGGCCGGCGGCCAGCGGCTGCCCGCCGCCTGATCCGGGTCGGCCCCCGCCTCGAGCAGGAAGCGGGCGGCATCATGCAGGGCGGCACGAAAACGCGGCAGGCGGACAAGGCCCGAATGGGTGACCGCCACCAGCGGCGGCAATGCCAGCGGCCCGCCCGGCCGCCCGACCCAGCCGGGGTCCCGCGCGGTCGCGGCCCGCAGGACGGCGAGATCGCCGACGGCACAGGCGAGATGGGGATCGCCGCCCGGCAGGTCCGGATCGAGGTCCAGCAGGCGGGCGGCCGCGGCCGGGCTGGCCCGGTTCATGCCGCCGCAGATGTCGCCCGCATAGACGAGGCCGAGCCAGGTCGCCAGCCGCTGCCCCCGGTCGGCGGCCAGGGCCCGCGCGGCGGCGACATAGCGGCTCAATTCCGCCCAGGACGGGAAACCATATTCTCGCGCCAGGCAGAACTGGGCGTCATGCAGCCGAAGCTCAGGGATGCCCGGTACCCTGCCGGGCAGGCCGGCGCGCAGGCGGGCGAAGGCGCCCGGATCGCCGCGCCGGCAGGCGGCCAGCAGGTCCTTGGCCTGTTTCTTCAGCAGATCGATATTGGGGCGGTCGGGAAGCCGTGTCATGGACCCTCCGTGCAGAGATGCCGACGGCCCGCATGTTCGGCTGCACAAAGGTCTGGCTTGCCAGTTCAGCGATGCAAGTGGGTTCAACCCTTCCCGCGGGCCCGGATGCGGCCTGCACCGCCCGCCAACCATAGGGGGCCGGAAAGGCGGGGGTCAATGCCGCGTTTCGCACCGCGGTCATGAAAAAGCCGCCTGCCCCAGGGGGCGGCGGCTTGTCCAACTTCGTGGTGGCGCGAGTGGCGGGGCTCGAACCCGTGACCTCCGGCGTGACAGGCCGGCGCTCTAACCAACTGAGCTACACCCGCGTGACCAGCGAAGGCCGTCTTTCTACTGATGCCCCATCGTCCTGTCAAGCGGCATCCATGACCTGGCCGTGACGGCCGTGACCCGGTTGTGACTGCCGTCATGGCGCCCGCCCGGCGCATCCTTCATACTCGCGCCGTGCAATCCGAGGACGCCCGCCATGGCCGCCAACAGCCCGATCAAGGGTGATTTCATCGCTTTCGTCCCCTTCAGCCAGACCGCGCTGCTGTCGCAGCACAACCGCGACCCCGAACTGAAGGAAGGCATCTGCGCCGGGCTGGTGGATTTCTGGCTGCGCACCATCGGCAAGAACCCGGGCGAATCGCCGCGCGAGCGCATCTCCTTCCTGGGCGCGCCGCCGGCCTTTGGCCTGGTCATGCAGCACTACAAGGATTTCATCCGCGACTGGGATGCGCTCGGTGGGGTGCAGGCCCGCTCCATGGCGGGGGATCGGGCCGGCCTGCATTATGACAGCGACAATACCCATATCGGCCCGCCGCCCAGCTTCGGCAATTTCTCCGCCCCCACGGTCGAGGAATGGCAGACCTCGGAAGAGATGATGCGGATCCTGGCCAAGGACCTGAACCGCCTCAATGTCGGCATGGCCTGGGACCTGCAGTTCCGCGATACGGTGAACGGCGGCAACGGCGCCCATGCCATCGCCGGCTACAGCTGCTTCACCAGCGTCACCGGCAACATGCACCGGATCACCGCCCATCTGTTCGACCCGAACTACGGCGAATGGGTGATGACCCACGGCCAGATCGCCACCTTCCTGGCCGGGCTTTCCGATCTCTATTTCAAGGATACGGGCTGGCACCTGCAAAGCGTCACCCGCATCAGCCTGACCGGCTCGCAGAAGACGTCGAGGCGTGGTGGGCGATGACGGGATCGAACCGCCGACATTCTCGGTGTAAACGAGACGCTCTACCCCTGAGCTAATCGCCCGCCGGGCCCCGAAGAGAGGGCCCAAAAACAAGACCGGCCGCACCGAGGCGCGGCCGGCAAATCATCAACCGCGGCCGGATGCGGCCGCGGCAACTCAGTTCAGCGCGTCTTTCAGGCCCTTGCCCGGACGGAACTTCGGCTGCACCGAAGCCGGGATCTCGATCTTCTCGCCGGTCCGCGGGTTGCGGCCTTCGGAGGCGGCACGCTTCACGACATCGAAAGTGCCGAAGCCGACCAGACGCACATCATCGCCCTGCTTCAGCGCATTGGTGATCGCCTCGAACACGGCATCGACAGCGCGGCCCGCGTCCGTCTTCGAGAGCCCAGCCGATTCCGCGACAGCCGCGATGAGGTCGTTCTTATTTGCCACTATTGCCCCCTTCGTGAGGTTGTTAATCCAGCCGAAACGCCCGCCGGAATCGCCGCGATCTTAAGAGCGGCCCCGAGGGGCGTCAAAGTAAAAAACCAAGGGTTTCCGCCATTCTTGCGCCCACACCGATGCTCAAAAATGACGCCGCCCACCCGGGTGACCGGATGGGCGGCGCCAATTTAGGCAGCGATCAGTGGGCGACGACGGTATCGGCGCCGGCGACGACCGGGGTGGCGGGCTTCGCCTCCGCCTCGGGCGACCATTCGATCGGCTCGACCGGACGGGTGAGCGCCCGGGCGAGGACCTCGTCCACCGTGGAGACGGGCACGATTTCGAGCCCGGCCTTCACATTGTCCGGAATCTCGGCCAGATCCTTCTCGTTGTCCTTCGGGATCAGCACCGTCTTGATGCCGCCGCGCAGTGCCGCCAGCAGCTTTTCCTTCAGGCCGCCGATCGGGAACACCCGGCCGCGCAGGGTGATCTCGCCGGTCATGGCGATGTCGCGCCGGACCGGGATCTGGGTCAGCACCGAGACGATCGAGGTCACCATGCCGACGCCGGCCGAGGGGCCGTCCTTCGGGGTCGCCCCTTCCGGCACGTGGACGTGGATGTCGCTCTTCTCGAAGGCGGTCGGCTTGATGCCGAAGGAAACCGCCCGGCTGCGGACATAGGAGGTCGCCGCCGAAATCGATTCCTGCATCACGTCGCCCAGCTTGCCGGTGGTGGTGACCTTGCCCTTGCCGGGCAGGAGCACCGCCTCGATCTGCAGCAATTCGCCGCCGACCTCGGTCCAGGCCAGGCCGGTGACGACGCCGACCTGGTCTTCCGCGTCGATCTCGCCGAAGCGGAAGCGCTTCACGCCCGCGTATTTCTCCAGGTTCTCGGCGGTCACCGTGATCGACTTCACGCCATCCTGGAGGATTTCGCGGATCGCCTTGCGGGTCAGGTTCGCCACCTCGCGTTCGAGCGAGCGCACGCCCGCCTCGCGCGTGTAGTAACGCACCAAGTCGCGGATGGCCTCGTCCGCGATCGCCCATTCGCCGTCCTTCAGGCCGTGCTCCTTCACCTGCTTGGGGATCAGGTGGCGCTTGGCGATCTCGATCTTCTCATCTTCCGTATAGCCGGCGATGCGGATGATCTCCATGCGGTCCAGCAGCGGCTGGGGCATGCGCAGCGAATTGGCCGTCGTCACGAACATGACGTCCGACAGGTCGTAGTCCACTTCGAGATAGTGGTCGGCGAAGCTCTGGTTCTGTTCCGGATCGAGCACTTCGAGCAGGGCCGACGACGGGTCGCCCCGGAAGTCCTGGCCGAGCTTGTCGATCTCGTCGAGCAGGAACAGCGGGTTGTTCGCCTTGGCCTTCTTCATCGCCTGGATGACCTTGCCGGGCATCGAGCCGATATAGGTCCGGCGATGGCCGCGGATCTCGGCCTCGTCGCGCACGCCGCCCAGCGACATGCGGATGAATTCGCGCCCCGTCGCCCTGGCGATCGACTTGCCGAGCGAGGTCTTGCCGACGCCGGGCGGGCCGACGAGGCACAGGATCGGCCCCTTCACCTTGGTCGCGCGCTGCTGCACGGCCAGATATTCGAGGATGCGTTCCTTGACCTTCTCCAGGCCGAAGTGATCCGTGTCGAGAACCTTCTGGGCCTCGCGGATATCCTTCTTCACCTTGGACTTCTTGCCCCACGGGATAGACAGCAGCCAGTCGAGATAGTTGCGCACCACCGTCGCCTCGGCCGACATCGGGCTCATGGAGCGCAGCTTCTTGATCTCGGCCTGGGCCTTTTCGCGGGCTTCCTTCGAGAGCTTGGTCTTCTTCACCCGCTCTTCGATCTCGGCGACCTCGTCGCGGCCCTCCTCGCCCTCGCCCAATTCCTTCTGGATCGCCTTGAGCTGTTCGTTGAGGTAGTACTCCCGCTGGGTCTTCTCCATCTGGCGCTTCACGCGGCTGCGGATCTTCTTCTCGACCTGCAGCACGCCGATCTCGCCTTCCATCAGGCCGTAGACCTTCTCCAGCCGTTCCGAGACCTTGACGATCTCGAGCACGTCCTGCTTGTCGGCAACCTTGGTCGCGAGATGGGAGGCGACGGTATCCGCCAGCTTCGACGGGTCGTCGATCTGGTTCACCGAGACCAGGACCTCGGGCGGGACCTTCTTGTTCAGCTTCACATATTGCTCGAACTGGGAGACGACCGAGCGGGCGAGCGCGTCGATCTCGCGCTTGTCGCTGTCCTCGTCCGGCACGGTGACCGCGCGGGCCTTGAAGAAGGCGTCGTTCTCGACGAAGTCGACGATGCGCGCCCGCGCCCCGCCTTCGACCAGCACCTTCACGGTACCGTCGGGCAGCTTCAGCAGTTGCAGGACGGAGGCGATGGTGCCGACGTCATAGACGTCCTTCTCGGTCGGATTGTCCTGGGCGGCGTTGCGCTGGGCGACGAGCAGGATCTGCTTGTCGTCCTTCATCACCTCTTCCAGGGCCTTGACCGACTTTTCGCGCCCGACGAACAGCGGCACGATCATATGGGGGAAAACGACGATGTCCCGCAGCGGCAACACCGCATAGCTCTGGGCCGGGCCTTGGTCGATACTCTTGCTCATGGGCTGTCTTTCGTCATGGGCCGACCACGCCGGCCCGCAAAGGCACCGGCCCGGTCGCCCGCAGGGGGGACAGGCTTCTCACCGCAACGCGTGTGACCGTATCGCGACTTGAATTATTAACGAGATGTGGCTGGCGGCGCCCCGCTTCAAGGGGGGCGCCGTTGCGCTTGACGTATGCCCCGCCGTCAGGCACCGCTGGCCTTGTCCTCACGCCGCGCGGCGTGGGAATAGAGCGGCTTGGCCCGCCCTTCGACCACTTCGGCATTGATCACCACCTCGTCGACATCGGCAAGGCCGGGCAGGTCGAACATGGTGTCGAGCAGGATGCTCTCCATGATCGAGCGCAGGCCCCGGGCGCCGGTCTTGCGGGCGATCGCCTTGCGGGCGACGGCCTTCAGCGCATCCTCGGCGAAGGTCAGCTTGGTGTCCTCCATCTCGAACAGGCGCTGGTACTGCTTCAGCAGCGCATTCTTCGGCGCCGACAGGATCTCGACCAGCGCTTCCTCGGAAAGGTCGTTCAGGGTCGCGATCACCGGCAGGCGACCGACGAATTCGGGGATCAGGCCGAATTTCAGCAGGTCTTCCGGCTCGATATCGCGGAGGATCTCGCCCGTGCCGCGATCGTCCGGCCCCTTGACCTCGGCGCCGAAGCCGATCGACTTGCCCTGGCGCCGCCCGGCGATGATCTTCTCGAGGCCGGCGAAGGCGCCGCCGCAGATGAACAGGATGTTGGTCGTATCCACCTGCAGGAATTCCTGCTGCGGATGCTTGCGGCCGCCCTGGGGCGGAACGCTGGCGACCGTGCCTTCCATGATCTTCAGCAAGGCCTGCTGCACGCCCTCGCCCGAGACGTCGCGGGTGATCGACGGGTTGTCGGACTTGCGGCTGATCTTGTCCACTTCGTCGATATAGACGATGCCGCGCTGCGCCCGCTCGACATTGTAGTCGGCGGCCTGGAGCAGCTTCAGGATGATGTTTTCCACGTCCTCGCCGACATAGCCGGCTTCGGTCAGCGTGGTCGCATCCGCCATCGTGAAGGGCACGTCCAGGATGCGGGCCAGGGTCTGGGCCAGCAGCGTCTTGCCGCAGCCGGTCGGCCCGATCAGCAGGATGTTCGACTTCGCCAGTTCGACGTCGTTGTTCTTCGCCGCGTGGCTGAGACGCTTGTAGTGGTTGTGGACGGCGACGGACAGCACCCGCTTGGCGTGATACTGGCCGATCACATAGTCGTCCAGCACGCGGCAGATATCCTGCGGCGTCGGGACCCCGTCCCTGGTCTTCACGAGGGCGGACTTGTGCTCCTCGCGAATGATGTCCATGCACAGCTCGACGCATTCATCGCAGATGAAAACGGTCGGGCCGGCAATGAGCTTGCGCACCTCGTGCTGGCTCTTCCCGCAGAAAGAGCAGTACAGGGTGTTCTTGGAGTCGCTGCCGCTGAGCTTGGTCATCTTCACTCCATCCCAATCCCCGCCCCCCGATCGTAGAAGCCTTTTTGTGCATTGCACAAGAGACTTTCTCTAAACGGGCGGCGGGCGCCGAGAAGCGCCTATGTTCTGGCGCGGCGACCGCCCTGCCCGTCGGGGCACGAGTCAGGCACCGCTCCGGTGCCCACCATGCTGCGATACGAGCATGGCTCCCGGTTGCCTATCAAGTCATGTTTAGCCGTGAAGGGCTTGCTTCAAGGTAAACAATCGCACCGCAGCGGGGCGAATCCCGATCCGGGACCGCCCCGCCGATCGCCGGTCAGGCCGCGGCCTTGTCCGCCTCCGGATCCGGCCGGGCGCTGAACACCTGGTCGATCAGGCCGAAATCCTTGGCCTGATCGGCCGTCATGAAGTTGTCGCGCTCCAGCGCCGCCTCGATCTTCTCGAAGGGCTGGCCCGTGTGCTGGACATAGATTTCGTTCAGCCGCTTCCTGAGCGCCAGGATCTCGCGGGCCTGGATCTCGATGTCCGTCGCCTGGCCCTGGGCACCGCCCGAGGGCTGGTGCACCATGATGCGCGAATTCGGCAGGGCGATGCGCTGGCCCGCCGCGCCGGCGGCGAGCAGGAGCGAGCCCATCGAACAGGCCTGGCCGAAGCAGACGGTCGAAACCTTCGGCTTGATGTACTGCATCGTGTCGTAGATGCCGAGGCCCGAGGTGACGACGCCGCCCGGCGAATTGATATAGAGGGCGATGTCCTTCTTCGGGTTTTCGGCTTCGAGGAACAGCAGCTGGGCGGTGATCAGCGACGAGACCGCGTCGTTGACCGGGCCGACCAGGAAAATGATTCTCTCCTTCAGCAGGCGGGAATAGATGTCGAAGGCCCGCTCGCCCCTTGCCGTCTGCTCGACCACCATGGGCACCAGGGTGTTCATGGTGAACTCGTACGGATCCTTCATCATCACGTCGTCTCCTGCCCCCTGCCCGTCATCCGAATCTGGACGGCAGGGCTATGCTCAACGGTTAGCATCTGTCGATGCATCGTGGCAATTTCAAGAAAGCGGATGAAGATTTGCTATTCGCGCCCCGCCGCCCGCCAGCCGAGCACGCACAACCCCAGCATGACCGCATTGCCGAGGGCGTCCAGCAGGCCGATCCAGGTCAGCATGGGCTCGACCACGAAGAACCAGTAGTTGAAGACGAAAAACGGCAGCAGGGCGATGCCATAGGCGAGAAAAGTGGCGCGGGTGAAGCGCGAGAAGGCGGCGAACAGGCCGGACAGCAGCGCCTGGGCGCCGAAGCACCCGACCAGAATGGGCACGACCGGATCGTCGCCCCGGTAGGCCGGCGTCACGGTCAGGTCCAGCACCGACTGCGGCGCGACCAGGCACCAGCCCCCGAGCACGAAGAAGACGGACGCCAGCAGGAATTGGATCTTGCGGACCGACATGGCTCCCCCTTCACGTGAAAAGCCCCGGATCAGGCCGATCCGGGGCTTGTCGATGCGATTGCGGCCGGGCTCAGGCGGCGGCTTCGGTTTCCTCGTCCGGATCCTTCTGAAGCTCGTCCAGGGAAACCTCGCGCTCGGTGGTCTGCGCCTGTTCGAGCAGGAGGTCGACGACCTTGTCCTCGTAGATCGGGGCGCGCAGCTGGGCCTGGGCCTGTTCGTTGCTGCGGAAGAACTCGATCACCTGGCGTTCCTGGCCGGGCCAGCGGCGGGCCTCTTCCATGATCGCGCGGTTCACTTCCTCGGCCTTGACCTGGACATTGGCGCGGCGGCCCACTTCGGCCAGCAGCAGGCCGAGACGGACGCGGCGGATCGCGATCTCGCGGAATTCGGCCTTCTTCTCGTCGGTCAGCTCCTCGCCTTCCGGCGTCTCGCTGAGCTGGCGGGCGATCTGCTGGATCTCGATCTCGACCAGGCTGTCCGGCACCGGGAAATCATGGCGCGCGGCCAGCGCGTCCAGCAGGTCGCGCTTCAGGCGCTGGCGGGTCAGCTGGCCGTGCTGGCGCTCGATCTGCTCGCGCAGCGCCGCCTTCAGGGCTTCGAGGTCGTCGAGGCCGAAGCCCTTGGCGAATTCGTCGTCGATGACGATCTCGGCCGAGACCTTGACTTCCTTGACCTCGACGTCGAACACGGCATCCTTGCCGGCCAGTTCCTTGGCGCCGTAATCCGCCGGGAAGGTGACGTTCACCTTCACGATGTCGCCGGCCTTGGAGCCGACCAGCTGGTCCTCGAAGCCGGGGATGAAGCGGCCCGAGCCGATTTCGAGGTCGACGCCGTCGGCCGAACCGCCCTCGAACACGTCACCGTCGACGCGGCCGACGAAATTGATGGTCAGGGCATCGCCGGCCTTGGCGACGCGGCCTTCCTCGGCGACGAAATTCTTCCGGTTGTCGGCAAAGCCCTTCAGCATGGTGTCGACTTCCTCGTCCGAGACGGGGGCGACCAGCTTTTCGAGGGCGATGTCCTTGACGTCGGCGGGTTCGATCTCGGGCAGGACTTCGAGCGAGAGCTTGAATTCCAGGTCTTCGCCCTTGCCGGCCTTGGTCACGTCCACCTTCGGCTCGGTCGCCGGGCGGAGGTTCTTCTCGGTCAGGGTCGACTGGATCGACTCGTTCACCTTCTGCTGCAGCACTTCGCCGAGCACGGCATCGCCATGGGTCTTGGCGACGAGGCTCACCGGCACCTTGCCGGGACGGAAGCCCGGCATCCGGATCTTGGTCGAGAGGTCCTTGATCTTGACCTGGACTTCGGCGTCGATGGCGGCCGCACCGATGCTGATCAGGAATTCGCGCTTCAGGCCGTCGGCGGCGGTCTCGGTTACGTTCATCGCTCTTTCTTCCGGGATCTCTCTGGTGCGGGCGGAGGGACTTGAACCCCCACGACTTGCGCCACCAGAACCTAAATCTGGCGTGTCTACCAATTCCACCACGCCCGCATGGATGAATGCCGCGCCAGCATGACCCGGCGCGGCCTGTGATGGATGCGGGATTTAGCCCGCCTGCCCCATGCCAAGCAAGTGATTTTCGGTGTGTTGCAGCGCCAAAGGCAGCCGCTCCACCAGATCATCCGCGATCATGCCCCGCCCTGCCCCCTGCGCCGCGAGGCCGTGCAGCCAGACGCCGGCCGCCGCCGCCTCGAAGGCCGGCATGCGCTGGGCCATCAGGCCGGCGACGATGCCGGCCAGCACGTCGCCCGAACCGGCGGTCGCCAGGGTGGGCGGGGCATTGCCGTTGATCGCCACCCGCCCGTCCGGGGCGGCGATGCAACTGTCCGCGCCCTTCAGCACGACGACCGCGCCGCTGTCCCGCGCCGCCGCCGCCGCCCGGGCTGCGCGCGACGGCAGGTCGGCCAGGGCCGGAAAGACGCGGGCGAATTCGCCGTCATGGGGGGTGAGCACCAGGGGGCCGCGGCGCGCCGCGAAGATCTCCCCCGCCCGGCCCTTCATCACCGTCAGGGCATCGGCATCGAGCACGGCCGCAGCGCCCGAGGAGACCGCGGCCAGGGCCGCCGCGAAGGTCGCCTCGTCCAGCCCCGCCGCGGGCCCGACCACCACCGCATTGCGGCGCCCGTCTTCGAGAAAGCGGGCGAAATCGGCCGGGCCTTCGAGGGCGGCGACCATGCAGGCGGTCTGATGGGCGGCGACGACCAGGGCCGCCTCGGGCCCGGCGACGGTGGTGACGAGGCCGCTGCCGCAGCGCAGCGCCGCCCGCGCCGCCAGCCGCGCGGCGCCGGTGTTCAGCGGTCCGCCCGCCAGGACCACCGTATGGCCGCGGTCGTATTTATGGCCGTCGGTCCGCAGCAGGGGAAACGCCCCGCCCCAGAGATCCGGCCCGTTCAGGGCGTGGCGCGGCCCGATCGCGTCCAAGCACCCCGCGTCGATGCCGATATCGGCGACGACGAGGCGGCCGCAGCGCGCCCGCCCGGGATAGAGCCAATGGCCCGGCTTCGCCCGGAAGAAGGTCACGGTCAGGTCGGCGGTGAAGGCGATGCCGAGTTCGGCCCCGGTCTCGCCGCTGATGCCGCTGGGCAGGTCGACGGCGACCACCGCCTGCCCGGGCCGGACGGCCCGGATCATCCCGACGACCGCACCGTCGATGGCCCGGGCGAGGCCGGCGCCGAAGACCGCGTCGACGATCAGGCCCGCGCCGTCGAGAACCTCCGGGGTGAAGGCCTGGACCGGCCCCGTCCAGCGCCGGGCCATGGCCGCGGCATCGCCCGTCAATCGCTCCGCCGGCGCCAGGCTGGCCAGGCGGACGTCGAAGCCGGCGTCGCGCAGCAGGCGGGCCACCACCCAGCCGTCGCCGCCGTTGTTGCCCGGCCCGCATAGCACGGCGACCGTCTGCGGCCGATAGCGGGCGACGATGGCATGAAAGACGGCACGGCCGGCATTCTCCATCAGCACGGTGCCGGGGGTGCCGGCGGCGATGGTCAGGCGGTCCGCCTCGGCCATTTCGGCCGGGGTCAGCAGGGCGGCGCTCATCCGATCACCGTGCGGGCCTGGGCGCCCGTTTCCACCAGCCGCAGGTGCCCGCCGTCCAGCGCGAAGCGGTTGATGGAACAATGGTCGGGCATGGTCGGCGTCACCAGATCGCTGTCGGTGACAAGGCCGATCAGGGCATTGATGACCACGAAATGGGTGACGAAGACGCCGGGCGCCGTCACCGCCGCGAAATAGTCGTGAAGGCCGCGGCGCCAGGCCCGCAGGTGGTTCGGCTGGTCCGACCAGCGGCCCTGGAGGAAGGGGCGCAGCCAGGCGCCGCGCTCGGCCAGCGACAGGCCTCGGGTCGGCACTTCGGCGATCCGGGGCTCGACCTCGGCGGCGATGCCCCAGGCGGCTTCGAGCGCCGCCGCGGTCAGGCGGGCGCGGCGCAAGGGGCTGACGACCAGGCGGCGCCCGTCGCTGGGGCCGATCAGCCCGGCCATGGCGCGGGCCTGCTCCTCGCCCACGGGATCGAGGCCGGGATCGGCATCGGCACCGAAGCCGGCGTTCTGCCGGCCGTGCCGGACCAGGGTGATGGCGATGGCGGACACGTCTATCCCCCTTTCGCCCCGCTCTCGGGGACACCATAGGCGAGACACAGGTCATCCCAGGACGCAAGGTCGACGATGGCGACGAGGCCGATCGAGCCCCGCCCGCGCCGGTTTGCGGTGTCGCGGTCGACGCGCATCTGGGCGATGACATGGGCGGCGCAGGCCTTCCGCCCCTCCGCCTCGGAAAAGCGGGCGGCACCCGGCAGGCGCCGGGCCTTGCCGTCGCGCCCGACCACCAGGGTCTCGAAGGTCCATTCCGCGCCCTGCGCCACCACCTTGCGCAGCGGCGGCGAATAGAACACCAGGGGAAAAGCCAGGGAAGCGCCGCTCATGGCTCAGAAAATGTTGAGACGGCGGAGGCCGAAGAAGGCGGCAAGGCCGACCACCGCCATGCCCAGCATGGTCCACCAGAAGGCATGGACATTCACGAGGCCGGGCAGGCCAGCGACATTCATCCCGAAAATGCCGGTGACCAGGGTCATCGGCAGGAACACCGCGGTCAGCACCGAGAGAATCAGCAGGTTGCGGTTGGCGAGTTCGGCCTGCTGGGCGGCCATTTCTTCGTAAAGCAGCTTGGCCCGTTCCTGGGCCGAGACGAGATCGTCGACCACCGCCCCCAATTGCTCGATCGCCTCGCGGAGATCGACGCCGTCCTCCTCGCTGAAGAAGACCGGCGGCCGGGCGCAGACCTGGAACACCGCCCTGCGCTTCAGGGCGAGGTGGCGGTGCAGGCGGACGGCGAAGCGGCGCACCGCGCCCAGGTCTTCCCGGGCGCTGGAGCGCCGCCCTTCGAGCAGGCGGTCCTCGATCTCGTCGAGGGAGACGATGAGTTCGACCACGGCCATTTCGACCGTCTCGGCCAGATTGGCCAGCATGGTCGCGATCAGGTCGGCGGGCCCGCGCAGCCGGTGGCCGTCGTAGAGGGCGCGGCGCAGCTTGTCCATGGTCCGCGATGGATGGCGGCGGGCACTGACCACGAGACGCCCGGAGCCGAAGATCCTGACCGTCGAAATCTCGGTCAGGTCCGGATCTATGTCATAGAGCATGTCGGTGAAGACGCCGAAGATCGTGCCCTGGTACTGCTCCAGCCGGGTGCGGACGTCGCTGGCGCCCAATTCGTGGCGCAGGTCTTCGGGAATCGTCGGCGCGAGCGCGATCCATTCCCGCGCCCGGCGCACGGACAGGTCGAGATGCAGCCAGACGAAGCCCGCCTCGTCCGCCATGGCGTGGTCGACCGCGTCCCAGCCGACCAGCCGGCGGCCCAGGCCGTCGACGATATGAAATGCGAAGACGATACCGTCCCGCCGTTCCGGCAGTTCGACCAGGGGATTGCGGGCAAGCTCGACCATCGCACGAAACCCTCCGGGAAACGGCGCCTCACCGACCTCGGCCGTCCCGCCCTGCCCCAGTCTCACAATCGTCGACGGCGGTCAACTGCCCGCAGGCCCGCATTTGTGCAAAAGCGAAGGGAAACCGGCCCGGAAACGCGAAGGCCATCCGCAAGGGATGGCCTTCAAGATAAATGGGGCGAGTGACGGGTCTCGAACCCGCGACCTCCAGAGCCACAATCTGGCGCTCTAACCAACTGAGCTACACCCGCCGCAGAGGCCGTGCGTATACGCCGCCCGGCCGTTCGCGTCAAGCCGCTGTCTTCGGACGCGACGGAATCGCGTCCGAGGCCGGATTGCCGATGGCGCAGTGAATTCAATGGTACTTATCCGCCCGCCCGATGCTATCCTTGATGGTAATGGTCGATCGGTATGTAGGCGGAGCGTGCGGAATGGCGACAGGGCCTAAAATGCCCCCCTCTCACCACCAAGGTGTTCGTCAGCTACCGCCACCGGGAAATGGCGTGGAGCGCTTGGGGGCACAAAGCGCTGGAAGGCGATCCCGGTTATCCGGGGGGCCCGCTCGGGCCACACGTGTCGTCACAAAAATTGCAACAAATCCGTGTCTACTACCCTGATCGGAAGCAGGAAAGACAGTTGTGAGCGTGATCTTCATCAGTCACTCCAGCGAGGACAATGCACGCGCGGTCTATATGCGCGATTGGCTGAGAGCGAACGGCTGGGACCAGATTTTTCTCGATCTCGATCCGGAGAGAGGTATCTCGGCTGGCCAGCGCTGGCATGATGAATTGACGCGAGCGGGCGCGTCCTGCACTGCTGTCATTCTATTAATTTCGCCGAACTGGCTGAGTTCAAGTTGGTGCGTGACAGAATTTCGTGTCGCAGATTTTCTTGGAAAAAACATATTCCCGGTAATAATAACCCCTTATCAAGAAAACAAGATCACAGAATCATTCAATAAATATCAGATTGCCGATATTTCCACGCCGGAAATGGAGGCCAAAGGCTTAGAAACACTGAAGATCGGGATGAAGCGCGCGGGCGTACATCCGGAGAGCTTCAACTGGCCACCGCAGAATGAGCCGCTGCGACCGGTCTATCGCGGCTTGCATGCGCTCGATGTGCAGGACGCCGCGATCTTCTTCGGCCGTGAAGCCGAGATCGCGCTTGGTCTCGATGAATTGCGCAAGATGCGGAACACGCCGGCCAAGCGGATGCTGAGCATCCTCGGGGCCTCGGGGGCGGGCAAGTCGTCGTTCCTGCGGGCCGGCCTCGTCGCCCGGCTGGCGCGCGACGAAACGAATTTCCTCGTCGCCCCGGTCGTTCGTCCTGAGCGCGCGGCCGTGTCGGGAGCGTATGGCCTCGCTGCCAGCATTTCCCGCCTTGCGGGGCGGAAGACGACCCTCGCAGGAGGGGGGCGAGAACTGGCCGACATTATTTCGGCAGTTCGCAACCGCGCTGCTGAACGCATTCACGCATTCGCGGCTGCCGGCAATGAAACCTACAATCAGAAACGATTGACGGTGGTTATCCCGATCGATCAGGCGGAGGAATTATTTACCGGAGACAATAAGGAACAGGCTGCCTTTTGTGAAATGCTGGAAGCCGCCGTACTTGAAGACCAGGACATCCTGGTCCTCAGCACTGTGCGAACCGACTCTTACGAGGCGGTGCAGAATGGGCTCATGCGCGATTCGCAGACGGCCTTCACTTTGCCACGGATTGCGCCCGGCATGCTTCACGTCGTCGTCGAAGGCCCCGCGCGTTTGGCGAAACCGCCGCTGAAGGTCGAGCCTGCCCTCATACAGCGCCTTCTGGAAGAGTTCGATGCCGCGGACGCCTTGCCGCTCGTCGCGTTCACATTGGAGCGTCTGCTGCGCCTGCATGGATCAGGCGGGGTGCTGACCCTTGCGGACTATGAGTATCTGGGCGGCCTTCAGGGATCCATGGAAGCGGCGATTGAAGAAGCTCTGGCCAAAGCCAGGGCCATCCCTGAATTGCCGAAATCGCGCATCGAACTGGAAGCTCTGCTGCGGCGGGCCTTTATTCCCTGGCTCGCAGGGATCAATCCGGAAACCCGCTCGCCCCGCCGGCGGGTCGCTGTGTTCGCAAGCCTGCCGGACGAAACGAAGCCGCTGGTCCGCCTGCTGGTCGATCAGCGCCTTCTTTACTCCGATAACCGCGGTCGCAATCCGCTCGAAGGCACCGTCGAACCCGCTCATGAAGCGCTGCTGCGACAATGGTTTTTGCTTCAACGCTGGCTTGATGAAGAACAGACCGCTTTGGCGGCACTGGAAAGCGTAAGGCGCGCAACACAGGATTGGCTGGACAACGGCGCCGCCGAAGCGGGCGTCGAATGGCTGCAGCATCGCGGACTGCGGCTGCTGGCGGCCGAAGAGGTGATGACGCGGCCCGATTTCTCCGCTGTTGCCGGGGCTCAGGCGGCGCGTTATGTGGCGATCTGCCGCCAAGCCGAGAATGAGGAGACCGCGCGCGAAGCCTCACGCCTCGAGGAAATACGCCAGCAGATCGAGCACAACAGACGCCTGCAGCGGCGCGGGTTTGCCCTGTTGATGGCCATGCTTGCCGTGCTGATGCTCGGCATTTTCGGGGTCCTGAGCACGACCCAGGGGCTCAACCAGCGGCGTTCCGACACATTGGCCGCGCTCGCCCGGAATGCCCTCAATGACGGCCATGCGGACCGGGCGGCAAGGTATGCGCTTGCCAGTATAAATGGTCACGATTCTCCGATCATCGGCTTCGACGCCTCGGCCGCGGAAGACATCCTTCGGTTACAACAGATGACCTCCGGTGCTCTCGCCGCCCTGCATCACCGGGACCAAGTCCGTTCCACCTATCTGACATCCGACAGTTCGATGATTCTTACCGCATCTTACGATCGCACGGTCGCCCTGTGGGACGCCCGCACGGGTGTAATGATGCGGCAGTTCGAGGGGCACACCGATAAGGTTGAGCAGGCCGTCTTCTCGCATGACGAGAAACTCGTAGCGTCAGTCTCGTTCGATGGCACGGCGCGTATCTGGCGCACCGATGGTGACGGGACGGCGCTTCATGTGCTGGACCACAATGAGGGCAGGCCTCGTCCCCTGCAGATTTTCCAGGCCACGTTCTCGCCCGATGGAGCATTGCTCGCGACCGGAACCGGTGATGGGAAAGTATGGGTTTGGGACGTCGCGAACGGAAAACTCGTATTTCGCTACGAAAATCATAGTCGGCGCATTTCCCAACTGTCGTTCAGGCGGGATGGCGCAAGCATTATTTCAGCTTCGGACGACGGTGAGGTCCATATCTGGGAACCGCGCAGTGGCGCTATGCTGATGCCTATTCCCCGTCCGCAGGAAGCGAACCGCGGCAACACGGTCTTTGCCGTCAGCGACGACGAGGAGATCCTCGCAGTCGGCTATCAAAATGGTTACATCAGTCTACTGAATCTGAAAACCGGCACCTTTGCCAATTTCCTCAAGCTGCCCGACGAATACATGCGTCAGCTGATTTTCGCCCCGAACGGGCGGCGGCTGCTGGTCGCGTCCGGCAAGGCGGTTCGTATGCTGGACGCCGAAACACGGCGGATCATTCGGGAATACAACCATGGTGGATCGGTGCGCGGCGCCGCCTTCTCCCCTGATGGCCGGCATATAGTCTCTGTCGGCGACAACAGAATAGCGCGGCTGTGGGATGCGGAGAGCGACGATCTCGTATTCGAATATGCAGGACACGAAAACAGCATATGGTCGGTTCACTTCGCTCGCGACGGCAAATCATTCGTTACCGCCAGCGCGGACGGGCAGTCCCGGCGCTGGCGGTCGGATTTCTTTCAGGGGGAGATGGTAAGAAAACTGTCCGGTCACCTGGCACGCGTCCGCTCCGTCGCATTTTCTCCGGACGGCCGATATGTAGCCACCGCCTCTTTCGAGGGTGAGAAGGTAGCCACCGCCTCTTTGAAGGGAGAGGATAAAGAAGGCTCGAACACGCGTGTATGGGACGCCGACAGCGGCGATCTATTGGCCGAGATTGCCACGGGCATAACCCAGTCCATTACGTTCTCACCCGACGGGCGATTGCTCGCGACCGCACTTGTCAACGATAACGAAGTCCGTCTCTGGAATTGGCGGAACTGCGGAAATCGCGAAAGCGACGATTGCCAGAATGGAGAGCCATTCATTCACCGCGCAAAGGTGATGGATGTCGAGTTTTCGCGCGACGGCAGCAAAATCATCACCGCCTCGCGCGACAACTCCGCCCAGATCTGGGACATCGATCAGCGGCAAGCGCCGATCACAGCCTTTTCCCACATTGCCGGGGCCGCCTCGGCGGCATTCTCTCCCGATGGAACACGAGCGGTATCCGTATCCTATGAAGACGGATATGTTTGGAATACGTCCGGCGGCGAAGAGGTCTGCCCGCTGATCGGACACAAGGCGGCATTGCGTGACGTGAATTTCTCGCACGACGGTACCCGTGTCATTACGGCCTCTGAAGATCGCAGCATACGCATTTGGGATGCGCGCAACTGCCAGCAGATCGGCGATGCGATCACCTCGCCGGGCGACTCGATTTGGGGCGCGCAATTTTCTCCGGACGACAAACTCATCGTCGTCGCGTCGGAGGCGTTCAAACAGGCGCGTATCTATGACGCGGATACACATGACCTTGTATATGCCTTGATCGGTCACGGCAGCGAGGTGTTCGCGGCGACCTTCTCGCCCGATGGCAGATATGTGGCGACGGCCTCGGGCGACAGGACGGCGAATATCTGGCCATTGCCATCCATGCAATTGCTGAGCCTGCAGGGCATCGTGGACACGATCTGCTCGCAAAGCCTGGCGGCGGGTCTGTCGTTGCTGACGGATGATGAAATGCGATCGGCTCCGGTGCTTGCCGATCCTGACGATCGGGATCCCTGTCACCCCTTGTCGCCGTGGAAACGACTGGGCAATTTCTGACAGGGCCAGGGCGCCTCTCCGTCACTGGCCGGGGCCGATCAGCAAGCCTGATCGGGCCAGGAATCGGAACCAAAGACTGACGTGGGCTCGTAACGGCTGTGCGACGCGTGTCCCATATGCGCGGTCGAATGCGTCCATGGCCTGTGCGGCGCCGGACAGGTCGAAGCCGGCATTCCGCCGTGGAAATTGCAGGAAGATAATGTCATGCGTCTCCCACATCGCCGTCGCTCGTATTGAGCGCAGCACATCGTCACGGCTGAAATCCCCCTCGGCGACGAGAAAGAGTTCCGGCTGACCGCCGCGCGAAAGCTCCCGCGCGAGACCCAGCACTTGCGGTGCGCCGAGGCGGCCCGCCAGTCCGGTCCCCATTTCCTCCTCAAGTTCCCGCATGAGCCGCCATTCTGCCATGCAGCTCGACGCGGAGGGGATATCGCCGATGTCCAGTCCCCCCGATGCCGTTGAGCAAATCATGCCCGGACGGACAGCTATCGATTGTGAGCGGATCTGAAGCGGGACTTCCCCCAAGGTGTTCACGGCCAGAATGCTGACACCCATCGGATTGGCGAATTCACTCTCCCGCAGAGGGGCGAGCCGGCCCTTCTCACGCTCCCTGAGCGATGGCCCCGCCGGCCAATCCATGACCAGATTCGTACGAGCGTAATCCTCATAGCGGACCGGCTGGAGTATCAACGTACCATCGTCGGCGATATCGGACAGCCGCACATTTGTTGCCAGCGGCTCCGGAACGGCGCCGCTGGCCCCCAGCCACTGGACATAGGCTTCTGCAGTCGCCCGACAAATTTCTTCCGAGGGAAGCCACGCCTGCCTGTCGAGTCGGGCCCTGGCCTGTCCAACTTCGTCACCAAAACACAGCACATAGGGCAGACGCTGCTCGGAGGTGACGAAAGGGTATGGCAAACAAATTTCATCGCGATAAATACGCAAAAGATATTCTGAGTCTTCAATGAAGAATTTCGGCATGAAAAATCCCTCCTGCGTCAATGTCCTCCAAAAGAAGCCAGGATACCGGGCAAGAGTTTAAGGGTTGGCATGGGCGAAACAGCCCTATGACCGGAACGAAGTTCCCTTTTTTCGACGCCAAGGGTAAGCCCTTGCCGGTGAAGTGACCAAAGCCGCCATGGCCGTTCGCGTCAGGCCGCTGTCTTCAGTCCTTGGGCCAGGCGGGCGATGGCGGCGTCGAGGATCTCGTCGCGCTTGCAGAAGCAGAAGCGGATCAGGTGGCGCGGTGCCGCCTCGCCACCGTAGAAGGCGCTGACCGGGACCGCCGCGACGCCGACATGGCGGGTCAGCCACTGGCAATAGTCGTCGTCCGGCAGGGCGGGGCCGGTGCCGCGGATGTCGGCGGTGACGAAATAGCTGCCGGCGACCGGCAAGGTCGCATAGCCGACCGCGCGGAGGCCCGCCGTCAGCCGGTCGCGCTTCGCTTCCAGCGCGGCGGCGAGGCCGGCGAAATAGTCGCCCCCCTTGCGCAGGCCGAGGGCGACCCCGGCCTGGAGATTGGGCGGCGTGGTGAAGGTGAGGAATTGGTGCACCTTGGCGATCACGCCGATCATCGCCGCCGGGCCCGACAGATAGCCGACCTTCCAGCCGGTCAGGGAAAAGGTCTTGCCGGCGGAGCCGATCCGAACCGTGCGCTCGCGCATGCCCGGCAGGGTGGCGATCGGGACATGGGCATGGCCGGAAAAGACCAGGTGCTCGTAAACCTCGTCGCAGAGGACATAGGCGTCGTGCGCCCGGGCCAGATCGGCGATCGCCGTCAGTTCGGCCGGCGAGAACACCTTGCCGGTCGGGTTCATCGGCGTATTGAACAGCACGAGGCGGGTGCGGGCATTGAAGGCGGCGGCAAGGCCGTCCAGCGGGATCGACCAGTCGGGCGGCTGCAGGCGGACGAGGCGCGGCACCGCTCCCGCCTGCCGGATGATCGGCAGGTAGGAATCGTAAAGCGGCTCGAACAGCACGACCTCGTCGCCCGGCGACAGCAGGGCGATCAGCGCCGCCCCCAGCGCCTCGGTCGCGCCCGAGGTGACCAGCACTTCCCGCGACCAGTCGTAGTCGAGGCCGTAGAAACGGCGGTCGTGGTCGGCGACCGCCTGGCGCAGCGCCGGCAGGCCCATCATGGGCGGATATTGGTTCGGCCCCTCGATCAGGACCCGGGCCGCCTCCTCCCGGACGTCCAGGGGACCATCCTCGTCCGGGAAGCCCTGGCCGAGGTTGATCGCCTGATGCTCGACCGCCAGGGCCGACATGACGGTGAAGATGGTGGTGCCGAGACCGGCGAAGAGAGGATTGAGCGCCTGCATGCCCGGATCATAGGCATGCGCCCGCCGGCTTCACCAGCAGCCAAACGACAGGCCCGGGGCGTAGAACGCCGCAGATGCACAAATTATGATCAATTTGCATAAAAAATAGACTGACCGCATGCTGAAGCTCTTCACCCCGGCTTCGGCCGCCCCCGATTCTCAACCGGAATCCCTGCGCGGGAGCCGGTTGGCACCGCATATGCCGCCGGTTGGCACGGCGCATGCATATGTGGTGGGGCGGCGAAACCGACCGTACAAAACCTGCCAAGGCGACCCAGGTGCGATGAAAAAAATCGAGGCAATCATCAAGCCCTTCAAGCTCGACGAAGTGAAAGAAGCATTGAACGAGGTCGGGCTCAAAGGCATCACGGTCACCGAAGCCAAGGGCTTCGGCCGCCAGAAGGGCCATACCGAACTCTATCGCGGCGCCGAATATGTCGTCGATTTCCTGCCCAAGGTGAAGCTCGAGATCGTGCTCGAGGACGACCTTGTCGAGCGGGCGATCGAAGCGATCCAGAGCGCGGCGCGCACGGGTCGGATCGGCGACGGCAAGATTTTCGTCAGCCCCGTCGAACAGGCCATTCGCATCCGGACCGGCGAGACCGGCACGGACGCGATCTGATCGCCGCATTTGCATTTCCCATCAGTCCAACAACCAACCGGGACCTGAGACCATGTCAGACGCCAAGACCGTCCTTCAGCTGATCAAAGACAAGGGGATCAAGTACGTTTCCCTGCGTTTCACCGATTTCAAGGGCAAGTGGCAGCATCTGTCGATCGACGAGAGCTGCGTCGACGAGGATCTCTTCACCGACGGCACCATGTTCGACGGTTCCTCGATCGCCGGCTGGAAGCCGATCAATGATTCCGACATGATCCTGATGCCGGACCCGGCCACCGCCGTGATCGATCCCTTCGTGGCGCAGCCGACCCTGGTCGTCTTCTGCGACATCATCGAGCCCGCCACCGGCGAAGGCTACTCGCGCGATCCGCGCTCGGTCGCGAAGCGCGCCGAAGCCTATGTCTCCTACACCGGCCTCGGCGACACCGTGTACATCGGCCCGGAAGCCGAGTTCTTCGTGTTCGACGAAGTGAAGTTCAAGGTCGCGATGAACAAGGTCTCCTACGAGATCGACGACATCGAAGGCCCCTACAACACCGACAAGTCCTATGAAAGCGGCAACCTCGGCTACCGCCCGCCGGTCAAGGGCGGCTATTTCCCGGTGCCGCCGGTCGACACCCTGAACGACATGCGCGGCGAGATGCTGTCGGTCATGGGCGAGATGGGCCTGCCGATCGAGAAGCACCACCACGAAGTGGCGGCCTCGCAGCACGAACTGGGCATCAAGTTCGCGACGCTGGTCCGCGCCGCCGACTATATCCAGATCTACAAGTACGTCGTCCAGAACGTCGCCTATCAGTACGGCAAGACCGCGACCTTCATGCCGAAGCCGATCAAGGGCGACAACGGTTCGGGCATGCACGTGCACCAGTCGATCTGGAAGGACGGCAACACGACTTTCGCCGGTGACAAATACGCCGGCCTGTCGGACACCTGCCTCTACTACATCGGCGGCGTCATCAAGCACGCGAAGGCGATCAATGCCTTCACGAACCCGACCACCAACAGCTACAAGCGCCTGATCCCGGGCTTCGAGGCCCCCGTGCTGCTGGCCTATTCGGCCCGCAACCGTTCGGCGTCCTGCCGTATCCCCTACGGCAACAGCCCGAAGGCGAAGCGCGTCGAAGTCCGCTTCCCCGACCCGCTGGCGAACCCCTATCTGGCGTTCTCGGCCATGCTGATGGCCGGCATCGACGGCATCCTGAACAAGATCCATCCGGGCGAAGCCATGGACAAGGACCTGTACCACCTGCCGCCGGAAGAGCTGAAGCACATCCCGACCGTCTGCGGCTCGCTCCGCGAAGCGCTCGAGAACCTGGACAAGGACCGCGAGTTCCTGACCAAGGGCGGCGTCTTCACCGACGACCTGATCGACAGCTACATCGAGCTGAAGTACCAGGACGTCTACAACTACGAACACACGCCGCACCCGGTCGAGTTCGACATGTACTACACCGCCTGATCCCTCCCGGGTTCGGACGTCACGAGGGGCGGCAGCGATGCCGCCCCTTTTCGTTTTTCGGCCTTTTCGTTTGCCCTCCCGGCCGATCCGCTCGTCTTCGGCGCGGGAATCGGGGACCATGGCCCGGCGCGACGGCTTTCGAGGGGTGACATGACGCACGAGGACGAGACATCCCGGTTCATCCTGGCCGATCGGAACCTCCCCCTCGCCATCATCCTGGTGGTCTCCGCCCTCGTCATCGGCGGCGTCAATGCGGCCATGATCGGGACTGCTGCCCGGGTCGCAAGCGTCCCCTGGTTCGTGCCCGCGATCATGGCCGCGATCATCGCCGCCGCCGTCGCCGCCGGCCTTCGCGGCATCCATCTCGCCCTTCGCCGGGAGACCGCCGATCTCGTCCCCGGCGGTATCCGGCACGACCGGCGGGGCCTGTCCGGGACGCACAGCCGCCTGGTCCCCTTCTCCGACTACGCGGGCGTCGCCGAGGCGCAGCGCAGTCACCGGACCAGCAAGCGGCAGTCGCGCACCCTCTACAGCGTCCGCCTCGTGCCGAAGGCGGGACACGATCTCGCCCCCGCCTTCGACCTCTATCAGACCCGGAACGAAAAGCGGCTCCGCCCCGCCCTCGAAGCCTGGTCGCGACGCCTGTCCCTGCCGGTGCTGACGGTCGAGGAAGACGGCCGGATCGAACAGCGCGCGGCGGCCGACCTCGACCGCAACGTGACGGAACGCCTGCGCCAGCGGACGCTGGGTGTCGATGCCGTCGCCCTCGCCACCGGCGAGGCCCCCGGCCTCCTCCGCCTCGAAACCGGCGGCGGCCGGCTGACGGCGCTGCGCCTTACCCCGGTATACCCCTGGCGGGAAATCGCCAAGATCGCCGCCATCTTCATCGGCTTCGCCCTCATGCCCCTGGCGGCTGGCAGCTATTTCGGGGTGATCGTCGCCCTGCCCTTCCTCGCCCTCGTCGGCTATGTCGTCCATGCCGACCGCGCCAGCCGCAAGGGACTGGAAGTCACCGCCGACGCCGTCATCCTCTTCAAGACCGACAGGGCCGGCGGCAACCGGGTGGAAACCGGGCGGATCGCCACCGCCGCGGTCGAGGAAATCAGCATCGCCAACAGCACGCTCTACTTCCGGGGCGACGCGGCGAAGCTCGATTTCGGCGGCTACCTGCCGATCGAGACCCGGCGATGGCTGAGGGCACGGATCCTGGCCTTTCTTCGCGACGGCAGGGGCTGATTTTCTTCGACCGCAGCGCAGGAACCCGGCTCGGGCGCCGTTGAACCACGCGAGGGGCAACCCTGTCGGCGCGCCTTGCCCCCCCAAGGCAAACCGTCGCCCGCCGGCTTCCCCCAGCCGGCGGGCCACTCGCCTCAAGCCTCGGGGACGACCCGGGGCCGGCCCTCCTCATCGATCGCGACCATGACGAAAGTGCCTTCGGTCACGCGCATGCTCTGGCGGGCGGTCAGGCTGCCGTCGCGGCGGCGCTGGCGTTCGACCCAGGTTTCCAGCCGCACTTTGATCGAAGTCCGGCCGACGCCAACCACCTCGCCGTAGATCGACAGAAGATCGCCGATATAGACCGGCTTCAGGAAGGTCATGGCGTCGATCGCCACCGTGGCCACCCGCCCCTGGGCCCGCTTGGCCGCCAGGACGCCGGCGGCGATATCCATGTGGCTGAGAATCCAGCCGCCGAAGATGTCGCCGTTGCCGTTGGCATCCGCCGGCATGGGCGCGGTCCGAATCACGACTTCGAGGCCGCGCGCCTCGGGATGCACGGAATCGTCGGTGGCCATGGTCATTGATACTCCCCTTGCAGACCGGGCTTTCCGCCCCTGGACCGGGCAAGCCTAGCGCGCGGGCGGCATCCGGGGCCAGGGGCACGGTCCCGGGGCTTTGTTCATGGACAGTTCCCGTTCTGTGGGTTAGCGCTAGGGGTACCGGCGCCCTATACTGGGCCGCCCCCTCCTGCTGAAGTGTCCCGATGAGTAAGCCTGCCGACCTGTTCGAACGCAACGCCGCGCCCGACGATTACACCGCCAAGGATATCGAGGTCCTCGAAGGGCTGGAGCCTGTCCGCAAGCGGCCGGGCATGTATATCGGCGGCACCGACGAGCGCGCGTTCCACCATCTGGCGGCGGAAATCCTGGACAATTCCATGGACGAGGCGGTCGCCGGCCACGCCAGCCGGATCGAGATCGACCTCGGCGCCGACGGCCGCCTGACCATCCGCGACAACGGCCGCGGCATCCCCGTCGACCCCCATCCGAAGTTCAAGGACAAGTCGGCCCTCGAAGTGATTCTCACCACCCTGCATTCGGGCGGCAAATTCAGCGGCAAAGCCTATCAGACCTCGGGCGGTCTGCACGGCGTCGGCTCCTCGGTGGTCAATGCCCTGTCCGAGGAAATGGTGGTCGAGGTCGCGCGCGACCGCCAGCTCTGGCGCCAGACCTATGTCCGGGGCAAGCCGGTCGCCCCGGTCCAGGCCGTCGGCCCGGTGCAGAACCGGCGCGGCACCACGGTCACCTTCAAGCCGGACCCGGAGATTTTCGGCACCGCCCTGCACTTCAAGCCGTCCCGGCTCTACCGCATGGCGCGTTCCAAGGCCTATCTGTTCCGGGGCGTCGAGATCCGCTGGTCCTGCCCGGCCGAGGCGATCCCCGCCGGCGACCCCACCCCGGCCCAGGATACGCTGCATTTCCCGGGCGGCCTGGCGGACTTCCTGGCCGCGACGATCGAGAACCAGCCGACCGTCACCCCCCTGCCCTTCGCCGGCCAGGCGCGGCTGCCCGGCACCAATGCGGGCGAGGTGGAATGGGCGATCGCCTGGCCGGTCGATGCCGACACCTTCATCCATTCCTACTGCAACACCGTGCCGACGCCCGAGGGCGGCACCCATGAGGCCGGCCTGCGCAGCGCGCTCGCCCGCGCCCTTAAGGGCTTCGGCGAATTGACCAACAACAAGCGCGCGGCCCAGGTCACGGCGGAAGACGTGATCGGCGGCGCCACCATCCTGCTGTCCCTGTTCATCACCGATCCCCAGTTCCAGGGCCAGACCAAGGAACGGCTGTCGACGCCCGAGGCCGCGCGCCTGGTCGAGGCGGCGATCAAGGACCGTTTCGAACATTGGCTGACCTCCGACCCCGCCGCCGCCAATGCCCTGCTCGACCATGTCGTCGCCCGGGCCGAGGAACGGCTGAAGAAGCGGGCCGACAAGGAAACCAACCGCAAGACCGCCACCCGGAAGCTGCGCCTGCCCGGCAAGCTGGCGGATTGTTCGCGCGATCAGGCGGCGGGCACCGAGATCTTCCTGGTCGAGGGCGATTCGGCCGGCGGCTCCGCCAAGCAGGCGCGCGACCGTGCCACCCAGGCGGTGCTGCCCCTGCGCGGCAAGATCCTGAACGTCGCCTCCGCCGCCGCCGGCAAGATGGAGGCAAATCAGGAATTGTCCGATCTCGCCCTGGCGCTCGGCTGCGGCGCGGGCAGCCGGTTCCGCGAGGGCGACCTCCGCTACGAGCGCGTCATCATCATGACCGATGCGGATGTCGACGGCGCCCATATCGCCTCGCTGCTCATGACCTTCTTCTGGCGCGAGATGCCGGGGCTGATCCGTTCGGGCCATCTCTACCTGGCCATGCCGCCGCTCTATCGCATAACCCAGGGCGGCAAGACCGTCTATGCCATGGACGACGACGACAAGGACCGCCGGATCAGGCGCGACTTCAAGGCCGGCGCCAAGATCGAGATCAGCCGCTTCAAGGGTCTCGGCGAAATGCCACCCGCCCAATTGCGCGAAACCACCATGGACCGGACCAAGCGCACCCTGCTGCGGGTCACGGTGTTCGAGGGCGACGAGGGCGATACCGCCCATCTGGTCGAGCGCCTGATGGGCAAGAAGGCGGAAACCCGCTTCGCCTTCATCCAGGAAAACGCCGCCCGCGCCACCGATCTCGATATCTGAGCACCACCGCGAGGAGAGCCGCGATGCCGAAAGCCCTTTACCGGACCGGTGCCCTTCTCGCCCTCGCCCTGCTCGCGGGCTGCGCCGGGATTGCCCCGGTGGTCACCCATCAGGATCTGGACGTCGACTTCTACCGCACCAGCATCCTGAACGCCGCGACCGTCGACGGAACCCTGCCGGCCACCGTCGTCGGCGCCCCGGTGGCGGGTGCCGGTGCCGCCGACGCGCTGGCGCCACTGCGCCTGCCGGCGACGATCAATGCCCACCGCCTCGTCCCCGGCAAGGACGAAGGGGTGCGCCTCGTCATCCTCTATCACCCGAAAGCCGCCGCCGCCGGCGATCGGGCCTGCGCGCCGGCCGACAGCCTGGCGCCCCTGGTCACGGCACCGGCGGCCGGCGCCGCCTTCACCGCCCAGGTCGTGCTGTGCCAGGGCCGGCGCCGGGTATCCACCGCCCTCGTCACCGGCCCCGCGATCGCCGGCTTGGCCGACCCGGCCTATGCCGACACCCTGATGGCCGCCCTGGTAACGATCCTGCCGAGCCTGCCGATCCGCGGCTTCACCATTATCAATTAGTTCAGCACACAGCTCGGCACGAGACGCCACAACGGGAAGCGCCGAAGAAAAACATCCTTTTTCGATATGCTGCGCCGGAACGATTCCAAAAAGGATTCATTGATCTATCGATACAGCCGACAATGTCGGACTATCGAGCGAGATCAACAATCCTTTGTAGGTAACGTCGCAGGAGATTGAGGATGCAGTTTCCCCACCGCTCGTTCTTCGGAAAAATCTGGCCCGCCGCCCTGCTCGGCCTTGCCGCGCTCCAGTTTGTCGGCACCGCGGCCGCCCAGCAGCCCGCGACGCGGGAAATTCGTGTGGTCAACAAGTGCCGCCTGCCGATCAACCTGCTGATCGAGCATGCCGATGGCTATCGCAACTGGCACCCCCATGCCTGGTACCGGATCGACGCCCTCGCCAGCACGGGCCTGAAGAACAAGAATGGCGATCTCTTGCGTCAGTCGGACGGCCTTTCCCTCTACTATTACGCAGAAAGCGTCAACGGGCGCTACTTCTGGCAAGGTACCGATTCAAGCACGACCTGGAATAACACCACCTACCGCCTGCGAAAGGCTGCGACCTATGTCTCGGAGCAGCGCCTGACTTTCGAACTGACCTGCGATTGAGCGCAAGGACTCGCCGTGGGCCGTCGCCGTGGCGCTTCGGCAACGGCCCACGGCACGCATGGCCGCCCGGCGCCGCCCGGAGGTTGACTTGACGGTACATTCGTCTATCGTCGCCCGTGCTGTAAATTGTGCATCGCAGCGATCAAAGGGCGTGATCGGTCCGACAGCCGATCGGCCCAACTGTCCCGATGGTCGGGCGGCTGCGGCACCAGGGAAGCGGAACCACGGTCAATGAGTTTTGAAGAACTGGGCCTCAGCGCTGAAGTGCTGCGGGCGGTGGCAGAGGCCGGATATGCCGAGCCCACCCCGATTCAGGCCCAGGCCATCCCCCAGGTCCTGCAAGGCCGCGACGTCATGGGCATCGCCCAGACCGGCACGGGCAAGACGGCGTCCTTCACCCTGCCCATGATCGATGTCCTCGCGGCCGGGCGTCCCAAGGCGCGCATGCCCCGCTCCCTGATCCTGGAGCCGACCCGCGAACTGGCCGCCCAGGTGGCCGAGAATTTCGAGAAATACGGCAAGTATCACAAGCTCTCGATGGCGCTGCTGATCGGCGGCACCTCGATGGACGAGCAGGTGAAGAAGCTCGACCGCGGGGTCGACGTGCTGATCGCCACCCCGGGCCGCCTGCTCGACCATTTCGAGCGCGGCCGCATCATGATGTCGGGCATCAAGGTCCTCGTGGTCGATGAAGCCGACCGCATGCTGGACATGGGCTTCATCCCCGATCTCGAGCGGATCTGCAGCCTGCTGCCGGGCAGCCGCCAGACCCTGTTCTTCTCGGCGACCATGTTGCCGGAAGTGAAGCGCCTGGCCGACAAGTTCCTCACCCTGCCGGTGGAAATCTCCGTCGCCCGCGCCTCCTCGACCGCGACCACCATCACCCAGCGGCTCGCCGTCGTCGACGAGGCGGACAAGCGCCCGGCCCTGCGCCACCTGCTGCGCACCGAAGAGATCCGCAACGCCATCATCTTCTGCAACCGCAAGGTCGATGTCGATATCGTCGGCAAGTCGCTGCAGAAGCACGGCTTCAATGCCGCCGCCCTGCATGGCGACATGGTGCAGAGCGAGCGGAACGTGGTGCTCGAACGCTTCCGGGCCGGCGAAGTGCCGATCCTGGTCGCCTCCGACGTTGCCGCCCGTGGCCTCGACGTCGCCGAGATCAGCCATGTCTTCAATTTCGACGTGCCGATCCATGCCGAGGATTACGTGCACCGCATCGGCCGCACCGGCCGCGCTGGCCGCGAGGGCAAGGCTTTCACCCTCGCCAGCCCCTATGACACGAAATTCGTCAAGGCGATCGAAGACTTGATCAAGCAGAGCATCGAGCGCCTGAGCGTCGACGGGATCGAACCCTGCGAGCTTCTGTCCGACGCCGAAGCCAAGGCCCGCAAGCGCAGCCGCGGCCGGGCCACCGCAACGGTGAAGGGCGTGCGCGGCCCCAAGGCCCGGAAGCCCGAGGCCGAAACGGTCGAAGCCGCCGCCCCCGCCGCGGCCGAAGACTCCCGTCCCCCCCGCGGCCGCAACCGCCGCCGGAACGACGACGCCCCCCCCCGCGAGGAGCGAGTCGCCCGCGAAGACCGCACCGAGCGCCCGGCCCGGCCCGATCCCGCGCCCGAGCGTGATCGGAGTGAGCGTGATCGGAGCGAGCGTGATCGGAGCGAGCGTGACCGGAGCGAGCGCGATCGGGGTGAACGCGATCGGTCGGAGCGCGGGAACGAGCGCGACCGGGGTGACCGCCGTGAGCGCCGCGGCCGCCGCGACGACGACCTGGGCCCCAGCGTCATCGGCTTCGGCGACCATGTCCCCGCCTTCATCCTGCGCCCGGTCTATCCGGCCAAGGAACCGCTTCCGATCGAAGCCTGATCGAGACGAACGCCACCGCGTGAATGATCTGAAGGTCCCGGGTTCAAAGACCCGGGACCTTTTTCATTCGACATGCGCGATCAAGACCGAGGGCAACGAGGCGAACCGATCGTCAGGTCTGCTCGTGGTTCGAAGGCGGTTTGCCGGCCGGTGTCGAGATCTCGCCGCCGTTCAGCACATCTTCGAGAGTCCAGGGACAAGTCTCGGGTACCGCCACGGCTTCGTCAAAAGCCGCGAAGTCGGCGATCGCGGCGTCCCTGGCATCTTCCCAAGCGTTTTCAAACAGCTTGTCGATGTGATGCTTCAGGCTCGGCGTTCTCCTCAGGTCTCGCCGTGCCGCGATCCGAAAGGCCGAAACTTCAGATTTCCAATGTTTTCTCGGTTCGCCTGACGGCGAAAGCGTCAGCTTCAGCATATGACGCAGGATATTGTAGAGATGCGCTTCAAGTGCCCGCTTCTGGGACGCCCCCAAATCCTCGATCTCCTCGATAAGATGGGCGATATCCAGTCGGTCGAACCGCCGTGCCCGCAAATGCGCGGCCTGCTCCGCCGACCAGAGCAGGATATCGTCGTCATAGAGCCCGGATCCTGATGCCGGCCGCCGTTCAGCAACCATTCGCGGCTTCCCCTTAAGACTGGGTCTCCATCAAATCAATTTTTTCACGCGCTCGCAATCGATGCTGGCTCTTGCGGCCGTGGACGCCCCCTTGCCGAGCGCCGGAGAATTGCAAAACGCCCCGGCCGATGGCCGGGGCGCTGTCGTTTCCGGGCTTGCTTTGCCGCTTACTTCAGCATGAAGCCGAGCAGGCGATCGATGGTCTTGCCGAAGGGCGGGCGCATCATCGACAGCAGGTTGTATTTCGACTGGTGCATGACCGCCTTCCTGTGGCTGAAGGTGAGGAAACCTTCGCGGCCATGGTAGGATCCCATGCCCGAGGGGCCGACGCCGCCGAACGGCAGGTCTTCCTGGGCGACATGCATCACCGTCTCGTTGATCGCCGCCCCGCCCGAGGTGGTCCGGGTCAGCACCTTGTCCTGCACCGCCCTGTCGTCGGAGAAGACATAGAGGGCGAGCGGGCGCGGATGCTCGTTCACATAATCGATGGCTTCGTCGACCTGGCGATAGGTCTTGATCGGCAGCAGGGGCCCGAAGATCTCGTCCTGCATCACCTTCATGTCGTCGGTGGCGTCGAGGATCAGGGTCGGCGGGATCTTATGCGCCGGCTGCTGTTCGAAACTCTCCTGCGCCGGGTTGACCTGGATGACCTTGGCGCCCTTGGCCTCGGCATCGGCGATCAGGCCCTTCAGGCGGTCGAAGTGCCGCTGGTTCACGACCGAGGTGTAGTCGTCATTGTCCTTGAGGGTCGGGTAGGCCTTGGCCACCTGCTTCTGCACGAGGTCGACGAACTGGTCGCGCTTGTCGTCCGGCACGAAGACATAGTCGGGGGCGACGCAGGTCTGGCCGGCATTCAGGAACTTGCCCTGCACGATGCTGCCGACGGCGGCATCGAGGCGGGCGTTGCGGTCGACGATGGTCGGCGACTTGCCGCCGAGTTCGAGCGTCACCGGCACCAGGTTTTCCGCCGCCGCCCGCATGACATGGCGCCCGATCGAGGTGGCACCGGTGAAGAACAAATGGTCGTAGGGCTGGCGCGAGAAAGCCTCGCCCACTTCCGGGCCGCCGGTGAAGACCGTGATTTCCAGCTCGCTAAACTCGGCGCGCAGCGCCTTGGCCATCAGTTCCGAGGTCCGGGGGGTGAATTCGGACGGCTTCAGCATCACCCGGTTGCCGGCGGCAAAGGCAGCCGCGATCGGCCCGAAGGCGAGCTGGATCGGATAGTTCCACGGCGAGATGACGCCGACGACGCCGAGCGGCTGGAACAGGATCCGGTTCGAGGCCGGGAAATAATTGATCGAGACCGGGCGCTTTTCCGGGCGCATCCACTGCGCCACATGCTTGGTCATATGCTTGATGCCCTCGGCCGTCACGACGAAGTCGGTCAGCAGGGTCTCGTGGCGCGAACGATGGCCGAAATCGGCGGAAACCGCATCGAGGAAGGCATCCTTATTGTCCATCAGGGCCTTCTTCAGCCGCGCCAGCCGGTCGCGGCGCAAGGCCAGGGGCGGCGGCCCCGCCTTGATGAAGTCGCGGCGCATGCGGTCCAGGGTGTCGCGGATGGTCGCGGCCGGGCTGCTGCCCGCGGGTTCGAAACGTTGTTCGGCCAAACTCATGTTCCCTCTCCTCGGGCGTGGGCCCTTTTATACCGATAAATTGTCAGAATTTGCGCCTGAGAGCAAATACCGGAATCGGGTTCCGGTCCGCTGCAACATTTCATTTTTGTGCAGTGCGGAAAAATCGTATTGACGCGCCGCAGCAGACATCTTATCTAAGCTGCATGTTGCGCCGCACAATGATGTGCCCCGCGGCGGTTGGTACCAAGCGTAGCCGATTTCCCCCTTTTGAAGAAACGCAGAATCAGGAGAGCAGAGATGGCCACCAAGAAGAAGACCACCGCCACCGAAGACGTGGCCGGTGAAGTTCTGGAGACTGTTGTGGAATCTGTGGAAACCGTTGAAGAAGTCACCGCGAAGGCCGGCGAAGCCGTCGAGACCGCGCTGGACAATGCCTCGAACCAGTTCGAGAAGGCCATTGCCTGGGGTCGCGAGCAGGTGACGGAAGTGACCTCGAAGGTCGAAGAGAACGCCAAGAAGGCCGTTGCCGACGTGAAGGAAAACTTCAGCAAGGCGCAGGACTGGTCGAAGTCCCGCTACGCCACCCTGAAGGCGACCGCGACCGACGTGGCTGAATTCGGCAAGGCCTCGGCCACCGACGTCGCCGCCTCGGGCAAGGCCGCCGCGGAAGGCCTGAAGGCCGTCGGCGAAGCCGTCGCCGAAGCCGTGAAGATCGCGACCGAAGAGAACGTCGAAACCGCGAAGAAGCTCTGGGGTGTCAAGTCCTTCGGCGAAGCCGTCGAACTGCAGGACAAGTACACCAAGACCGCGCTCGACATCTATCTCGCCCACACCCAGAAGATCGCCGAGACCACCGCCTCGGCCATCCGCGCCACCATCGAGCCGCTGCACAGCCGCTTCGCCGCCCTCGCCGCCGAGATCGAGAAGCGCCGCGTCGCTGCCTGATCCCGCTGCAAGGCGACAGTGAAAAGGGGTGGCCCCGCGGCCGCCCCTTTTTCTTTGGCTGATCGCGGAAGAGCGTGAAGGGATGGGGGTCGGCGTGCTATAGGGGCGCCCTTCATCACTCCTTCGGATCACCGCCCATGACTTATGCCGTCGGCCTGCTTCTCGACGCCGGGATCGTCTTCGCTTCCGATACGCGCACCAATGCGGGTGTCGACCATGTTTCCACCTTCAAGAAGATGACGGTGTTCGAAGTCCCGGGCGAACGGGTGATCGT
The DNA here is from genome assembly GCF_003173055.1 of Zavarzinia compransoris. Classification (NCBI taxonomy): domain Bacteria; kingdom Pseudomonadati; phylum Pseudomonadota; class Alphaproteobacteria; order Rhodospirillales; family Zavarziniaceae; genus Zavarzinia; species Zavarzinia compransoris. Next base: position 993,281 of record NZ_QGLF01000001.1, read on the forward strand.
CCTCATGGGCTCGGGCAATCTCGCGATCACCCAATCGGCAGTCAGCCAGTTGCATGCCTGGAACCAGGCGGCGCCGAAGACGGCAGTGGCGAAATCCCGCGCCAACCGCGCCATCAGCCGGGCAGGCAGCATGTTCGAGGCCGCCCGCATCGTCGGCGCCGCCCTGCGCGAGGTCCATGCCCTGGACGGCGAGCACCTGAAGGCGCATGGCGCCGATTTCAACGCCATGTTCATCCTGGGCGGCCAGATCGGCGACGAGGCGCCGCGCCTGTTCCAGATCTATGCCGCCGGCAATTTCATCGAAGCGGGCAAGGACACGCCCTATTTCCAGATCGGCGAGACCAAATACGGCAAGCCGATCATCGACCGCATCGTGCGGCCCGACACCTCCCTGACCGTCGCCGCCAAATGCACCCTGATCTCCTTCGATTCCACCATGCGTTCCAATGTCTCGGTGGCCATGCCGCTGGATGTCCTGATCTATGAACGGGACAGCCTGAAGGTCGGGCATTATCGGCGCATCCCGCGCAACGATCCCTATATGACGGCGATCTCGGAAGGCTGGTCCAAGGGCATTCTCGCCGCCTTCGAAGCCCTGCCCGATCCCGACTGGCCGGTGGCACCGTCCGAGTCCGCGCGAAAGCCGGCGCGCCGGCGGCGCTGATTGCCGTCGCGGCACCCTGGCCGGAAGTGAACAGGGTTCACTTCCGTTCGGAAAGCCGCTCTAATCGCCCGGTCCCGCGACATAAGAGGACCAAATGACCTATGAAACGCTCCTGGTCGAGCGTCGGGGGGGAGTTGCGCAGATCACGCTCAATCGGCCGGAGGTGCTGAACGCCCTCAACGAGCCGATGTACCGTGAACTCTCCCGCACGTTCGACGATATTGCCGCCGATCCCGCCGTCCGTGCCGTGCTGCTGACCGGGGCCGGGCGGGCCTTCTGTTCCGGCGCCGACCTCGCCCGGCCGCGCCAGACGCCCGAGGGCGGCACCCTCGGCGACGGCGTCGCCGAGACCATGCACAGCCTGATCAACCCGATGGTCGCCCGCATCGCCGCGCTGAGGAAGCCGGTGGTCGCCGCCGTCAACGGCGTCGTCGCCGGCGGCGGCGTCGGGGTGGCGCTTGCCTGCGATATCGTGATCGCCGCCAGATCCGCCAGCTTCATCCAGGTCTTCGGGCCGAACCTCGGCATCGTGCCGGATATCGGCTGCACCTGGGCCGTGCCGCGCCTTGTCGGCCGGGCCCGGGCACTCGGCCTTGCCCTGCTCGGCGAGCGGCTGCCGGCGGAAAAGGCCGCCGACTGGGGCCTGATCTGGGCCGCCGTCGACGACGACCGGCTGATGGCCGAGGCCGAAGCCGTCGCCGACCGGCTGGCCGCCGGCCCGACCACCGGCTTCGGCCTGATCAAGCGCGCCCTGCTGGCCTCCGAAGGCAACGACTTCGAGAGCCAGCTCGCCTTCGAGGCGGAATCCCAGCGCATCGCCTTCAACACCCATGACACGATGGAGGGCGTCGCCGCCTTCCTGCAAAAGCGGAAACCCGCCTTTACCGGAGCCTGACCTTCATGTCGTATGCGTTCGAGAAGATCACCGTCGACCTCGACGATGGCTTGATGACCCTGACTCTGAACCAGCCGGCGGCGCTGAACGCCGTCTCCAAGGCGATGATCCGCGAAATCGCGGCGGCCCTTGCGATCGCCGAGGATCCGGCCCAGGGCGCCCGCGCCCTGCTGATCACCGGGGCCGGGCGCGGCTTCTGCGCCGGGGCCAACCTGGCCGATCCGGACGGCCTGTCCGGCGACGGCGTTCCGGATGTCGGCAGCGTGCTCGAGGAATTCTACAACCCGGTATTCAAGCGCCTCCGCGACCTGCGCATCCCGATCGTCACCGCGGTGAACGGCCCGGCCGCCGGCGTCGGCATGAGCTTCGCCCTGATCGGCGATATCGTCGTCGCGGCGAAATCCGCCAGCTTCCTTCAGGCCTTCGCCAAGATCGGGCTGGTGCCGGACGGCGGCTCGTCGTGGCTGCTGCCCCGCCTGGTCGGCCGCGCACGGGCGCTGGAACTTGCCCTGCTGGCGGAAAAGCTGCCGGCGGAAAAGGCGCTCGACTGGGGCCTGATCAACCGGGTGGTCGAGGATGCCGACCTCCTGCCGGTGGCGACCGGGATCGCGCGGAAACTGGCCAAGGGCCCGACCAAGGCGATCGGCTATATCCGCAAGATGATGCAGGCGAGCTTCGAGAACAGCTACGACCAGCAGCTGGACCTCGAACGCCAGTTGCAGCGCGCCGCCGGCCAGACCGCCGACTTCCAGGAAGGCGTCGCCGCCTTCCTCCAGAAGCGCCCGGCCCAATATAGCGGGAAATAAAACTCAGAGCGCGGCCAGGACCTCGTCCAGGGTGGCGAGGAAAAGGTCCGCATTCGCCTTCGAGAAGACCAGCGGCGGCCGTATCTTCAGGATATTGGCCGCCGGCCCGGTCGCGCTGATCAGTACCCGGCGCTCGCGCAGGCCGTTGACGATGCGGGCGGTTTCCGCCGTCGCCGGGGCCTTGGACGCGCGGTCGAGCACCAGTTCGGCCCCGATGAACAGGCCGGCGCCCCGGATATCGCCGAGGATCGGGTGGCGGTCGCCCAGGCGCCGCAGTCCGGCGGCGAGATAGGCGCCGACCGTCCGGGCATTCTCGCGCAGGCCCTCGCGCTGGATGACGGACAGCACCGCATCCGCCGCCGCGACCGAGACCGGATTGCCGCCGAAGGTGTTGAAATAGCGGATGTCGCGGCCGAAAGCGGCCACCACCTCGGGCCGCAGCACGACGCCGGCAACCGGGTGGCCATTGCCCATGGGCTTGCCCACGGTCGCCATGTCCGGGACCACGCCGTGGCGGGCGAACCCCCACAGGGCATCGCCCGTACGCCCGAATCCCGGCTGCACCTCGTCGGCGATGAAGACGCCGCCCGCCGCCCGGATCGCCGCGACCGCGGGGGCCAGGAAGCCCGGCGGATCGGCATAGACGCCGTCGCTGGAAAAAATCGTATCGACCAGCAGGGCGGCGGGCCTGATGCCCTTCGCCCTAAAGTCGTCGATCGCGGCCTGGACGCCGGCGGCAAAGGCGGCGCCGACCTCGCCCGTGCCGCGATAGCCATCGGGGGCCGGCACCAGGCGGACATGGGGCCCGGGCTCGACCGCGGGGCCGAGGGACGGCGACAGTTCCGCCAGTTGCGCGGTCACCCCGTGATAGGCCAGCCGGGTCACGATCACCCCCTGCCCGCCCGTATGCTTGCGGGCGATGCGAAGTGCCAGATCATTGGCCTCGCTGCCGCTGCAGGTCAGCATCAGGTGGCCGATCGCGGCCGGGAATTCGGCCAGGAAGCGCTCGGCGAAATCGAGGATGCCCTCGTGCAGGTAGCGGGTATGGGTGTTGAGGATCGCGGCCTGCCGGGCGATCGCCTCCACCACCTCGGGCCGGCAATGGCCGACCGAGGCGACATTGTTGTAGACGTCGAGATAGGGCGTGCCCGCCGCATCGAACAGAAAGACCCCCTCGCCCCGCACGAAATGGACCGGATGGGCATAGAACAGGCGATAGGCCGGCCCCAGCAGGCGCTGGCGGCGCGCGATCATGGCCTGTTCCGCGGCATCCCCGGCCGCGGTGCCGGGCACATAGGCGTTGATCATGGTCATGGGCTCAATCCCTCAAGGCCCGGCGCAGGTCGCCGGCCAGGGCGGCGGGCGGGCGGGCGGCCAGGGCGCGCAGCCCGCGCCAGGCGCCCGGATTGTTGCGCAGGATGTAATCGCGATTGTCCGGCGCCAGCCCCGCCCGCCAATGGGTGACGCAGACCGTCAGCATCATGCGCGCCAGGATCAGGTGGGGCAGGACGGCGATTTCCGCCGCCGTCAGCGGGCATTCGGCGGCAAAGCCGGCAACGAAGGGCCGCACCCGCGCCAAAGGATCGTCGCCCCCCTCGACCTGATAGGCGAGCGCGGTGCCGAGGTCGGCCACCAGGGGCGCGGCCAGCGCATCGCCGAAATCGATGATGCCGGCGATGCGGGCATGATCGGCCGGATCGACCACGACATTATGCGGGTTGAGGTCGTTGTGGATGAGTTGCCGGCGCAGGCCGTCGAGCACGGGCGCCGCCTCCACCTCGAAGCGGTCGATCAGGCGGGCGACGAGGTCGCGCTCCTCCTCCCCCGGCAGATAGGCCAAGAGGCGGCGCATGCGGGTGACACGGGTGGCATCCCAGAGCAGGTCGCGTTCCGCCGCCCCATGGGCGAAATCGCCGAGCGCCCGGTCCAGCCGGCCGAGGACGCGGCCCAGCGCCAAGGCCTGGGCGGGGGACGCCGTGCTGCTGTGCAGGGGCTCGCCGTCGAGATAGGTGATCAGGCGCACCACCATGGCGCGGCCGTCGGCGAAGGGCAGGACACGTTCGACCGCACCGTCCAGGCCCGGCACCACGCGCGGCACCGGCAGGGCGCGGTCGCGCGCGGCGATATGGATCAGGGCCGCCGTCTGGAGATTGGTGACCGCCGCCGGTTCCGCCGGATGCGCCATCTTGAGGACGAAGGCCCGGCCGTCCGCCGTGCGCAGGCGGAAATTGCGGTCCCGCTCGCCGGCCAGCGCCGTCACCTCGCCCGCCAGGCCGAAATGCTCGCGCAGGAGGGCGGCGGCTTCGGCCGGGTCGACCGCGGGTGCTGGCGTGGTCAGGACGGCATCGGACATGGTCTGGACTCGGCAAGGCAGGGCTCACGCCATGATGCCGGGACGGACCCCCGTGGTGCCATGCGAAATTGCTATTCCGCCGGGATCAGGGCCTCATAGCGCCGGTCGGTCAGGGTCTTCAGGAAGGCGACCAGGGCATTGATGCGCTTGTCGTCCAGGGCCGGCCCCGATTCCAGTTCCTTCAGCGAGATATTGCCGGCCACTTCCGGCGGCGCCCAGGGCGCGCCCGTTTCCGGGTCGATCTGCCGGCGCGCCGCCTTGGCGTTGTACTTGTTGTAGAAGAGGATGACCGTGCGCAGGTCCTTGAACACGCCGTTGTGCATATAGGGGCCGGTGACCGCGACATTGCGCAAGGTCGGCACCTTGAAGCGGCCGGCCGCGGCCGCCTTGTCGGTCACCGCGTCGTTGGCGGCCAGGCCCTGGTCGGCCACGGGCTTGCCCTGCGCGGCATCGAGGGCGGGATTGGCCGGCACGCCGATATTGTGGAACTGGTAGTTGGAGAAGGTCTCCCCCTCCTGCCCGCCCACGGGTTTCAGCCGGTGGCACTGGCTGCAATTGGTGAACTGGCTGGAGAAGAACAGGACCCGGCCCAATTCCTCCTCCGGCGTCAGCACCGCCTCGCCGCGCAGGAAACGGTCGTATTTGGAATCGAAGGGGGCGAAGGCGGGCGTCCGCTCGAAGGCGGCGATCGCCCCGGTCATGGCGGCATAGCCGGTCTCGGCATCGTCGAGGACGGTTTTGCCGAACAGGGCGCCGAAGGCGGCGACATAATCCTTGTTCTCGCGCAGCCGCGCGACCACCGCCGCCTTGTCCGGCATCGCCATTTCGAGGGGGTTGAGCGGCGGGCCCGCCGCCTGGTCCTCGAGGGTCGCCGCCCGCCCGTCCAGGAACTGGCCGCCGACATAGGCCCCCGCCGCCGTCAGGGCAAAGGCGGGAGACAGCAGGGCATAGCCGGCGGTCGGGGCATTGCGGGTCCCGATCGAAGTGCCGTCGTCGCCCAGCGACACCGCCCTTCCCGTCCCCTCGACCTCGCGGCCGTCGGCGAGGCCGAGGTCGGGCATATGGCAGGTGGCGCAGGCCTGGGTGCGGTTCCGCGACAGGTTGGTATCATGGAACAATTGTTCGCCCAGGCGGGCCAGGGCCGCCGGATCGGCAGCGGGGGCGCCATGGCCGGGCCCGGCAACGGTGGCCGCCAGGGCGAAGGCCGTTGCCGCGCTGGCGAGTCCGGCCATGATTTTGCGATAGAGTCTCATGTCGCACACTTCGCGCCCCCGGCCGGGCGCGGGCAATGCGACCGATTGGCCCGCCCGGCCCCCCCTGTGAACGCTGCCCCTGTGAACGGCATCATCGCGGCCCCATGTTCTTCACCGCATAAGGTGGTGCCGCAAGGAAGGAACGATGGTCAAGGACATCAGCAAGCCGATCAAGACCGGATGGGAGGATTTCGTCCTCGTCTGCGGCAAATGCGAGCGGAAGGCCAAGCGCGGCTTCGGCCCGGACGGCAAGCAGGATTTCGCCAAGGCCCTGTCCCGGGCCCTGGGCGGCGACTGCAAGGCGAAGCCGAAGACCGGCATCGTCGAGACCCGCTGCTTCGACGTCTGCCCGCGCGGCGCCGTGACCATCGCCTGCAGCCGGGCGCCGGAACAATTGCTGGTCGTCGCCCGCGGCACCCCAATGGACATGGTGATCGAGCGCCTGGGGATCGGCGCCGAAGGGCAAGAGACGGAACGGAAGTGATGGACGTAACGCCTGCCGACCTCGTGCTGCGCCCGCTCGGCGCCTTCTATGGCTTCGCCGGCCTCGTCGCGCTCCGGGCCGCGGTCATGGGCGGCTTCATCGACCGGGCGCTCGCCGCCCTGTCGATGAAGCGGACCCCGCGGGCCGAGCGCATCCGCCAGATCTGGCTGACCGCCGCCCCGGTCGGCATCGGCGCCGGCGGCTTCGCCCTGATCATGCTGTGGGATTGGGCGGTCGTGCTCTTCATCGTCAATGCCCTGGCCCAGGCGGTCTATCTGGTGATCGTGGCGCCCCGCTACCTCGACCCGGAAGATCCGCCGGACGCGAAGGGCCGGCGCAGCACCTGGAACGCCTTCCTTCTCTATCTCGTCGCGACCGCGGGGGTGATCTGGGCCGGCCATGCCGGCACGCTGCGGCCGTTCGAGGCGCTTCACCCGGCGCTTCTCGCGATCGCGATCTTCTGCTTCGTCTTCGGTTACGGCATGGTCCTGCGGCAGCTGGTCGACCGGCCGGGCGGCGGCAACGCGATCGACGGGGGCATGGCGCCGGAACCGGTGCCGGCGCGGCTGATCCTGACGCCGTCCTGGGGCGGCACCGGCCTGATCGATGCCGAAACCGGCCTGCCCTGGGAAACCTGGGAACAGCGCGCCTACCTGCCGGAAGACCTGACCGCGCGCCTGCTCGGCTGGATCGACCTGTTCCAGTCCCGGGCCGATGCCCATGACCCGCGCCGGGCCGCCCTGCTCGATCCCGCCGCCCAGGCCGGGATCGACGCGGCGGGCGCAGCGCTGCTGCCGGCGGTCCGGGCCGCCCTGCCCGATACCGCGATCAGCTTCGAGCCCGCGGCCCTGCCCGTGCCCCCGGCCCGCGACCTGGACGGGGGGGTCATGCTGGTGCCGGCGCTCTATGACTGGCCGCTGCGCAGCCTGGCCCCGGCGGACGAGGCGCTCCCGCCCGACCGGATCGGGATTTCCTGGCAGCTGACCCTGGATCTCAATGCCTGGAGCGAGGAATACGACCGGGCCGAGATCGAAGACCTGCCGCCCTGGACGCCGGCGCGCCTTGCCGCCTATCACCGCGACGCCGGGCTCCTGGCCGATCGCCTGCGCCGGGAATTCGCGGCGACCGGCCGGCCGGATCTGCGGGTCGAGATCAGCGACCCGCTGGCTGCCCTTCAGTGAGGGGCGGCGGGGGCGTCGCCGAACAGGCGCCCCCCTTCGGCCCAGAGCGTCACCGCCAGCGAGGCCCCGCCGAGGACGAGGAAGCCGAGGGACAGCGGGATCACCGTGCCGTCGAAGAACCTTGCCACCAGCCCGCCCAGCATGGCGCCGCCGATCGTGGTATAGAAGCCGATCAAGGACGATGCGGTGCCGGCGATATCGCCCAGGGGCGACATGGCCAGGGCATTGAAATTCGGCATGGTCAGGCTGAACAGGAACAGGCAGGCGGTCAGCACCAGGCAGAAGGCGACCAGCGGCGGCCTGCCGTCGAAGCCGAGCGCGAGGCCGACCATGACCAGGGCGCAGGCGACGAAGCCGCATTGCCCGGTATGCAGCAGCCGACGGATGCCGAGGCGGCGGACAAGGCGCGAATTGGTGAAGGACGCCCCGCCCATCAGCGCCGCGATCAGCCCGAAGACGACGGGAAACAGCGGCCCGAGGCCATAGACCGGCCCGGCGAAGATCTGTTCCGCCGAAGCGATGTAGGCCATCAAGCAGCCGTAGAGGAGGCCGGTCGAGGTCGCGGCGGCGAAACTCTGCCTGGTCCGGATGCAGCGCAGCGCCGCCGCCCCGATGCGCCGCGCCGACAGGGGCATGCGGTATTCGGGATGCAGGGTTTCCGGCATGCGCAGGTGGAACCACAGGGCGACCACGAGCCCGACCGCCAGCATGCCGGCAAAGACCAGCCGCCAGCCGCCCGCCAGCAGGATCAGGCTGCCGATCGAGGGCGCGAAGACCGGCACGACGATGAAGACCATCATGATCAGCGCCATCACCCGGGCCATTTCCGCGCCCTCGAAACGGTCGCGGGTGATGGCGGTCGTGATGATGCGCGTTGCCGCCGCGCCGATCCCCTGGACCAGGCGGGCGGCGATCAGCACCTCGAAACTGGGCGCCGCGATCGCCATCAGCGAGCCCAGGGTAAAGATCCCGAGCCCGAGCATCAGCGCCGGGCGCCGGCCCCAATTGTCCGACAGCGGCCCGTAGAGAAGCTGGGCGACGCCGAAGCCGGCCATGAAGACGACCACGGTCAGCTGCATCTCGTTCGGGTCAGCCAGGCCGAAGGCGGTGCGCATCTGGCCGAAGGCCGGCAGCATGCTGTCCATGGACAGGGCGCCCAGCGACATGGTGAAGGCGACGATGGCGACGAATTCGCGAAAGCCGAGGGCGGGCCGGAAAGACCCGCCGGTGCCGGCATCTTGGGGGTTCATGTCTCTCTCTCGCCGCAGCGGCAGCGCGGCGGATTATTTCAGCGCGGGCGGCGGGACGGCAAGGCCGGCGCCTGCATAGCCCCCCGCGCCGGACACAGCCCTCGGACGCCCGAGGCGCCGAGGGCCGGGTCCCTCAGCCGCAGGAATAGAGACCGCCGGCCTTGCCGATGGTCGCGTTGTATTCCTTGAAGATCGAAACCACCTTGGCCTTGATCTCGCTTTCGGCCGCCACTTCGTCCCAGAATTTCTTGGCCGCCTCTTCGAGGACGGCCCATTCGGCGGCGGGCACGGTGGTGAGTTCCAGCTTGGTGCCGGTGGCGCGCAGCTTGGCCTCGCCGCCCCAATACCATTGGTCGCGGTACTGGTGACCGGCTTTCACGCAGGCGAGATAGAGTTCCTTCAGGTGCTCGGGCAATTCCGCCCAGCGCTTCTCGTTGACGAACCAGGAGCCGATCCAGGCGCCCGAGATATTGTTGGTCAGGAAGTATTTGGTTACATCGGCCCAGCCCACGGTGTAATCCTCGGTGATCCCGGACCAGGACATGCCGTCGATCTCGCCGGTCTGGGCCGCGACCTGCACGTCCTCATAGGGCAGGGAGACCGGCACCACGCCGAACTGGGCGAGGAAACGGCCCGCGGTCGGGAAGGTATAGAGGCGCAGGCCCTCCAGGTCCTTCACCGAGCGGATCGGCTTCTTGGTGTTGAAATTACAGGGGTCCTGGCCGGCGGCCGAGAGCCAGACCACGCCCTCCGCCTTCTTGTAGGCGTCGCGCCAGATATCGGCCAGACCGTATTGGGTGAACAGGGTCGGCACGTCCAGGGCATGCTTGGTCGCGAAGGGGAAATAGCCGCCGAAGGTCGCCACTTCGACCGGCGCGGCCATGGAATCGTCGTCGGAATGGACGGCGTCGATGGTCCCGGATTGCAGGGCGCGGAACAATTCCCCGGTCGGCACCAATTGGTCGGCGTAGTAAAGCTCGATCACCATCTCGCCCTTGGCGGCCTTGTTGAAGGCGTCGATGGCGGGCTTGGTCACATGCTGGCCGAGAACCGAGCCGGCATAGGTCTGGAACCGCCACTTGATCGGTTCCGCCGCCTTGACATAGGGCGCGCCGATGGTGGCGGTGCCCGCGGCGGCGGCCGTGGCGATGCCGGCCTTCTTCAGGAAATCACGCCTGTTGGTCTTCTTCATCACCCAGCCTCCTTGTCAATTGCCGTAGTAGTAGTGGGGCAGCCACGTGGCGATTTCGGGAAAGACACCGATGATGATCAGGGTCAGCACCATCAGGCCGACGAAGGGCACCACGGAGCGGTAGATGTCGGGCAGCGTAATCTCGGGCGGCGCCATAGAGCGCATCAGGAACAGGTTGTAGCCGAAGGGCGGCGTCAGATAGGCGACCTGGCAGGTGATCGTATAGAGCACGCCGTACCAGACCAGATCGAAGCCGAGGCTGCCGGCCAGCGGGATGAACAGCGGCGCCACGATCACCAGCATGGCGGTATCGTCGAGGAAGGCGCCCAGGATCAGGAAGGTGACCTGCATCATGATCAGGATCACCCAGCGATCCATGCCCAGTTCGCCGACGAACAGATGCTCGATCGACTTGACCGCGCCCAGCCCGTCGAAGACCGCGCCGAAGCAGAGCGCCGCCAGCAGGATCCACATGAACATGCAGGAGATGCCCAGCGTCTTCTTCACCGTCTCGTGCAGGATCTTCCAGGTGAAGCGGCCGCGGACGACGACGGCGACGATCGACGACAGCGCCCCGACCGCCGAGCTTTCAACGAGGCTGGTGACCCCGGTCAGGAACAGGCCGGTCATGGTGACGAAGATCACCAGCGGGATCAGCCCCGCCCGCAGCAGGGCGAATTTGTCGCCCCAGGTATAGCTCGCCCGCTCCTCCTTGGTCAGCGGCGGGCAGAGGTTCGGCTGAAGCCAGCAGCGGATGACGATATAGAGGCCGAAGATGACCGCCATCAGCAGGCCGGGAAAGACGCCGGCCATCCACAGGTGGCCGACCGGCTGGCGCGCGATCATGCCGTAGAGCACGAGGACGACGCTGGGCGGCAGCAGGATCCCGAGGGTCGAGCCTGCCTGGATCACGCCGGTGACCATGACCTTGTCGGCGTTGCGGCGCAGCAGTTCCGGCAGGGCGATGGTCGCCCCCACCGCCATGCCGGCGACGGAAAGGCCGTTGATGGCCGAGATCACCACCATCAGCATGACCGTGCCCAGCGCCAGCCCGCCCCGCACCGGCCCCATCCAGACATGGAACATCTTGTAGAGATCGTCGGCGATCCGGCTTTCCGCCAGCATGTACCCCATGAAGACGAAGAGCGGCAGCGTCAGCATGGGATACCACTTCATCAGCTTCATGGCCGAGGCGAAGGACAGTTCGGCCGAACCGTCGCCCCAGAGCAGCAGGGCCGACGCCGCCCCCACGAAACCGATGACCGCGAAGACCCGCTGGCCGGTGAGCAGCAGCAGCATCATGCCGCTGAACATCATGAGGGCGATGAGTTCATAGCTCACGGCAGGGTCTCCCCCCGGGCCGCGGCCCAGTCCTTGAAGAAGATCGCGATCGCCTGCAACAGGGTGAGCAGGATGCCGAAGGTCAGCACCACCTTGACCGGCCACATATAGGGCCGCCAGGGCGAGAAACTGCGCTCGCCGTATTCGATCGCATAGACCGTGCTGGAAACACCGCCGTAAAGCAGCAGGACGAGGAAGGCGATCATGGCCAGATTGGTGAAGAGGTCGACCTTGGCCTGCCGCCTCACCGGCCAGCCGCCGTAGACGAGGTCCATGCGCACATGTTCCCCTTCCCGCAAGGTCCAGGCCCCGCCCAGCAGGTAATAGGACGCCATGACGAACTGGGCCATCTCGACGGTCCAGTTCAGGGGCAGGAAGAACACCTTCATGAAGGAGGCGAGCAGCAGGATGCCCAGCAGGGCAAAGACCAGATACATGGCAAAGAGGCCGGTCCAGAAACTGATGCGGTCCATGAAGCGGACGTAAGCCTTGATGAAACCCGGCATGTTGCCCCTCAGATCGCGGTGAAGCCGTTGTCGACGAAGAGCTGGGCGCCGTTGACGAAACTCGCCTCGTCGCTGGCGAGGAAGAGGGCGGCCTTCGCCACCTCCTCCGGCTCGCCGATGCGGCCCTGCTGGGCGGCGAGCGCGGCTTCCGAGACGTCGACGCCGTAGGATTGCAGCAGCTCGACCTCGCGCAGGCCGTGGGGCGTGCGGATGAAGCCGGGACAGACGGCGTTACAGCGGATGTTGCGGTCGCGGAATTCGACCGCGATGGCGCGGGCGAACATGTGGCAGGCGCCCTTGGTGGTGTCGTAGAGCACTTCCATCGGCGTCGCCGCCACCGCCGAGATGGACGAGGTGCAGACGATCGAGCCGCCGCCGGCCGCGATCATCCCCGGCAGCACCGCGCGGGTCATCAGGAACATGGAGCGGACGTTGACCGCATGCAGCCATTCCCATTCGGCCAGCGTCGTCTCGAGGAAGGGCTTGATGACGATCGAGCCGGCGTGATTGAACAGGGTGGTGATCGCGCCGAAGCGCGCCGTGGCGGCATCGACCGCGGCCGCCACCGCGCCCTCGTCGGAAACATCGGCGGGAAAGACCGCCGCCTCGCCGCCCGCGGCCGCGATCTGCGCCGCCGTCGCCTCCGCCGCCGCCTCATTGCGGTCGACGATGGCGACCTTCGCCCCCTCGGCGGCGAACAGCACGGCTGCCGCCCCGCCCATGCCCGTGGCCCCGCCCGAAATCAGTGCGATCTTGCCTGCCAGCCTGCCGGCCATGCCCCTTGCCCCTCGCGTTGGTCACCGCTCGACCGCGCCCGCAGAATCTTGACCGGAGCGCCAGCTTTTTCCTACCGATCATGTTCGTTTCCTGCGACAGTGCGTACATACCCCGAAGGGGATATGCTGCGGTGCATCAAAAAGGGGCAGGGTTTGCAGATCGGCGACTGGCACGCGCGCACCCCCGACCTCGTGTCGATGATCGGCCGGGAGGGGTTTCCAGCGTCCCTCGACCGTGCCCTGGCGACCGTCGCCCCTTTCGACATCAGCTGCGTCTTCGCCTATCCGGGGCAGGATCGGCCGCTTCTGCTGCATGACGGGCTGAACGGCGTGTCGCCGGCCGCGATCATGGACAATTACCTGAACGGCACCTATCTGCTCGACGCGGTCTATGCCGCCTGCCGGCGCCGCGTGGCCCCGGGCCTCTACCGCCTGCGCGACCTGGCACCCGACGCCTTCTTCGACGGCGACTATTTCAAGTCACCGGCGGTCCATCCCTGCATCTCGATGGAGACCGGCACGCTGGCGGAGGAAATCGTCTTCATCGCGCCGCTGGCCGGCGATCTGAGCCTTGCCTATTCGCTGATGCGCCAGCACGGCAATGCCCCCTTCGCGGCGGCGGAGATGGAGCGCCTGCGCGCGGCGGCGCCCATGGTCGGCGCGCTGATGGCCCGGCACTGGCACCACCTTGCCGCCCGCCACAGCGAGGGCCAGCGCACGGCAACCGTCGAGGCGGCGTTCCGCAGCTTCCGCCAGGACCGGCTGACGCCCCGGGAACAGACCGTCGTCAGCCTGATCCTGCGCGGCCATTCCAGCCTGTCCATCGCCCGGACGCTGGAAATCGCCGAAGGCACGGTGAAGATCCACCGCAAGCATATTCACGCCAAGCTCGGCATCTCCAGCCAGACCGAATTGTTCAACCTGTTCATCGAGCACCTGATGGGCCAGGGCGGCGATCACGCCCCCTTGCGCGGCCGGGTCAGCGGCTCGGGCACCGGGCCGGCGGCGCGGCCGCTGCCGATCTGACCGTCCTCCAGCACCTGCTGGGCCAGGCGCTCGGCGTCGCGCCGGCGGATCTCGGCCTTCAGTTGGGCGCAGTCCTCGCCCTCCTCGCCCAGCGACTTCAGGGCGGCGCTGCCGAAGGCGAGCGCGGATTCGAACGTCTCGCGCACCTCGAAATCCACGCCCTTGCGGATCAGCTGGATCGAGTGGCGCCGGTCGTAGGAGCGCACGAGCAGTTTCGCCAGCGGGAATTCGGCCCGGACGATATCGACGATATGGGTCGCTGCCGCCCGGTCGTCGATGCAGACCAGGATCGCCGCCGCCTCCCCCGCGCCCGAGGCGTGCAGGACGTCGAGCCTGGTGCCGTCGCCGTAATAGACTTTCACGCCGAACCGGCCGGCCTCGCGGATGCGGTTGGGGTCGTTGTCGATCAGGGAAACCTCGATCCCGCGGGCGAGCAGCACTTGCGACGCCACCTGGCCGAAGCGGCCGAAGCCGATCATCAGGACCTTGCCGTGCAGGTCCTCCGCCCGGTCGAGATCGTCGCCCGCATCCTGCGGCGCCCGGTTGGCCCGGTCGACGGCCAGGATCAGGATCGGGGTCAGGGCCATGGACAGGATGATGGCGGCCGACATCACCGCCCCGTCCCTTGCGCCCATGAGGCCGGCGGCCAGGGCAGCGGCATAGAGGACGAAGGCGAATTCCCCCCCTTGGGCGAATTGCGACAGGCGGGTGATCGCGGTCCGGTTCGACGCCCCGAAGACCCGGGCGACGATATAGATGCCGAGCCCCTTCGCCGCCATGAAGGCCGCGACCAGGGCCAGCGTCACCCGCCATTCCGCCAGCACCACCCCGACATCCAGCGACATGCCGACGGCCAGGAAGAACAGCCCGAGCAGCAGCCCCTTGAAAGGTTCGATATCGACCTCCAACTGGTGGCGGAAGCTCGACCCCGACAGCAGCACGCCGGCGAGAAAAGCCCCGAGCGCCATGGACAGCCCGCTCTTTTCCATCAGCAGGGCCGAACCGAGGACCACCAGCAGGGCGGCGGCCGTCATCACTTCCCGCGCCCGCGCCCCGGCCAGGACCGCGAACAGCGGATTGAGCAGCCAGCGCCCGGCGGCGACCAGCACCGCCAGCGCCCCGAGTGCGACGACGACGCCGAGCCAGCGCTCGTCCCCCGCCGCCGCATCGCCCGCCGGCGCCAGCAGGGAGACCACGGCCAGCAGGGGCACAATGGCGAGATCTTCGAGCAGCAGGATCGAGACCGCCTGCTGGCCGGCCGGCGTCGCGGTTTCGCCCCGCTCGTTCAGCACCTGCATGACGACGGCGGTCGACGACAGCACGAAGCCCGCCCCGCCGATGAAGGCGACCACCGGCGCATAGCCGAGCAGCACGCCGACCCCGGTGAGCAGGGCGCCGCAGGCGACGACCTGGGCAACGCCGAGGCCGAAGATCTCGCGCCGCAGGCCCCACAGCTTGGCCGGCCGCATCTCCAGCCCGACGATGAACAGGAACAGCACCACGCCCAGTTCGGCGACATGAAGGATCGCAGCGGGATCGGAGAAAAAGGCGAAGCCGAACGGCCCGATGGCGAGGCCCGCGGTGAAATAGCCGAGCACGGAGCCGAGCCCGAGGCGCCTGAACAGCGGCACCGCGACCACCCCCGCCCCCAGCAACACCACGATCGGGGCCAGATTGCTCCCCGCGCCTTCGACAGCCATGCCCGCCTCGATCCCGTTAAGATGCCTTGAGCGCATACGCCAAGCGGCTGAAGTTCCCCCTCACCCCCGCCCTCTCCCCCAAGGGGCGAGGGAGTCCACCCACGCACGGCATCGACTCCCTCGCCCCTTGGGGGAGAGGGCGGGGGTGAGGGGGAAGCCGACGCTTCCGCTTCGCCTGAACACACCCCAGCTTCAGCGGTACGGGCGATTCAGGCGAGCCAAAAATCAGCTTTCGCGGAATGCCGTGTCCCGCACCCGGACGATCGGGGTCAGGATATAGTCGAGCACGCTGCGCTTGCCGGTCAGGATATCGACCTGGGCGACCATGCCGGGCAGGATCGGCAATTCTTCCGTCCCGCCCTTCCGGCCCAGGCTGGGGCGGGTGGTGCGGACCTGGGCGATATAGAAGCGCTCGCCCTTCTCGTCGGTCACGGCATCGGCGCTGATATGCTCCACCGTCGCCGGCAGGGCGCCGTAGACGGCGAAATCATAGGCCGTCAGCTTGACCCGCGCGTCCAGCCCCGGTGCCAGGAAGGCGATGTCTTCCGGGCGGATGCGGGCCTCGATCAGCAGCGTGTCGTCCAGCGGCACGACCTCGACCAGGGGCATGCCCGGCTGGGCGACGCCGCCGATGGTATGGACCAGGACCCGGTTCACGATCCCGCCGAGGGGGGAACGCACCTCGGTCCGCTCCACCCGGTCCTCCATCGCCGGCATGGCCCGTTCCAGCAGGTCGCGCTGGCGCTTCACCTCGGTCAGGGCTTCCAGCGCCTCCGCCTTGAATTGCAGGCCGGTGCTCTCGATCTCGCGCTCGGTCTCGGTGATCGCCTGGGCGCTCCGCTCCATGGCGAGACGGGAGAGGTCGCGCTCGCCGGTCGCGGCGGTCAGGCGCTGGTCGGCGCGCACCAGCTCGACCCGGGGCTGCAAGCCGCGCGACACCAGGGGCTCGATGATCTCATGCTCGGCCCGGGCCAGCGCCATGGCCTTTTCCGCATTGGCCAGCGCCGAGGTCGCCTCCGCCAGCGCCTGCCGGCGCTGGTCGAGGCGGGACGACAGGATCGACAGGCGGACGTCGAGGTCGTTGCGCCGCCCGGCGGCCAGCGCCCGCTCGGCCGCGACGTAATCGGGCGCATCGCGCAGCAGATCGTCCGGGAACACGGGCTGGCGCAGGTCGGCCTCCGCCTCCAGGCGGACGAAGCGGGCGGCGAGCGACAGATATTCCTCCCGCGTCTTGCGGAATTCGGCGTCGAAGGCGACGCCGTCCATGCGCAGCAGGACGTCGCCCGCCTTCACCCGGTCGCCCTGGCGCACCAGGATTTCCTTGACGATGCCGCCCTCGAGGTTCTGCACCACCTGGACCTGGCGCGACGGGATCACCCGGCCGTCGCCCCGGGTCACCTTGTCGAGTTCGGCAAAGCCGGCCCAGAGCACGAAGACGACCAGGAACAGGGCGACGATGCCGACCAGCAGGCTGGCGGAAATGGCCGGCTTGATGTCTTCCGGCCGTTCGATCGGGGCCATGGTCATGCTACCGCCTCCGCCGCCGGGCGCGGGCCCTTCGGGCTCAGCGCCGCCAGTACCCGGTCGCGCGGGCCGGCCGCCACCACCTTGCCCCGGTCGAGCACGATCACCTTGTCGACGAGGTCGAGCATCGCCGTCCGGTGGGTGACGAGGACCAGGGTGCGGCCCTCGACCAGGGGTTTCATGCGTTCGATGAACTGCGCCTCGGTGCGGACGTCCATGGCGCTGGTCGGCTCGTCCATCACATAGATGGCGGGATCGCGCACCAGGGCACGGGTGAGCGCGATCGCCTGGCGCTGGCCGCCGGACAGGCCCTCGCCCCGCTCCTCGATCTCGAGGTCGTAACCCTGCGGCAGGTGGCCGATCATGTCGTGCAGGCCCGAGGCCTCGGCGGCGGCGAGCAGGCGGTCGTCGTCGACATCGTCGAGGCCGACCGTCACATTGTGGCGGATCGTGCCCGAGAACAGGCAGACATCCTGCAAGACGACGCCGACCGAACGGCGGAGATGATCCGGATCCCATTGCCGGACTTCGGTGCCGTCGATGGTGACCGTGCCGTCCTCAGGCGTGTAGAGGCCGAGGATCAGGCGCGCCAGCGTGCTCTTGCCCGAGCCGACCCGGCCCAGCAGGGCGACCCGCTCGCCCGGCTCGATGCGGAAGGATACGTCGTCCAGCGCGCGATAAGGTTTGCCCGGATAGCGGAAGATCACGTTGCGGAATTCGATCGCGCCGTTGAAGCGGCTCTTGGTCAGGGCCCCCTGCCCCGCCCGCATCTCCACCGGCGCGGCCATGATCTCGGACAGGACCTTGAACGAGGCGGCGGCATGATGGGCCCGCGCCAGGACGTTGGCCAGCTGCGCCAGGGGCGCCAGCGCCCGCCCGGCCAGGATCGAGCAGGCGATCAGCGCGCCCATGGACAAGAGCCCGTCCTTGATCAGGAAGACGCCGTGAATGACGATGCCGACCTGCACCGCCTGCTGGGCGAAGGCGGCGGCATTGACCGCCAGCTGCGACCAGAAGCGCGACTGCTGGCCGATTTCGGCGCCATGGGCGATGCCGGCGCGCCAGCGCCCGGCCATCTCCGCCCCGGCGCCCACCGCCTTCACCGTTTCGATCCCGGCCAGGGTCTCGACCAGCACGGCCTGGCGGGTGCGCGCACTCTTCAGCCCGAGGCGCGACAGCCGCGACAGCGCCGGCTGGGACGCCAGCGCCGCGAGCAGGACCAGCGGCACCGACAGCGCCGGCACCAGCACCAGCCAGCCGCCGATCATATAGATGACCAGCAGGAACAGCAGGATGAACGGCAGGTCGACGATGGCAACCAGGGTGGCGGAGGTGAAGAATTCCCGCAGCGTCTCGAATTCCCGCATGGTCGAGGCGAAGGCGCCGGAAGCCCCGCGCCGCGCCGCCAGCGGCATGCGCAGGACCTGCTCGAAGACTTTCTCGCCGATATCGAGATCGGCCCGCCGGCTGGCGATATCGATGAAATAGGCGCGGATCAGCTTGATCGCGAGATCGAAGAAGACGATGACGCCCATGCCGATGGCGAGGGCCGCCAGGCTTTCCATCGCATCATTGGGGATCACGCGGTCATAGACCGTCATCGAGAACAGCGAGGTCGACAGGGCGAAGACATTGGTCACCGCCGCCGCCAGCACCACCTGGCCATAGATGCCGCGGCTGCGCCAGAACGCACCCCAGAACCAATGCTCGCGCCACGGGCGGTCGCGCGCCTCCAGCTGTTCGGTCATGGCGATACCTCCAGACCCATATAGGGGGCAAGGCCGCCGGTCGCTTCCAACAGGCGGAAGCGGGCGATCTCGCGGTTGACCATCACCTCGATCCAGGCGACGGCGGCATTATGGGCGTCGACCTCGGCATTGAGGACGTTGAGAAGATTGCCGCCGACCGCCAGAAAGCGCTCGCGGGTGGCGACCCTTGCCGCCGCCGTCGCCGCCAGGGCGGCATCGGCGGCGCGGCTCTCGTCCTCCATCAGGCGCAGCGCATCGAAGGCCGCGGCCGTGCGCCGCTCGACGGAGCGCAGCGCATAGGCTTCGTCGAAACGCGCCTTCCGCTGCGCCGCCCCTGCCCGCCCCTCGCGGGCATCGGACAGGCCGCCGTCATAGAGCTTCATGCTGCCGACGATGCGGAAGGTCACGCCGTCGACCGGATCGGTGGCAATGTCGTAACGCGCCCCGTCCACTTCGAGACTGAGGTTCGGATAGCGCTCGGCCTCGACGGCGGAGAGGGCGAGGCCGCTGGCCCTGACCTTCTCGCGCGCCGCCAGCAGGGCCGGATGGGTCGCGGCCGCCATCGCCAGGGCATCTTCCCGCGTCGGCGGAAGGCCGGGGGCGATCGCCGGCCAGGGCAGTTCGGCGCCGGGCTCGCGCCCGAACAATTCGCCGAAGCGGCTGCGCGCATCGGTCAGGCGCCGCCGGATCGAGACATGGCGGGTTTCGGCATTGGCCCGCTCCGCCCGCACCTCGGCAAGGTCGCCGAGATCGCCGCCGCCGCCGAGGCGCCGGGCGTCGACCATCTCCTCCAGCTCGCGCAGCCGGCCGAGGTGATCCTCGCCGAGGCCGACCAGCATGGTGAAGGCCAGCGTCTCGTAATAGCTGGCGATGGCCTCGACCGCGAGGCCGGTCGCCGTCGCTTCCTGCTGGCGGAGGCCGGCGGCATATTCCGCTTCGCCCTGGCCGATGCGATCGAAAGTGGCGCCGGCATCGAACAGCAATTGCCGGGCGCGGACGAAGACATCCGCATCCTTTTCGAAGCCGCGGCTCCGGCTGGTGCCGGACATGTCGCTGCGGGTCGCGGAAAACTGGCTGGCGCTGCCGGTGGCGCCGACGCTGACCTGGGGCATCAGGCCCGCCCAGGCCTCGTCGATGGCGAAGCCGCCGATCTCCGCCTCGGTGGCCGCGCTGTTGTATTGCGGATGGCTGATCACGGCATCGCGCACCAGGGTGACGAAGGCTTCCGCCGGCAGGCGCGGACCTACGGCGAAACGTTCGCGCGCCTCGATCCGCTCCACGAGGCCGAGGTCGTCCGCCAGGGGGGCTGAAACCGGCGGAACCGGGGCCGGCGCCGGCGCTGCGATTTCGACATGAACCGGGGCGCTGGCGGCGGGCAGGACCGCGGGCTGGACGACGGCCGCTTCCGGCGGCATCTCCAGGTCGTCACAGGCGGTCAACAGGATAAGGCCGGCAACCAGTGCCGGCCCTACCAGCACCGGCGACGGCCGGCGCGAAAAGATGAACATCATACGGTCACAGCGGTTGCCAGCAGGTCCTCGATCCCGGCGCGCCAATCGGTGCCGCCGGCCAGAACGAAATCACCGGCGCCCAGATCGGCGCTGTCGATGCCGGTCAGGGTGATGCCGCCCTCGACATCCTTGCCCGCGGCGGTGACGAAATGGCTGAGGTCGATCACCGCATCGCCGTTCGCATTGCCGGTGGCCGCCAGGATGTCGTCGATGGTGAGCACGCTGCCGTCGCCGTCGCGGAGCGCCGACAGGTCGATGCGGTCGGCGCCCTTGGCGAAATCGACGATGATCGCCTCGACATCGAGGGCGAGATCGGCCTTGGCCGGGGCGAGCACGAAGAGATCGGCGCCCGAGCCGCCGCGCAGCACGACCTCGGCCCCGTCGCGGCCGGCCGCGACCAGGATATCGGCGCCGCTGCCGCCGTCGATGGCATCGCTGCCGGCCAGCGAGATCAGGCGGTCGTCGCCGCCGAGGCCGTAAAGCGTATCGTCGCCCGCGCCGGAGATGATGACATTGCGCTCGCCGGTGCCGGTGATCGTGTCGTTGCCGGCGCCGTCGGGCAGGATCGAACCGTCGACATCGACGAGGACCGTGCCCTTGAAGGCGTTGCCCTCGGCGTCCTTGCCGAGGTAGGTGAAGCTGGCAAGGCCGGTGAAGCCGGCGGCCGGGGTAACGGTCAGCGTGCCGGTGGCGGCATCGAAGACGACGGCGAGACGCCCGGCCTGGGCGGCCGGAACCTCGACCCCGGTCAGGCTGAGGGCGTCGCCGTCGACGCTGTGGTCGTTCTTCAGAAGATCGGCGGCCTTGACCACGGCCGGCTTGCCGGCGTCGGTCAGCAGATGATCGATGCCGGCGATCACTTCCGCATTGGCGGCGGGCAGCGCGCCCTCGGCGGCGGTGATCAGATCGGTGAGCGTCTGGCCGCTGTAGCGGGCGGTGAGCGCGGCCCAGGCCTCTTCGGCCGGCGCCGCCAGGAAGCGCTGAAGATCGGCGATCAGCACGGTCTGGCCAAGCAGCGAGGCGGCCTGCAGGCCGGCGCCCAGCGGATTGGCGGCACGGTCCAGCAGGGCGTCGTTCACGGCCCCGATCAGGCTGGCAGCACGATCGGCGGTGACCGCATCGGCGCCCTTGATATAGGCCTTCAGGACATCCTTGCTGGTGAAATCGACCGCCTGGCCGGTCAGGCTGTCGGCCAGGCGGGTCGCGGCGGCGGTGAAGCTCTCGCCGTTCAGGGCCGCGAGGGCGCGGATGGTCACGGTCGCGACATGGCCGGCGGTGAGCACGGCCGCCGCACCGGCGGTGCCGGCCTTGACCCCGGCCAGGGCATCCAGCCGGTCGATATCCGTGCCGGCGGCAAGGCCGAAGGCGGCGATCACCTCGGCCTCGGTGGCGCCGGCGACCATCAGGGTGGTCAGCGGCGTGATCACCGTCGCCCCCGCCGGGGCGCGCAGCACGATGTCGGACAGGGCAACGCCGTTGCCGGTGTCGATGCCGCCGGTCGCGGTCATGATGCCGGTGAAATTGGAAGCGACGAAGCTGCCGTCGGTGCCGGTCACCGCCCCCTGCTCGCCCGCGTCGCGCACGCCGTTGTTGTTGGCGTCGGCGAAGACGTTGGTGCCGGCGGCGTAATCCTTGACCACCCGGCCGGTCACGGCGGCGGGCGGCGCACTGCCGCCGTCGCTGTCGTTCAGGCCGCAGGCGCCGAGCAGCACCGCCATGGACGCAAGGCCGAGCCCCGCCCCCGCCCGATTGCCGCGCGGAGCCGCGGGCCGCCGGCGCAGAAGCTCGGCCGCCTGCTTGCGGGCGTCGACAAAAAAGACGGAACCTTCGGTTTCGGCGATACCGGATACGCTCATTCGCCTCGTCCTTGCTGATGCGGCCGGGCCGGAATCCGGCCGGGCCTGCCCAGGTGATAGAGCCGACCGGTTGCGGTTCCCGGTCGGTCCGATGACAATTTCGTGATGAACGGGGGCGCCGCAGCGCCCCCGCCAAACCTGATCAGGCCGCGTGGGCGACCGGATCGATCACATCGGCGAAGTTCGCCGTCGCCGGCAGGACCAGGGCGGCGAAGTCGAAGGACGCCGCAGTCAGGCTGCCGACCTCGACGCCGGCGAGCGTGATGCTGCCGCCGACATCGGCCCCGCCGGCGGTCACGAAGCCGTCGAGGTTGATCACCGCGTCGCCGCCGACGTCGCTGGACACGGCCAGGATGTCGGCCAGCGTCAGCACCGCGCCCGAGGCGCTGCGCAGGTCGCCCAGGTTGATGCGGTCGTCGGTCGAGAAGTCGGCGATGATGGCATCGACGTCCAGGCCCAGGCGGCTGTCGCCCGCCAGGAAGGCGAAGACGTCGTTGCCCGAGCCGCCCAGCATGGCGACCGAGGCGCCGTCGGCCCCGAGCGCGATCAGGATGTCGTTGCCCGAACCGCCCAGCAGGTTGTCGTCACCCTGGTCGGCGACCAGGATGTCGTTGCCGGCGCCGCCCATCAGGGTATCGGCCCCGGCGCCGCCGATCAGCAGGTCGTCGCCGTTGCCGCCGTCGATGACGTCGTCACCGGCGCCGCCGGCGATCGCATCGGCCTTGGTGCCGCCCTTGAAGGTGTCGGCGCGGCCGTCGAGCACCAGGATGCCGTCGGTGATGCGCAGCACGCCGTCGGCGAAGTGCAGTTCCTCGGCCTGGACGACGTCGACGCCGTCGGGGCCCGAAACCTTGAAGGCCGCTTCATTGGTGTCGAGAGCGACCTGCTTGCCGGTCAGCAGGCGGTTGTAGAGGGCGATGTCCGAAGCCGACATGCGGGTGATGGTGACATCGCCGATGTGGGCCGCGAAGCTGGCCACGTCGGTGCCGCGGCCGCCGAGGATGATGTCGTCGTCCGCGCCGCCCGCCAGCTTGTCGTCGCGGGTGCCGCCGGTGACCACGTCGTCGCCCGCGCCGCCGTCATAGACGTCGACGCCGACGGTGCCGGCCAGGGTGTCGTCGCCCGAGGTGCCGGTGACTTCATGGTCGGCGATGCCGGCGCCGCTCAGTTCGTAGATCGCGGTGGTGCCGCTGACCTCGTTGGCGACGATCAGCAGCGGCTTGTGGGTCGGGCTGTCCGTGGCCGAGACCACCTGCAGGGTTTCGGGCGAAACCTGGCCGAGCTTCAGGCCGTCGATATAGGTGACGTAGGAGACCTTGGCCGGATCGGTGACGTTGTAGATCATGATGCCGCTGGCCCGCTCCAGGCCGATGAAGGCATAGATCTGGCCGTCGATGGTGGCCAGGGTCACACCTTCCGGCTCCGGCCCCTTGTTGTCCGAACGGCCGTCGAAGGCGCCGTTGTCGGCATTGAACAGGGCCGGGGTCAGTTCGGCGATGATCTTCTCGAACTGGTCGCCCGAGTTGAACACCAGCTTGCCCTGGTCGTCGAAGATCGAGAACGAGCGGGTGCCGTAGGAATACAGCCGGTCATAGTCGCCGTCGCCGTCGATGTCGCCGTCGATGGTCGAGACCGTCAGACGACCGAGGTCGCTGTTGGCCTGGATTTCCTTGGCGTTCGGGAAGGCGGTCGGGTCCAGCTTCAGGTCGCGGACGCGGGCGGTCTCGCCGCGGTCGTCACCCTCGTTGGCGGTGATGAAGTAGGTCTTGCCGCCCACCGTGTAGTTGGTGATGGCGTCCGGCATGAACATGCCGAAGACCGGGTGGGTGGTGATGTTGATGGCATCGTCGCGGTCGGAGGCGTCGATGCCCGAGCCGTCCTTGCTGTGATCGATCGTGCCGAGCGGCAGGATCGAGGTCACGGTCTTGGTCACGAGGTCGATGACCGCGACCGAGTTCTGTTCCTGCAGGGTGACGAAGGCCTTGGTGCCGTCGGCCGAGACGGTGACATATTCCGGCTCGACGTCGTTGGAGAAGGTCTGGCCCGGGAAGACGCGCACGCCCTGGGCGCGGAGATCGGCTTCCTTGCCGTCGAAGGCGGTGAAGCCGACCTGGGTGACCACCGCGGTATCGAGACCGGTCGAGATGTCGACCACGGTCACCGAACCCTTGGGGTTACCGGCGGCGACCGGCTCGCCTTCGTTGGCGGTCAGGATCTTGGTGCCGTCCGGCGAGAAGGTGACCATGTCCGGCAGGGCGCCGGCGGCAAAGGTCTTCAGGAAGGTGCCGTCGGTGCCGTAGACCGCGATCTGGCCGTCCTTGGTGCCGTCGGCATTGGGGACCGCCACGGCGACCAGGCCGTTCTTGACCGCGACCGAGGTGACGCCGCCGAACGCGGTCAGCTTGGACAGGTCCAGCTGGCCGATCTTCACCGGGAATTCCGGATCCGCGAGGTTGAAGATGTCGATGGCGTTCTGCGCGCCGTTGGTGACGAAGAGGCGCAGCGTCGCCGGATCGAAGGCCGAAACCTCGGAACCGGTTGCGCCCGAGCCCGAGTCGGCGACGCCGAGCAGGCTGGCGCCGATCTGCTGGCTGGCGACCGGGGCATCGACCGTATCCGAACGCTCGGCGAGGTTCTGGATGCGGGAGTCGAGGCCGATGGTCGTGTCTTCGGTGTTATAGGGCGTGTCGCTGTAATTGTCCTCGAGGTAGCGGGCGAAGGCCGCCTGCTCGGCGAGGTCGGTCGAAAGATCGACGCGGTTGGTCACCAGCGCCGGGAACGGGTAGCCGTCGCCGCCGTCGACCAGGAAGCTGAGGGTGACGATGCGCACCGGGGTCGCCGGATCGACCACCACGTTGCCGTCCTGCACCAGGATCTTGGTGGTGTTGCCCGCTTCGTCCTTCAGGGCGACGGACTGGATGCGGTCGCCGACCGGGGCCGAGGGGTCATAGGAGAAGTGCAGGCCGCCGATCTGCGGGAAGCTGCCCGGCGTGGCGCCCGGGGCGACGCCCGCGACCGAGTGCTCCAGGATCTTCAGGAGGCCTTCGGCGGTCACGGTGACCAGCGACAGGGCATTGTTGAAGCGCAGCGAATTCTCGAGGTCGAGCTGGCTGATGTCGCCCGCCTGCTTGCCCGCGTCCGGATTGGCCGCCGGCGGCAGGTACTGCGGATCGCCGGTGCCGACCACGGTGATTTCGCCGATCGGGGCGCGGATGCCGCCGCCGTTCTTGATCGAGACCGCGGTGGTCGGGTCGATTTCGCGGGCCAGCGCCAGGTTGGCGTCGGCGGTGAGATTGCCGAGGTTGGTTTCCTCGGTGCGGACCAGTTCGCGGCGGCCTTCGAGGTAGACGTCGGTCTGGCCGTAGACGGTGCCGTCCTTGGCGACGATGAGGTCCGACACGGCGGCGGTCAGGGTGCCGACGAGGTCGCCCTTGGTGCCGTTCGCGAAGGCGGCATCGAGCGAGCCCCACAGGCTTTCGACCGTCGCCGCATCGGCGACATAGGCGCCGGAAATGTCGGCGTCGATGCTGGCCGGGTCGATCACGCCGTCGTCGTCGAAGGTGACGACCAGGCGGCCGACATAGGAATATTCATTCGCGGTCGAGACGATGGCGACCGGCTTGCCGTCCGCGCCGGCTGAGACGACCGGATAATCGTCCTGCTTGGTGTCGCCCGCCGCGAGGCGGTCGGTGGCATCGGCCGACAGGGTGTGCGAGCCGGCGGCGACGATGACGTCGACCCCGGTCAGCAGCGGCGCCAGGGCCTTTTCCAGGTTGATGTCCTGCAGGTGGGACATGAGGACGATCTTGTTCACGCCCTGGGCGATCAGGTCGTTCACATAGGGCTGCAGGATGGCGGCCAGCGCCGGCATGTCGTTGGCGTCCGGGCCCTTGACCTCGGTCGCGCCGGGCGACGAGATCGTGGCCAGGATCTGGGTGGTGGCGCCGACGAGGCCGATCTTTTCCCCGTTCTCTTCGATGATCGCGGCCGGCGCGATCTTCGGCACGGTGGTGTTGGCGAGGGACTGCGCCGGGCCGCTGTCGAAGGCGTTCACGTTCAGGATGCTGTTCGTGTAGGCGGACGCCAGGTTCGGGTCCTTCGAGAAGTCGAGGTTGGCCGAGAGATAGGGGAACTGGGTGCCGACCCAGCGGTCGTTGCCAAGGCCCGCGGTGCGGTAGTCCGGACGGATGATCTCGGAGAGGACGCCGGTGCCCTGGTCGAATTCATGGTTGCCCATGGCCGAGGCGTCGAAGCCGATGATGTTCATCATCGCGATATCGACGCGGCCCAGCGATTCCCGCAGGTCGGCGTAGGAATCGGGCGTGCCGTCGCCGTTCACGTCGCGCGGCAGGCCGTAGAATTCGTTCATCACCTGGATGAAGGTGGCGCGCAGCGCGGGATCGGCGCCGGCGTTGAAGAACGGGCTGGGCAGGATGTTGTCGCCGCCCGACAGGGTGATCGAGTTCGAGTAGGTGTCTTCCAGCCAATCGATGATGGCGGCGAAATTGGGAGCGCGCTCCAGCGCGGCCAAGCCGGCCTCGAGATCGGATGCGTGAAGAATCTGCAAGGTATAAGACATGGCTCAGCCCCCCAAAAAGGCACACAGTCGTCAGTGGGGGGAGGATGCCGCCGCTCTTTTACGGTAGCGTGACGCTTCCCTAAAACTACCGCGAAGAAAAAATGAAACCGGCCGTGGCGGGGGCCACGGCCGGTCGGAAGTGTGCTGCGGAAATCAGGCGACGAGCAGGTCGTCCAGCGGCCGCGGCGGCTCGATCGCGGTCAGCGTGTCGAAGAGGCCTGCGGTCAGGTCCGCCTTGGCCAGGCCGGCCAGGGTGATGCTGCCCGCGACCGCCTCGCCCCCGGCGCCGGCAAAGGCGCCGAGATCGATCACCGCGCTGCCGTCCGCGTCTTCCGTCGCGGCGGCCAGGATATCGGCAAGGTCGAGACGGGCCCCGCCCTTGTCGCGCAGCCCGGCGAGATTGATCACATCCTCGCCCGGGGCGAAATCGGCGATGATGAGATCGACATCCAGCCGGCCCTGCGCCGGATCGAAGCCGAGGATATAGATATCCCGGCCCGAGCCGCCGAGGGCGGCGACGCTGCTGCCGTCGCCGGTGAGGACCAGCAGGCGGTCGTCGCCCGAACCGCCGAGGAGATTGTCGGCACCGCGGTCGGCCACCAGCCAGTCGTTGCCGGCGCCGCCCATCAGCGTGTCGTCCCCGGCGCCGCCGGCCAGGATGTCGTTGCCGGCCCCGCCGTCGATGACATCGTTGCCGCCGCGGCCGAGGACGATATCGTCGCCGGCGGTCGCGGTATGATGGTCGTCCCCGTCGCCCAGCAGGATACGGTCGTCCGGCTCGGCCAGGGCGATCAGCCGGTCGTTCAGCTTCAGGACATCGGCCTGGATGACGTCGGTCCCGTCCGGCCCCTTGACCTTATAGGCCGGCACGTCGAGATCGAGGGCGATGCCCCGGGCATCGAGCAGGCGGTTGTAGAGCTTCACTTCCGCCAGCGACATCTGGCGGATGGTGACATCCGCGAAAGCCGCGTCGATCACCGCGATCGCCCGGCCGCTGCCCCCGACCAGGATATCGTCGGCCGCACCGCCGGCAAGAACGCTGACCGGGCCGGCGCCGCCGGTCACCACGTCGTCGCCCGCGCCGCCGATCACGACCGGCTTTTCCGCGCTCGCGGCCAGCAGATCGTCGCTCGCCGAACCTTCGAGGTTGCCGTTCACCGCCAGCGCCGCGACCGCGGCCGTGGTGCCGTCGGCGCGGCGCAGGGTCTCGACGCTGTCGAGGACCAGGGCCTTGTCGCCGTCGACCAGCACCGTGGTGTCGCCGACCTTGCCGACGATCGCCGGCGCCAGGGTCCCGACGATGGCGACATCGGCGCCCGCACCGCCGAGGATGACGTCGACGCCGCCCTTGCCGTCGAATTCATCGTCGCCGGCGGTGCCGGTCAGCAGGTCGTTGCCCGGGGTGCCGGCGATCACGGTCGGCCCGGCCGGCGGCTGGTCGCCCAGGGCATAGACGCGGACGTCGTCGAAGGCGACGCCGGCGCTGCCCCAGGAGAACAGGCCGATGGTGCCGCCCTCATGGGCGCGGTCCTCGATCGCATAGGCGAAGAGTTCCATGCCGTCGACATAGGCCTGGATCTTGCCGTCCAGCACTTCGACCCGCAGGTCGAAAGCCTCGCCCGGGGTGTATTTGGCCGGGATCTGGGTCAGGTATTTTTCGATCCCGTCCTTCACCTGGATCAGCTGGAACAGGCTGCCCGCGCCGTTGCTGGGGTTGCGGTCGTAGTCGCCGTTGGCGTCCAGCTCCAGCTTGTAGTAGTTGCCGGCGTCCTTGTAATAGAACAACAGGCCGAGGGCATCCTTGTCCGGCGTGGCGATCGTGGCCTCGACGGCGTAATCCTGCCACTCCAGCGCCGCCGCCTGGTCATAGAGGGCGTAGGTGCCCTTGCGCAGCACGTTGACGCCGTCGCCCAGCGGGCTCCAGCCCTTCTGCCAGTCGTTGGCCGCCGAGGCGCCGGTCCAGGTCAGCTGGTCGCTCATCAGGCCGGACAGCTGCACCAGCTGGCCGTCGACCAGTTTCCAGTCCGAGGCCTTGCCGTCGGCGCCGACACCGCCCTTGGTGCCCTCGTCCACGATCTTCCAGGCCGAGAGACTGTCGGCGGCGCCGAAATCCTCGTCCAGCAGGATGCGGTCCTTGCCCACCACCTCGACGAAGACCTTGTCGGTCGCCGTGGCGCCGGCGCCGTCGGTCACCTTCAGGGTCAGTTCATGCTGGCCCGCGCCAAGGGCCAGGGTCGGCCGGGCGCCGGTAGCGACCACTTCGCCCGCCGCATTCAGCCATTCATAGGCCGCGATCGCGCCGGGGGCATAGCTGGCGCCGCCGTCGAGGGTGACGTCGACGCGGCCGTCGCCGTCACGGTCCAGGGCCGGGGCCAGCGCGCCCGCCTCGGCGGTCAGGCGGACCGGGTTGACCGAGACGTCGTCGAACTGCGAGCTGCGCTGGGTGTCGGAATAGAAGCCGACCGTGCCGCCGGCCAGCGGCGCCTGATCGGCGACCGTGCCGAAGACGTCCGTGCCGTCGAGGAAGACGGCGATGCGGCCGTCCTGGGCCACCACCTTCACCGCCATGTCCTGCTGGAACGGCGTGCCGGCATGGGTGACCGCGAGAATGGTCTCGACGCCGCCCTGGACCTTGATCAGGCTGCGGGTATTGCCTTCGGCGTTCAGCACGAAGCGGTAGTGGTTGCCGGCATCCTGATAATAGAAGACGACGCCGATACCGTCGTTGTCCGTCGTCGCCAGCGTCGCCTCGTAGACATAGTTCTTCCAGGCCTTGGCCGCCGGATCGTTCCAGACCAGCGTGTTGTTCGCGCTGTCGGACTGTTCATAGACCCGGCCTTCCAGGCCCGCCTGGCCCTCGGCGACCGTATCGCGGGAAGCGGCCGAGCCCTTGACCAGGAAGCTGCCGCTGCCGCCGTTGCTGTCGCCGAGCGAGAGGGTGGAGACGCCGAAGGTCGGGGCCAGGGTGCCGTTGGTGAAATCGAACTGGACCGAGCCCTGGGTCGGCGCGGCGCCGACGATGCCGCCCGCCTTGACCCCGCCGAGGGCCGCGATCTCGTCGGCGGTATAGACCTTGTCGGTGATCAGCAGCGAGGAGACGAAGACATTGTTGGTCTCGCCGTCCTCGTCGGTGAAGAGGGCGGCGCCATTGGCGAGGTCGAGCTTGAAGCGATCGCCCGAGATGGTCTGGTCGCCGACCTTGACGCCGTCGACATATTTGGTCAGCAGGACGCTGCCGTCCGCCTGTTCGGCATAGGTGACCGCCAGGCGCTGCCAGGCGTCGTACTTGAAGCCGCCCTCATAGTCGCCGCCGATGCCGATGCCGCCGGTGCCGTTGCCGAGGTTACGGATGAACAGGTCGCCGTCCGACGTATTGGTCAGGTCGGTCTGCAGCAGCGACGTGAAGGCGCCGTTGCCGCCGTTCTTCACATAGATGTCGAAGACGAGCGAATAGGACGCGAGCAGCGAGCCCTGCGGCGCGCCGAGGTTCGGCGACACCACCAGGGACTGGGTATTGGTCAGCGCGGGGATGGCGGCGACCGCCTCCGCGCCGCCGGGGATCGCCGGCAGGCCGAAGGATTCCGGCGTGCCGAAGCCGATGGCGGTGGCATTCTCGCCCGGGCGGCCCCAGCCGGCCGCGTCACCGTCGTTGAAATTGTCCATCAGCAAGGTCGAGCCGTTGCCGACCTGGACCAGCACGCCGTCGGTGGAGACGCGGCCGGCGCTGTCCGCCACCTCGAGGGTGAAGCGGTGGTTGCCGGGGGCGAGATCCAGGGTCGGGGTCGCGCCGCGGGCGACGACATGGCCGTCGTCGTCCTTCCAGACGTGGGACAGGCCGGCGTCTTTCGCCGGGTTCAGGGTGCCCTCGCCGTGCAGCGTAACCGCAGCCGTGCCGGCGCCCGCCGCCTTCACCTGGATGTCGTTGCCGGCCTTGGCGACGGCGGCGACCAGCGGCGTGCCGAGATCGACCTCATAGCTTTCCTGATGGCCGCGATAGGCGCCGGCCAGGGCCCCGTTCGCGCGCCCGCCGGCCAGATATTCGTCGAAATTCACGAAATAGGTTTCGGTCGACATGGTGCCGTTGTCGGGATCGATGACGATCAGGCGGATGGCGCCGTTGCCGCCGTTGCCGCCCTTCCCGCTGTCGCCGTTGCCCGTGATCTCGCGGGCGACGCCGTCCTGGTAGTTCACCATCATCTGGTAGACCGGCTGGCCGTACTGATTGTAGGAAACCAGCGTCTCGGCGCCGTCGCCGAAGATATGGCCCGAGAAGGTGAAGGTTACATTCGGGTACTTCTGCACCAGGGCGCGGTACATCATCTCGCCGTCGCTCGCCCGCTCGGTCGAGGAACCGATGCCGTAGTCGGGGCCGGTGCCTTCGTCGTAGAGGGGGGCGCCGGTGGCGTCGTGGCGGCCGGCCCAGGTCATGTAGGAATGGTTGGCCAGGATCACGCGGTGGTCGAGATGGCCCTCGATGACCTCGCCCGCCCAGCGCAGCACGTCCTCACGCGCGCCGAACTCGAGCGAGAGGACCAGCCACTTGGTGCCGTCCGGGGCGGTGAAGGTCTGGTAATTGTTGCGGCCGCTTTCCGGCTCCTGGTCGTAGGTGCCGCCGAACGTGGTCGGGTTGGCTGCCGCCTGCTGGGCCGGCGAGAAATACTTGTCGAAATTGCCGCCGTCGTAGATCGACGAGGTGCCGTCGTGGTTGCCCGGCAGCACCGAATAGGGAATGACGCCGTCGAGCTTGTTCAGCGCGGCATCGGCGACGCCGTATTGGATTGTCGTGTTGCTCTGGGTGATGTCGCCGACATGGACGACGAACTGGATGTTGTGGCTGTCCTTGTTGTCGACCAGCCACTGCGTCATCTTGCCGAAGGTCGGATCCAGCGGGCCGGCATCGGTGTAGTCCTGGGTATCCGGCAGGACCGCGATCGTATAGGCGTTCTCGCCCGCGACGCGGATGCGGAATTCGTCGGTCACCGTGATGCCGAGAAGATCGCGGCAGGTTACGGTGATGTCCGACACGCCGAGCGTGCCATAGGCGAAGGTCAGGATGCCGGTGGCGGGATCGATGGTGGCGCCCTTGACGACCGCCGGATCGCTGCTCTGGACCGAGAACGTATAGCCCCCGGCGCCGGCGACGCCGAAGACCTTTTTCAGGTCGATCGACTGGGCCTCGGTGTTCGGGGTGACCAGACGGTCGGAGATCGAATCCTTGATCAAGGGGAAGAGCGCCATCGTTACTCTCGCTACTGTTGTTGGCCCTGCCCGCGAAAACGACAGGCCGGGACGGCGGCTTCCCGCCGTCCCGGCCTCCGCCCTCGCTCAGGGTACGGAGGCGAGAGTTAGCAGGCGTTTGTGACGCCGCTCTTTCGGCTTGGAAACGCCGCAGTTACTGTTTTGCGACGGCCGCGGCCGGACCGCCGCCGCCCGCCAGCGCCCGCAGTTCGAGGCCGCCGAGGACGGCCACCGCCACGGCCTGGACCCCGACGAAAGCGATGCCGGGCCCGTTCGCCGCGCCCACCGCGAGGACCGCGACGCTGGCCAGGACCCAGAGGAAATTTCCGGCGACGATCACGCCCAGATGGAAAGGCGCCACCCGCGGCCCGAGAGCGGCCAAGGCCATATAGGCCCCGATCGGCAGCAGCAGCACGCCGGCCCAGAACAGGAGTGCGGGATCGAGCGCGGTCAGGCCGGCGACGGCATCGCCGGCGGCGAGCAGGATCGCGCCCATGGCCAGGCAGGTCGCGGCATCGATGAGCAGCAGGGAACGGGCGGAGCGAAGCAGAGCGGAGAGAGACATCGCGGCATCCTTTTCTCAAGGGTTCGGGGTGGAAACCCCGGCCGCATCACTCTCCGTCATCGCGGGGGCGTGGTCGATTACGCCCCAGGTCATCT
The DNA here is from genome assembly GCF_003173055.1 of Zavarzinia compransoris. NCBI lineage: Bacteria > Pseudomonadati > Pseudomonadota > Alphaproteobacteria > Rhodospirillales > Zavarziniaceae > Zavarzinia > Zavarzinia compransoris. The sequence continues at coordinate 1,025,824 of NZ_QGLF01000001.1, forward strand.
ATGCCCCAGGTCATCAAGATGCACCGGGGGGCGTCGCCGCCCCCCGGCACGGGATCAGAAGTAGACCTTCACACCGACCCGGCCGAAATAGAGGTCGGCATTCTCGTAGTCGACGCGGGTGTCGAAATCGCCGAAGAAGCTGTAACCAGCCCCGTCCAGCGTGACCCCGGCGCCGAGCGCCACCCAGCTGTTGTCGGCATCGTCGGGCACGACGCTGAAGGTCTGGCCGCCGCCGATCTGGGCGACGGTGACAGGCTCGGCGCCGTCCTTGAAGTCATGTTCCCAGGCACCGCGGAAACGCAGCAGCAGGGCCGTCGTGTCGTCCTTCACGATGGTGAAGGCGGCACGGCCGCCGAGCGAGAGGACCAGCGCCTGCGCTTCCTGGTCGCCGACCGCGGCGGCACCGGCGCCGCCCGATTCATTGTAGGCATCGAAGGTCAGCTTGCTGTAGCGGAGCGCGACCACGGGACCGGCGCTGAGCCCGTCGGCCAGGTCGAAGTCATAGCCGCCGCTGATCTGGCCGCCCCAGACCCAGCCGTCCGTATTGCCGCTGAAGCTGTTGCCGCCGGCGGTGCGGGTGGTGTCCTGATCGAGAAGGCCGGCGTTCACCACGGCCTCGAAATGCGCCTTGGCGATCGCATAGGTGCCATAGAGATAGAGGTTGTAACCGTCGATATCCTGCTCGTCGGTCTTGTTGTTCAGGGTGTTGGTCGTGTTCGAATAGGCGAAGGCGGCACCGACGGCGATATTGCCGGTCACCGCATAGTCGCCGCCGACCAGCAGGGTCTGCGAATCGAAGCTGGAACCGATCGAGGTCGCCGTCTGGCCGGCGCGGCCCCAGTCGAAGCTGAAGCTGCCATAGACCGTGTAGAGGCCGTCCGGCGAGACATAGTCGGCGGTCGCGCCCGAGGCGGCGCCGTCGAGGCCGTTGCCCGCGGCGGCGAAGGAGAAGGTCCCCGGCGTCCGGCCGGCAGTGCGGCGGCTGTAGGGATTGCGCGAGTCGAGCGCCAGCACGCCCGGGTAGGAGTGCAGGATCGTGGAATACTGCGCCGTGCCGAAGAAATTCTTCAGCACGACCTGGGTCCGCGCCTGGAACGAGCCCGGGTTGTTGACGACGACGACGGTCAGGCAGTCCACCAGCGCGCCGGCGAAGGCGCCGACCACGACCGGGATATTGCTGCGCAGCTGGTCGAGCGAGCCGACGCAGCCGCCGACCGTATTGGTGCCCAGGTTGACATAGTCGGCCTGGGTCGTCCCCGCACCGCCGACGATCGGCGTGATCCCGCCCGGCAGGGTGATCGCGCGATAGCCGCCCGGCGTGTGGCTGTCGACGACATAGACCTTGTTGTTCAGGGTATCGACCGCCAGGACCTGGCCGTTATAGGTGCCGAGGTTGTTCCGGTCGGTGCTGGTCGGGGGCGAGGCGCCCGGGACGATCGAGATCGTCTGGATATCGTAGAGCCCGTTCAGGCCGACGTTGTTGGTCTGGAACTGGCTGAGGATCGAATTGAAGGACAGGGAGCTGTTGGTATTGTCCCGGTCTTCGTCGGTGATCAGCAGGAACTGGCCGGCATCGGCGCGGATGCTGCTCGGCGGCGTGTTCAGCGTCGCGAAGGAGAAGTCGATGGCGGCATAGCCGTCCTCGGTGCCGCCGTTCACCTTCAGCGTGCTGGCCAGCGCCGAGACATCGGCCGCCGTGGTGAAGCCGGTCACCAGCCGCGGCACGACATTGGCGTCGCCGAAGCCGATCATGGCGAAACGGTTGTCCGAGAAGCCGTTGGCGCTGAAGACGCCGTTCAGGTCGTTCACCAGGGTCGGGATGAAATCATGTTCCCCGCCCATGGAGCCCGACTCGTCGACGATGAACACGAAGTCGACGCCCGCCGCCGCAGCCGGTGCCGCCGCAGCCGCCATGGCCGCAAGAGCGACCCCGCCCAAGGCCATTCTGCGCAGGCCCTGCCGCCCGCCGCTCGTCCAGTCGATCATCATTGTACCCCCCAATGAGTGATGCCGCTTGTCACAAAACAGATATATTAAAGAACGACGAAGCACGCCCGCCGCGCGGCGGCGGGTCGTGTCAAAATCAGTGTGATTCAATCCACTTTGCGATGCAACAGCCCAAATCCGGGGGGTGGCACCAAATTGGGGTGCGGCAGGCGGCGGCCGCGCCGTCAGGCGGGTACGGCGGAAATGATTACCACCGCGCTTGCCAGCGGCGGCTCGTCGGTGATCGTGAGGTCGATCACGGCGCGCATGCCGGGGGGCGTCAGTTGCGCCAGCCGCCCGGCCGCGCCGCCGGTCAGCGCCAGGGTGGGCTTGCCGCCCGGCAGGTTGACGACCCCGAGATCGCGCCAGAAGACGCCCCGGGAAAAGCCGGTGCCCAGCGCCTTGGCGCAGGCTTCCTTGGCGGCGAAGCGCTTGGCATAGGTCGCGACCTTGGTGCGCAGGCGCCGCTCCGCCTTGGCCCGCTCCGTCTCCGTGAAGACGCGGTCGAGGAAGCGGTCGCCGAATCGCTCCAGCGTCTTTTCGATGCGGCGGATGTCGATCAGGTCGGAACCGATGCCGATGATCATGCCGCCCGCCCTTCCCGCGCCTCGTCCATCAGGCGGCGCATATGGCGGATCGAGGTCTCGAGGCCGACGAAGATCGCCTCGCCGACCAGGAAATGGCCGATGTTCAGTTCGACCACGGTCGGGATGGCGGCGACCGGCTTCACCGTCTCGAACGACAGCCCATGGCCGGCATGGCATTCGAGGCCCAGCCGCTCGGCCACCGCCGCCGCGCGGGTGATGCGGGCGAGTTCCGCCGCCCTGCCCGCCCCTTCCGCCTCGCAATAGGCGCCGGTATGGAGTTCGACCACCTGGGCGCCCAGCGCCTTGGCGACCGCGAGCTGCACCTCCTCCGGATCGACGAAGAGCGAGACCCGGATCCCGGCATCGACGAGCTGGCGGATGAAGGGCGCCAGCAGCCGGTGGCCGACGGCGACGTCGAGGCCGCCCTCGGTGGTCTTTTCCTCGCGCTTCTCGGGCACCAGGCAGCAGGCGTGGGGCCGGTGGGCCAGGGCGATCGCCAGCATTTCGTCGGTCGCCGCCATTTCGAGGTTCAGCGGCAGGTCGATCTCCCGCGCCAGGCGGGAAATGTCGTCGTCGGAAATATGGCGCCGGTCCTCGCGCAGGTGGGCGGTGATGCCGTCGGCCCCGGCCGCCGCCGCCAGCCGCGCCGCCCGCACCGGGTCCGGATGGCGGCCGCCCCGGGCGTTGCGGATGGTGGCGACGTGGTCGATGTTCACGCCGAGGCGCAGATGCGGTGCCGACGCCATGTCATGGTCCCCTGACTGTTACGTCTACTTCCGACAGTTACTTCAGGCCGCGGCTGCCCGGCTTCACCGCCGGCAGCGCCGCCAGTTCCGGCGGCAGGGCGTCGGGAGCATAGGCCGGCACGGCCAGCCGCACCAGGGGCACCAGGGGCACGCCGATCTCCGCCTTGCCGTCCGAACGGTCGACCAGGCAGGCGCCCGCCACCACCCGGCCGCCGAGGCCGTTAATGACGTCGATGCATTCGCGCGACGACAGGCCGGTGGTCACCACGTCCTCGACCATCAGGCAGCGCGCCCCGTCCGGAATGTCGAAGCCGCGGCGCAGCGCGAATTTGCCGTCCACCCGCTCGACGAAGATCGCGGGCACGCCCAGCTGCCGCCCCATCTCGTAACCGACGACGACCCCGCCCATGGCGGGCGAGACGACCAGATCGACGCCGTCCCCGCCGAGCGCGGCGCGGACCTTGCCGGCAAGGGCGGCGCACAGGCGGCCGGCCCGCTGCGGGTCCATGAGGACGCGGGCGCATTGCAGGTACAGCGGGCTGCGCAGGCCGGAGGTGAGGATGAAATGGCCCTCCAGCAGGGCCTTGGCGGCGCGGAATTCGTCCAGAACCTGGGCCTGGTCCATGATTGTCGTTCCTATAGGCAGGCCCCGCGCCGGCGTGGAGGAGCGGCGGGGCGGGAGGGGATCAGCCGCGGGCGCGCTCGACCGAGCTGATGGCGGGATTGGCGCGCAGCGCGGCGACGATGGTGGTGAGATGCTTGAGGTCGCGCACCTCGATGTCGATCATCATCTCGACGAAATCGGCGGTGCGGTCGGTGAACTTCAGGTTCACCACATTGCCGAGCCCCTTGGCGATGACATTGGCGACGGTCGACAGCGAGCCCGGCTCGTTCGAGACGATGGCCGTGATGCGGCCGGTATGGGGGCCGTCGCTCTCGTCGCCCGACCAGGCGAGGTCGAGCCAGCGTTCCGGCTGGTCGTTGTATTGCTCGAGCGTCTTGCAGTCGATGGCGTGCACGGTGACGCCGCGCCCGGTCGAGACGATGCCGACGATGCGGTCGCCCGGCAGGGGATGGCAGCAGCCGGCGTAATGGATCGCCATGCCGGGGATCAGGCCCTTGATCGGCACGCCCTTGGCCGTGCCGCGGCTGGTCTTGCCCCGGGTGATGGGGACGACCTTGCCCTGTTCCTTCAGCTTCTCGCCCGGGAAGACCGCCTCGACCACCGCACGGCCGGTGACCAGCCCCTGGCCGACCGCGACATAGAGATCCTCGACCGTCTTCTGGCGGAAATTGCGCAAGACCGCCTCGACCGCCTTTTCCGTCGCCTCGTGGCCGCCCTGCTGGAACGCCTTGGCGATGATCTCCTTGCCCAGCGTCAGGTATTGCTCGCGCTGCTGGCCGCGCAGGAAGCGGCGGATGGCCGAGCGGGCATGGCCGGTGACCACCAGGTTTTCCCAGTCGGCGCTGGGCGTCTGGGCCTTGGAGCGGACGATCTCGACCTGGTCGCCGTTCTGCAGTTCGGTGCGCAGCGGCTGCAGACGGCCGTTGACCTTGGCGCCGACGCAGGTATGCCCGACCGAGGTATGGACCGCATAGGCGAAGTCGAGCGGCGTCGCCCCCTTGGGCAGGGCGATCAGGTCGCCCTTCGGGGTGAAGCAGAAGACCTGGTCCTGGAACATTTCGAGCTTGGTATGCTCGAGGAATTCCTCGGGCGTCGAGGCATGCTCCAGGATTTCCAGCAGTTCGCGCAGCCAGCGGTACTGCATGCCGTCGGTCGGCGCGGGTGCGGCCTGCCCGGCCGGCCCTGCCGGCGCTTCCTTGTAGTGCCAATGGGCGGCGACGCCGAGTTCCGCCACCTGATGCATCTCGCGGGTGCGGATCTGGACCTCGATCTTCTGCCGCTCGGGGCCGATCACGGTCGAATGCAGGGAACGGTAGCCGTTCCGCTTCGGCGTCGAGATGTAATCCTTGAAGCGGCCCGGCACCATCGGATAGGCGGCGTGGATGACGCCGAGCGCGCGATAGCAGTCGCCGATATCGCCGACGATGATGCGGAAGGCCATGATGTCGGACAGCTGCTCGAAGGAGATGTTCTTCTTCTCCATCTTGCGCCAGATCGAATAGGGCCGCTTCTCGCGCCCCTGCACCGAACAGTCGACCCCCGCCTGCACCAGGGTGCGGTAGAGCTGTTCCGACACTTTGGGGATCAGCGTGCCGCCCTTCGAGCGCAGGAATTCGAGCCGGGCGAGGATGCCCTCGCGGGCGTCGCCGTTGATCTGGGCGAAGGCCAGATCCTCCAGCTCTTCCTTCATTTCCTGCATGCCGATGCGCTCGGCCAGCGGCGCATAGATCTCCATCGTCTCGACGGCGATGCGCTTGCGCTTCTCCGGATCCTTGATGAAATGGATCGTGCGCATGTTGTGCAGCCGGTCGGCCAGCTTCACCAGCAGCACGCGGATGTCGTTCGACATCGCGACCAGGAGCTTGCGGAAATTCTCCGCCTGGCGGGCGGATTCCGAGGCCGGCCGCTCCAGCTTGGACAATTTGGTCACGCCGTCGACGAGCTGGGCGATCTTCGAGCCGAACAGGCGCTCGATATCCTCGTAGGTGGCGACCGTATCCTCGATCGTGTCGTGCAGCAGGGCGGTAACGATGGTGTTACTGTCCAGCTTCATCTCGGTCAGGATGCCGGCGACTTCGAGCGGATGGGAGAAATAGGGATCGCCGGAGGCGCGCTTCTGGCTGCCGTGCGCCTTCATCGAGAAGACATAGGCGCGGTTCAGGAGATTCTCGTCCGCCTGGGGATCATAGGCGCGTACCCGCTCGACAAGTTCGTACTGGCGGATCACGGACGGCCTCCCCGGTCAGACAGACGGAAAACAGGGGGAACAGACGGAAACGGCCCGCACCGGGACGGTACGGGCCGTGGCGGGCGCAGGGCGCCGGTTATTCGTCGTCGTCGTCGCCACCGAGCGCCGCGTCGAGTTCCGCCGCGAGATCCGACATCGTGTCGGCATAGGCATCGACGGCGATCCCCTCCATGGCGGCGTCCTGGCCGGCCATCAGGCGGGGCATGTCGTCCTCGACCGGCTCGTCGCGCTCGACATGGTGCTGCAGCGTGCCGATCAGGCTGTCGCGGAGCCCGCGGATCGCCACCGTCTCGTCGGCGATCTCGCGCAGCGCGACGACCGGGTTCTTGTCGTTGTCGCGTGCGACGGAAAGCGGCGCCCCGGCGGAAATGGCACGGGCACGATGCCCCGCCAGCAGAACCAGTTCGAACCGGTTCGGAACCTTGAGCACACAGTCTTCGACGGTAACGCGAGCCATACGCGGCAACTCCCGCTAGTTTTAAAGGCGAACACTGAACATAGAGAGCGCCCCCCGCGAAAGCAAGGTTTGCGTCGCGGTGCCGCCCCCGGCCTCAAGCCTCGAGCGGGCGGCAGATCTGGCCGGGATCGAGACGGGCGATCATCGCCTCCACCGTCTCGCCGGTGGCCGGGTGGCGCCAGCCGGGCGCCACCTCGGCCAGCGGCAGCAGCACGAAGGCCCGCTCCGCCAGCCTTGGATGCGGCACGACCGGCTCGCGCAACTGGTCCCGGCCGCACACCAGGGGGCCGTGGGCCAGAAGGTCGAGATCCAGGATCCGCGCCTCCCAGCGGCGGTTGCGGGTGCGGCCGAAGTCGTTTTCGATGTCGTGCAAGGAATTCAGGATCTCACCCACACCGAGGGTTGTCTTTGCGGCAACCACCGCATTAACATACCAGGGTTGATCGGAGATCGGGACGGGCGCGGTCTCCCAAAGCCGGGAAACGGCGTCAACGGACCAGGAGGAGGCGGTCCGCAGCCTTTCGATCGCCGCCGTTACGGAATGGCGCGGCATGCGTCCCTCCCTGTCGGGCAGGTTGGCGCCGATACCGATCAGAAGCATGATAATTCTTTCACCCTGGCTGCGGAATGCCTTAGACTCTGTAATCCAGACTGGATCAATCCCCCCGATATTCGGATCCGGTCCATTTACAAGGACATTTGAGCGATGACATTTTACGCGAACGAGCGCATTGCGCTCTTCATCGACGGGGCCAATCTTTTCTCTGCCGCACGCAACCTCGGTTTCGATATCGATTACCGGCGGCTGCTTGGCGAATTCGGCAAGCGGGGCCGCCTGCTGCGGGCCTATTACTACACGGCCCTGCTCGAGGGCGAGGAATATTCGCCGATCCGGCCCCTGGTCGACTGGCTGGATTACAACAGCTATACGGTGATCACCAAGCCGGCCAAGGAATTCACCGACTCCCAGGGCCGGCGCCGCATCAAGGGCGGCATGGACATCGAGCTCGCCTGCGACATGCTGGATCTCAGCCCGCGCCTCGACCATGCCGTGCTGTTCTCGGGCGACGGCGGCTTCCGCCGGCTGGTCGAAGCGGTGCAGGCCCGGGGCGTGCGCGTCACCGTGGTCTCGACCGTGCGCTCCAGCCCGCCCATGATCGCCGACGAATTGCGCCGCCAGGCCGACAGTTTCCTCGACCTGACCGACCTCGCCCCCCTGATCATGCGCGATCCGGCGATCCGCGAGCAGAACCAGCGCGAACGCAACCAGGTGATCGAGGACGACACCGGCAACGCCCTGCCGCCGGGCGTGCTGGGCCGCCGCTAAGAGACCGTTTGGAAACCCCGGACGGGTCGATCCGGCGGATTTCCAAACGGCCTCTAAGGCCCGCCCGCGGGGCCTCGTCCATTTGGCCGACGTCCTGCCGCCGCGGCCGCGCTCAGGCGGCCGGCGGCTCGTAGATGACGTAGAGTTTCCGCACCGGCTCCAGCGTCGTCCAGGTGCCGCGAAAGCCGCTGGGGATGACGAAACTGTCGCCGGGGCCGAAATCCTCGGCGATGCCGTCCGCCGCGGTCAGGCGGATGCGGCCCTCGAGAATGACGCAGACTTCCTCTTCGGTATAATCGACCTGCCAGCTGCCGGCGGTCGACGACCAGATGCCGGAAAAGAGCCGGCCGCTGTTGTCGCCGTATTCGTTCCACAGGCTGGTGACGGGCGCGCCGTCGGTGATGCGTGCCGGCCGTCCGGTTTCCGCCGGCCCGGCGCAGAGGCCGAGGCGGACCAGCCCCGGCAGGCGTTCAGTGCTGTTCACGTTGATGCGTTCCTCGCCATCGTCCCGTCCCCGATCTTAGCCGGGGCGGGAACCACTCGTTAAGGCAAATCCCCCTAAGGTCCCGTCATGACGACATCCGAAGATCCCACCGACGGCCCGCGAAACGGCACCGATGCCATCGCCCGGGCGACGGCGCTCGCCATGTCCCTGCCGGCGGAAAAGATCGTCACCCTGCTCGAAGGCCTGCCGCCGCCGGGCCAGGGCGACGACCGCGTCGCGGCCCTTCGCCATGCCCTGGTCGAACGCCTGAACAGCCTGCGGCCCCAGCGCGCCCGCCGCCTCTTCACCAGCCTCGTCGACCGCTTCCTGATCGAGGAACCGGGCATGCCCGGCGGCGCCGGGCGGCCGCCCCTGGCCCTCTATCGGGCCGACATGGGCGCGCTCTGGGGCGCCCTCGCCCGCGCCGCCTTTCCCGAAAAGGCCGCCGAGGCGGTGCAGATGATGGAACGGCTGTGCGCCGGGCATCTGATCGAGGCCGCCCTCGCCCTGCCCGAGGCCCGGGCACTGCGCGAGGAATTGCGCCGGCTGGCGGTCGCCCGGCTGAGCCAGCTGGCGCTGGACCGCGCCGCCCTGGACCAGTTCTGCACCCTGGCGATGGGCCTGCGCGACCGCTTCTTCGCCGAACAGGCCCGCAACCTGCCGCCGATCGACACCGACGTGATCGCCGACGTTCTCGAACTGCTTACCCTGTGGCCGGTCGCGGCGCCGGCGCTGGAGGCCGCCCTGGCCCTGCCCGACCCGTCGGGCCCCGCCCTCACCGCGGCGGTGCGGCAGCTCGGCCGCGATCTTGCCGCGGCCGGCCTGCCCACCATCGGCGCCGACCAGTTGCCGCTGGCGTTTCTCTACCGCCGGCGCGCCCGCGACCTTGTCGCCGACGACCTGCAACGGCGGGGTGCCGCCCAGGGCAAGCGCGTGGCCCAGGCCCTGGTGGTGCAATTGGCCAGCGCCCTTCACGAATTCGCCGTCCTTTGCCACCGCCTGCTGCCCGAGCCCCGCCGTCCCGACCTGCCCCTCGCCCTCGACCCGGATCTTCCCCCCCGCCTCGCCCCCCTTGTCGAGCACATCGAAGCCCTGGCCGGCGCCAACCTGAAGGCGGGCATCTTCGAGGCGTCCAGCCTGCCGCCCTTGCTGCTGTCGACCATAAGCGGCCCGGTCACGCTGCTCGCGCGCGGCCCGATCCAGCGCAGCGGCCAGCGCATCGCCGCCGCCATGATGCGGCGGGACGGGTTCGCGGAAGACCATGCGGAAGCGGTGCAGGTGGCACGCTGGCTGCTCCGGCTGCGGGCGGCGCTGCGGCCGACCGGCCTGCCGGTCCACGCCCTGAACAAATGGCGGGACCAGATCGACATCGATCTCCAGCAGGCCCTGCACCGGGCGACCCGGCTCGAAAACGACGGCGAGCCGGAATTCGACGAAGAGACAGGCGACCTCGGCGCCCGCCTCGCCGAGCGCTTCGCCCATCTCGAACGGCTGGAAGACCTGGCCGAGGCCGCCGGCGCCTCCATCGCCCCCCTGCTGCAACCGACCAGCCGCAACACCCAATTGATCGTCGCCGCCCGGCTCCAGCAGCCCGGCGCAATCGAAGGGCGGGGCCGGGCGCTATGCGCCGCCTATGCCGCCGCCATCCGCACCGAGATCGGCCGGGTGCGCTATTGGCGCAACCCGGAAGCCGTGGCGCTGGCGGAACTGGCCGCCAGCCGGGGCCTCTGAGCCCGCGCGGTCAGGCCGGGCCGAGGCGGAACTCGCGATCGTGGAACGGCCGCAGGCTGCTGCGGTGGCCGATGGAGATCACGGTCGTCTGCGGCAGGCGCTCGCGGATCAGGGTATAGAGCCGCTGCTCCATCGCCTCGTCCATGGCCGAGGTCGCCTCGTCCAGGAACAGCCAGCGCGGCTGCTGAACCAGCGCCCGGGCCAGGGCCAGGCGCTGCAATTCGCCGCCCGACAGGGTGTTCTGCCAATGCCCCTCGTCGTCCAGCCGCCCCGCCAGCGCGGGCAGGCCGACATCGGCCAGGGCCTGGCGCAGGACATCGTCGTGAACCTCCGCCGCCTTGGCGGGATAGGCGACGGCGGCGCGCAGCGTGCCCACCGGCACATAGGGCCGCTGGGGCAGGAACAGGGTGCCCTTGCCGGCGGCCCCGGCCGGGATGGCCAGCCCGCCCTCGCCGAACGGCCAGATGCCGGCGAGAACACGGAACAGGGTCGATTTGCCCGAGCCGGAAACGCCGGTGATGAGGACGTGCTCGCCTTCCTTCAGGGTGAAATCGGTCGACAGCAGCGGCCGGCCGTCCGGCAGGGCGATGTCGAGATCGCTCGCCACCCAGTCGGAACCGCCGGCTGGGGTGGCGGCGAAGGCCGATTGCTGGGCCTCGGCCTGTTTCAGGACCTGCAGGAAGCTGGTCAGACGCTGCACCACCGCGGCCCATTCGGCCAGGGCGGTATAGAGATTGGCGAACCACGAGAAGGCGCCCTGGACCGAATTGAACGCCCCGGCCGATTGGGTCATATGGCCGAGGGGGATGCGCCCGCCGAAATAGGCCGCGCCCATCACCAGATAGGGCACCAGGATCACCGCCTGGTCGAAGGTCGCCTGCACCCCGACCAGCACTTTCTGGCGGTTGACGATGGCCATGAAGTTGCGCCGGACTTCCTCGAAACGCCCGCTCAGGCGCTCGCGCTCGGCCTCGCCGCCGCCGTAGAGGGCGACCGCCTCGGCATTCTCGCGCACCCGGACCAGATCGAAGCGGAAATCCGCCTCGCGCCGCTCGCGCTCGAAATTGAGGCGGACCAGCGGCCGGCCGATCAGGTGCAGGACCCAGGTGATGAGCGCCGAATAGACCAGCGCCACCCAGAAGAGAAGGCCCGGCACGACATAGTCGGCGCCGAACAGGGTGACGGTCTGGACCTGTCCGGACAGGCTCCACAGGACGAAGGAAAAGGACACCAGGGTCGCCGCATTGCTGATGAAGCTGAGCGACAGCGCCAGCGTCTTGTCGACGAAGAGGCGGAGGTCGTCGGCGATGCGCTGGTCGGGGTTGTCAGTGCCGCGGTGGGTCAGCTGCATCTTGTAGGCCGCATTGGCCCGGGTCCAGCGCTCGATGAAATGATTGGTCAGCCAGGTGCGCCAGCGGATCTCGAAGACCTGGGTCAAGACGTAGCGCAGGACCGCAAAGGCGATCCAGAGACCGGCCAATTGCGCGAAGACGACGATCTCGGCCCAGAACGTATCCTGGTTCTTTTCCTGCAAGGCGGTGAAAAAGCGATTGTTCCAATAGCTCAGGCGGACGTTGATCTCGACGATCACGAAGCTGAGCCCGACCAGGAAGCCGAAGAAGCCGAGCGCCCAGAGACCGCCCCGCGACTTGAAATAGGGCAAGGTCAAGGCCCACAGCTGTTTCAGGAATATCCAGGCCTTGCTCATCCTCACCCTCGAACTGAATCACCCGGCCCCCCTGCCGGCGCGGCAGAGAATGCCAGAATCACGACAGAAATGCGGCAGGATCAGAGCACACCGCGCCGCCTGCCGCCGGTGAGCACGATCACACCCGCGCAGACGCACAGCAGGCCGCCGCCGACGGTCGCCGCGACGATGCCGAACCGCTCGGCCGCGAAGCCGACGAGCAGGCCGCCGAACGGCGCCATGCCGAGGAACATCATGGCATAAAGCGCCATCACCCGGCCGCGCAGCGCATCCGGCACCAGGGATTGCAGGATGATGTTGGCGCTGCCCACCTCGACCATCATCGAGAAGCCGGCCAGCGCCAGCGCCGCCAGCGCCAGGGGATAGACATCGGTGACGGCGAAAAGCGCCAGCGCGGCGCCGAAGCCGGTGGCGGCAAGGCCCACGGTCCGGAAGCGCGGCGCCCGGGCGAGGCCGGCCAGCACCAGGGCGGCCGCAAAGGCCCCGGCCCCGGCCGCCGCCATCAGGGTGCCGAGGGTGGCGGGCCCGCCGCCGTGCTTCAGGCCGGCATAGACCGGCAGCAGCGTCGTATAGGGCATGCCGAGCAGGCTGGTCCAGCCGACCAGGGCAAGCAGGCGGCGCACCCGCCGCTCGCCCCAGGCATAGGCGAAGCCTTCGCGGATCGCGGCAAGGCCGCGCGCCTGCCGCGCGACCGGCGGCCGCGCCGGCAGGGGCATCAGGGCGAGGCTGAGGATGACGGCGGCGAAACTGCCGGCGTTGAGGGCGAAGCACCAGCCCTCGCCCACCGCCGCGACCAGAAGGCCGCCGACACTCGGCCCGATCAGCCGCGCCCCGTTGAAGAGCGAGGAATTGAGCGCGATCGCATTGGGCAAGTCGTCCTTGCCCACCATCTCGACGACGAAAGCCTGGCGCGCCGGCACGTCGAGCGCCTGCACGAGGCCGGACAGGCCGGCGACCGCCAGCACCAGGGGCACCGACACCGCCCCGCCCAGGGTGAGCCCGGCAAGCCCGGCCGCCAGCATCATCTGCATCGCCTGGGTGGCGACGATCAGGCGGCGCTTGGGCAGGCGGTCGGCCAGCGCACCGGACAATGGCGCCAGCACCAGCATGGGCAATTGGTTGACGAAGACGACTGTGCCCAGCATCAGGGGCGAACCGGTCAGGCGGTAGACCAGCCAGCTTTGCGCCACGGTCTGCACCCAGGTCCCCGTCAGCGACACCAGCTGGCCGGCAAAGAAATAGCGATAGGCCGGGTGGCGGAACGCCCGCCCGAACCGGGCAAGGCCGGTAAGCCCCGCACCGCCCGCGCCGGCGGTGTCCGTCGTCTGATCCTGCGCCATGCCCTTGTCGGTCGCCGTCTTTTTCCCGTGCCCTGAAATGGTCACATTCCCGCCCGGAACCGGCACCATTTCGGGGTATTATTCATACATGCCGCCTGAACGAAGCGGTGATTGCAAAGCCCCCTCGGGGGTGTGGTGCCTAAGGATCGCAACTGCCCCTCTGCCCCTAGCCGCGATCCGGATGCCCTAGTCTGGCACCATAGAAGCCCGGCCGCCCCCTCCGGCCGGGCTTCCTTTTGTCCGGGCCGGCCGCGTGCCGGCGCTCAGCCGGCCGGGGAAGCGACAGCAGGGCGTTGCAGGCAGTTTTCGAGGATCTGGTAGCATTGCTCCAGGCGCTGGGCGGTCCGCTGGTCGGTGCCGCCGTAGACGACCTTGGTCACCACGCCGTTGCGCAGCGTGAAGCTGGCCCGGCAGTTTTCCGAATCATCGACGTAATCGGCACCGCCGAAAATCGGGAAGCCCATGCCATAGCCGACATGGCCCGACCCGCCGAAGATGCCAAGGCCGAAGCTGGGGCCGGAGCGATAGCCCCGGACGCTGCGGCTCTCATAGGTCAGGACTTCCTCGGTCGGGCTTGCCGCCATGGCCGCCGCCGGGGCGCCGGCACAGGACAGCAGCGTCGCCTTGGACATGCCGACCAGATTGTTCTGGGCTTCCAGCGCCGCGTCCGCGCGCGGGCTGGCGCAGCCGGCCAGGCCGCCGGCAGCGGCCAGCGCCAGCAAGAAGGCCGAAGCACGAAGGTTCATGATCATTCTCCCTGGTGCCCGCTGCCGGGATCGAACCGGCACGGCAAAGCCGAGCGATTTTAAGTCGCTTGCGTCTACCAATTCCGCCAAGCGGGCGCCGGGAGGGAAGCGGCGGCGGCAACGGCCGCCGCGCCTTCTAGCATGCCGCCGGCACCCGTCAAAGCGGCATCAGTTGAGAACCGAATAGCCCCGGTTACGCATGCAATTGTTGATCACCTGGCGCTTTTCCTGCTCGGCGCTGATGCCGCCGCTGGCGATGCCCGAGGCGGCGCCAAGGCCGGCGCCGGCCGCAAGGCCGGTGCCGAAATTGCCCGACAGCGAACCGATGATGCCGCCGGCGACGGCACCGAGCGCGGCGCCGGCCAGGCCGCGTCCCGCCGCCTCATTGGCCGAGGGCACCTGATCGGCCAGGTTCTGGCAATAGGCGAGGTCGCTGTTGTAATAGCCGGGCGGGGCCTTGGAGGTCGCAGGGTCGATCACCGGGCGATATCCCGATGCGCAGCCGGCGAGCGCAAGACCGAGACAGACGGTGGCGATTTTCTTCAACTGATGCTCCCGACGAAGAACCCGGGCCGACTCCCGGCCCGTCAATTTCCGGCATTATAACGCGGAAATTGCGGCGCGGTTGCGACCGCTGTCACATTCCGGCGCGAATCCTCTGTTCGATCAGGCCGGAATCTCGCCCTCATGCGCTTCGATCCCGGCGCCGCGCAGGGCCTGGCGCAGGCTTTCCGTCGCCTCCTCGAGGCGGGGCAGGTCGCGGCCGCGCAGCACCAGGGCGGTGCCGAAGCCCGCCTTGCGGAAGAAGGGATAGGAGCCGATGTCGGTATCGGGATAATGCTTCTGCACGTCTTCCAGCAGTTCGGCGATCCGGCTTTCGCCGACCAGGACGGAAACGGTGCGCGACTGCACGCTGCGCCCGCCGGCGATGAAGCCGCGCGCCCCTTCGAGCTGGGCGCGCATGATCGCCGGCACGCCGGCCAGGACGAAGACATTGCCGATGCGAAAGCCCGGCGCCTTGGAGATCGGGTTCTCGATCAGGTCGGCCCCGTCCGGCACCCGCGCCATGCGCCGGCGCACCGGGGTCAGTTCGCCCGGCGGGTAATGGGCGGCCAGCAGCGCGATCGCCGCCGGGTGCTCGATCAGCGGCAGGGCGAAAGCCTTGGCGATCGAATCGGCGGTGATGTCGTCATGGGTCGGGCCGATGCCGCCGGTGGTGAAGACATAGTCATAGCGGGCGCGGAGCGCGTTCACCGCGTCGACGATTTCGCCCTCGATATCCGGCACCACCCGGACCTCGCGCATCTCGACGCCCCAGGTGTTCAGGGTCTTGGCGAGATGGGCCAGATTGGCATCCTGCGTCCGGCCCGACAGGATCTCGTTGCCGATGATCGCCAGGGCGGCCGTATAGATTCGGGCGTCGGGGTCATTGTTCGCGGTCGTCATGGTGGCGCACTATAGGCCGATCAGCAGCAGATCGAAACAGCGATGCCGAAGCCCCCGCGCGTTCCCCCCGCCCCGCCCGCCCGCAGCAGCCCGGCCCGCGCCGCCGACAGCACCAACGACCGCGTCTTCGCCCAGCGCATCGACTGGAACCTGTTCAAGCTCTTCGTCGAGATCACCCGCTCGGGCGGGATCGGCGCCGCCGCGCGCCGCCTGAACCGCCAGCAGCCGAGCATCAGCGCCGCCCTGAAACGCCTGGAGGACCAGTTGGGCACGCGGCTGTTCCACCGCACCGCCGGCGGCGTGGTCCCGACCGTGGCCGGCCAGGCGCTGCTGAAGATCTGCGAGCAGATGGCGCTGGCGGCCCGCGACATCCCGCACGAGGTGGCGAAGGCGGCGGGCATGGTCGAGGGCTCGATCCGCCTGCACATGATTTCCAACTTGGTCTGCCCCGCCTTCGACCGGGCCCTGGTCGCCTTCAATGCCGAATACCCGGGGATCGAGATCAAGTTCGACATCGCGACCCACAGCGCGGTCATCCAGGCCGTCGCCTCCGGCGAGGCGGAACTCGGCATCGCCGGCGATCACGCCCCGGCCGCCGGCCTGACCTATTTCCCCCTGATGCGCGAGACCCAGCAGCTGTACTGCGGCCCCCGCCATCCCCGCTTCGGCGACGGCCCGTGCCATCCCGCCGACGTCACCCTCGACCGCTTCATCCTGACCGGGGAGGACGAGACCGAGCAATTGCGCCAGTTCCGCCGCCGCTACGGCCTCGGCGAACGGGTCGGGGGGCTGGCCGAAAACCTCTACGAGGTGCGGCGCCTGATCGAGCTTGGCCTCGGCATCGGCTTCCTGCCCACCGTGGTCGCCGAGGCGGCGGGGACCAGCCTGTCGCCCATGCTGCCGGAAGATATGCTGCCCAGTTACCACGTCTATGTCATCACCCGGGGCGAGACCGAGCGCAGCACCCCCACCCGGATCCTGCTTTCCAGCATTCTCCACGAGCTGGAGCACCCGGAGGCATAGATTCAATCTATGTCCTCCATTGACAATTCCCACCTATTGCAGCGCACAATCAGTGACCATGATTTGTCATCGTTCCAATCATGGAGGCCGATGTGCTGTCTGTCGCGATCGTCAGGGGACTTTGGCAACGCTCGCTGATCGCGTGGCCTGACGGCCGGCGCGACACGGCCACGGCCGTCTGCTGGCTTCAGGGCCCCAGCCTCTATATCGACCTGCGCCAGCCCGCGGGCCGGCCGGACTTCGGTGGCTATTCCTGCCTCGACGACCTGGACCGCCCGGCCCTGGCGTGGCTGGCGGCGCAGGAAGGCTTCGCCGGCGAATTGCTGTTCGACGGCGGCCATTTCGAATGGCGCCGCGACCTCGACCTGCAACCGACCTCGCCCTATTCCGATGTCGGCAAACTGTGGTTCGAGGGCGACGTCCTGGTCGAGGAAGGCCGCGACATTCCCTATATCGAGCATTGGCACCGCGGCCCGGAAGCGACCCAGCCCGCCGCCGCGGCCCGCCTGGCCGGTGCAGACGGCCGCCCGGGCACGATCGTGCGCAGCGGCGACCATTTCATGTTCGCCCGCGGCCGCGACGCCGCCCTGCCCGCGGGCGAGACCCTGGCCGAACTGGTCGCCGCCGCGCCGACCCCGGCCGCCGCCCGCGCCCTGATCGACATGGAGATTTCCTTCGGCGCCGTGACGGACGAAGGCTGGATCATCACCCGCTCCAGCCTGCCCTGGCGCGAGGGCTGCAACCTTGCCCCGGTCACCGCCCAGGGCGGCGCCGGCCTGCTGACTGGCGAAACCGCCGCCGACGGCCGGCCCACCCATCGCCGCTGGTCGATCCAGGCGCTGCAGGGCGTCCTGACCGATCTCGTCGATTTTTCCGCCCTTCGTCCCACCGCCCTGGCTCGCTGAGCCGCCCAACCGTCCATCAAGGAGGAGAGTGCTTATGTTTCTTCGCCGCCTGACACGTTTCGCCGCCGCCCTCTCGTGTTGTCTCGCGCTGCTGCCTGGCCTCGCCACGGCCGAGACGAAGAAGGACTTCCGCATCGCCTGGGGCATCTATGCGGGCTTCATGCCCTGGGCCTATGCCGATCACGCCGGCATCGTCAAGAAGTGGGCGGACAAATACGGCATCACCATCGATTTCGTGCAGGTGCCCGACTATATCGAATCCGTGAACCAATATACCGCCGGCCAGTTCGACGGCGTCACCATCGCCTCGATGGACGCCCTCACCATCCCGGCCGCGGGCGGGGTCGACAGCACGGTGCTGGTCACCGGCGACTATTCCAACGGCAACGACGCCATCGTCATCAAGGGCAAGGGCAAGACCGTCGCCGACCTCAAGGGCATGACCGTCCATGTCGTGCAATTCTCGGTCTCGCATTACACGCTCGCCCGCGCGCTCGACAGCGTCGGCCTGAAGGAATCGGACCTGAAGACCGTCAATATCTCGGACGCCGATTTCGTCGCCGCCTTCGGCACCGCCGACGTCCAGGCCCTGGTCTCGTGGAAGCCGGCGCTCTCCGACATTCAGGCGGTGCCCGATGTCACCACGGTCTTCGACAGCACCAAGATCCCCTATGAGATCCTGGACGTCGCCCTGGTGAACACCCAGGTCCTGAAGGACAATCCGGCCCTCGGCAAGGCCCTGACCGGCGCCTGGTACGAGACCCTGGCCCTGATCGCCAAGGGCGACGAGAAGAGCAAGGAAGCCATGGACTTCATGGCCAAGGGCGCGGGCACCGACATCCCGGGCTTCCAGACCCAGCTCGACACCACCTTCCTGTTCCAGACCCCGAAGGAAACCATCGAGTTCCTGCGCTCGCCCAAGCTGGCCGAGGCGCTGGCGCTGGTCTCGAAGTTCAGCTTCGAGCACGGCCTGCTCGGCGAAGGCGCCAAGAGCCCGGATGCGGTCGGCATCGAAATCCCCGGCGGCAAGATCCTGGGCGATCCGAACAATGTGAAGCTGCGCTACGACGACAGCTTCGCCGCCATGGCGGCCGAAGGCAAGCTGTAACCTTAAGCGTAAAGGAAGCCGATCATGGCGAAGCCCGGCAATTTCACCAGCCTGCCCGTCATCGATATCTCCCCCCTCTTCGGCGACGACCCGGACGCCCGCGCCCGCGTGGTGGCGGACCTGGGGCGGACGGCCCGCGAGATCGGCTTCCTCTACGTCACCGGCCACGGCATGGCGCCCGGCCTCTTCGACGACCTCCTGGCCACGGCGAAGGATTTCTTCGCCCGGCCGCTCGACGAGAAGATGCAGGTCTATATCGGCAAGTCCTCGAACCATCGGGGTTACGTGCCGACCGGCGAGGAAGTGATCTACGGCGGCGTGCCCGACCAGAAGGAAGCCTACGACCTGTCGATCGACCTGCCGGCGGACGACCCGGATTATCTGGCCGGCAACCCCATGCTGGGCCCCAACCAATGGCCGGCCCTGCCCGGCTTCCGGGAAAAGGTCGGGGCCTATTACGACGGCGTGATGAGTGTCGGCCGGGTGCTGCTGCGCGGCTTCGCCGAAGCCCTGGGCCAGGACCCGTCGCTTTTCGACAGCTATGTGACCAAGCCGCCGTCCCAGTTGCGCCTGGTCCATTACCCCTACAACGAAAAGGCGCCGGGCAATGCGCTCGGCATTTCCCCGCACACGGACATGGAAGTCTTCACCCTGCTGCGTGTCACCGCGCCGGGGCTCGAAGTCATGAACGGGGCGGGCGAATGGATCGACGTGCCGCCGCTGGACAATGCCTTCGTCGTCAACCTGGGCGACATGATGGAAGCCTGGACCAATGGCGAGTTCATCGCCACCAGCCACCGGGTGCGCAAGGTCAGGGAGGAACGCTATTCGTTCCCCCTGTTCTTCAGCGTCGACTATCACACCGAAGTCGCCCCCCTGCCCATGTTCGTGACCGGGGACAAGCCGGCCCGCAAGCCCGTGGTCGCGGGCGAGCACCTGTTCCAGGTCACCGCCCAGGGCTTCGTCTACCTTCAGAAGCGGATCGCCGAGGGCCGGCTGGTGCTGCCGGACAATGCCTCCAACCTCCACCAGTTCGGCCAGCACGCCCGCCACGAGGCGGAAGCGCTGGCCCCCGCGCGCTGAGGCCCGGCCATGACCGCACGCAATTTCACCAGCCTGCCGGTGGTCGATATTTCGGCGCTGGGCGGCCGTGATCCCGAGGCCCGGGCGCGCACGGCGGCGGCCCTGCGCGTGGCCGCCCGCGATGTCGGCTTCCTCTATGTCACCGGCCACGGCATGGCGCCCGCATTGTTCGACGGGCTGCTGGCCGCGGCGACCGAATTCTTCGCCCGCCCGCACGACGAGAAGATGCAGGTCTATATCGGCAGGTCCAGCAATCACCGGGGTTACGTGCCGGTGGGCGAGGAAGTCTTCTACGGCGCCAGCAAGGACCTGAAGGAAGCCTACGACCTCGCCCTCGACCTGCCGGCGGCGGATCCGGATTACCTGGCCGGCAATCCCATGCTCGGCCCCAACCAATGGCCGGCTCTGCCGGGCTTCCGCGAACGGGTGGGCGCCTATTACGACGCCGTGCTCGCGGTCGGGCGGCGCCTGCTGCAAGGCTTCGCCGAGGCGATGGGCGAGGCGCCCGACGGGCTGGACCACCTGGTGACCAAGCCGCCCAGCCAGTTGCGCCTGGTCCATTATCCCTTCAATCCGGAGGCGAAGGATGCCACCGGCATCGGCGCCCATACGGATTACGAATGCTTCACCCTGCTGCATGTCACCGCGCCGGGGCTCGAAGTCATGAACGGCGCCGGGGTCTGGATCGACGTGCCGCCCATGCCCGGCGCCTTCGTCGTCAATATCGGCGACATGATGGAGCTTTGGACCAACGGCGCCTTCGTCGCCACCAGCCACCGGGTGCGCAAGGTGAAGGAGGAGCGCTATTCCTTCCCCCTGTTCTTCAATGTCGACTATGGGACAGAGGTGGAGCCCCTGCCCCGCTTCGTCGATGCCGATCATCCCGCCCGCCCCGGCCTGATCGCCGGCGAGCATCTCTTCGCCCAGACGGCGCAGAGCTTCACCTACCTCCGGCAACGGCTGGAGGGCGGCACGCTGAAACTGCCGGAGACCGCCCTTGCCCTTTCCTCCTTCGGGCAGGAGGCGCGCAAGAAGGCGGGCTGACGCGCGCCCCCGGCTTTCGTGATAAAATGTCACCAAAGCCGGAGGGGGAATCATCATGCGTGTCCATCACCTGAATGCCGCCACCATGTGCCCCTGGGGCGGGCGCCTGATCGCGGGGCGCGGCGGCCTGCTGGCGCGGGCGCGCATGGTCTGCCATGTCCTGCTGATCGAAACCTCGGACGGGCTGGTGCTGGTCGATACCGGCCTCGGCACCGGCGACATCGCCCGGCCGCGCCGGCTCGGGGCCGGCTTCGTCGCCCTGACCCAGCCCCGCCTCGACCGGGCGGAAACCGCGCTGGCGCAGATCGAGGCGCTGGGCTTTGCCGCCGCCGACGTCCGCCACATCGTGCTGACCCATATGGATCTCGATCATGCCGGCGGCCTTGGCGATTTCCCCAGGGCCAAGGTGCACCTGCACCTGCGCGAGCACGAGGCGGCCCAGGCGCGGAAGACCCTGGCCGCCAAGGCCCGCTATATCCCGGCGCAATGGGCCCATGGCCCCGATTGGGTGCCCCATGGCGACGGCGGCGGCGAGGATTGGTTCGGCTTTGCCGGCGTCCGCGCTCTCGGCTTCCCCGAGGGGGAAATCCTGCTGGTGCCCCTGCACGGCCATACCGCCGGCCATTGCGGCGTCGCCCTGCGCACGCCCGAGGGCTGGATCCTGCACGCCGGCGATGCCTATTTCCATCACGGCTCGCTGGCGGAGAAGGTGGCGACGCCGCCCGGCCTCGTCCTGTTCCAGGCGGCGACGGATACGATCGGCGCGCTGCGCAAGAAGAACCAGGAACGGCTGCGCCAGCTGAAACTGGCGCGGGGGCGCGAGATCACCATCTTCTGCGCCCATGATCCCGCCGAATTCGACGCCTGCTGCGCCGGCCATCGCCTGTGAATTTCGATGCCCCCCTGGTCCCCGCGCGCCTGATCCGCCGCTACAAGCGTTTCCTGGCCGATGTCGTTCTCGACACCGGCGAGACGGTGACCGCCCATTGCGCCAATCCGGGCTCCATGCTGGGCCTCGCGCCCGAGGGGGCCCGGGTCTTCCTGTCGCCCGCGCGCGACCCGAAGCGGAAATTGCGCTGGTCGTGGCGCCTGGTCGAGATCGGCGGCGCCCTGGTCGGCATCGACACCGGCCTTGCCAATGTGGTGGTGGCGGAGGCGGTGGCCGCCGGCCGCATTCCCGCCCTGGCCGGCTATGGCGATCTGCGGCGCGAAGTGCCCTATGGCCGCAACAGCCGCATCGACCTGCTTCTGTCCGATGCGGCCGCGGGCGGGCCCGATTGCCTGGTCGAGGTGAAGAGCGTCACCCTGTCGCGCCGGCCGGGCCTTGCCGAATTCCCCGACAGCGTCACGGCCCGGGGCGCCAAGCACCTGGACGAACTGGCAGAGGCGGTCGCGGGCGGGCGGCGGGCCGTGCTCCTCTATCTGGTGCAGCGGACCGATGCGACCCGTTTCGCCGTCGCCGCCGACATCGACCCCGCCTATGACCGCGCCTACCGCGATGCCCGGGCCCGAGGGGTCGAGGTGCTGTGCCACGCCTGCCGGATCGATCCGGCCGGCATCACCCTGGACCGGGCCCTGCCGGTCGATTGAGGCCGCGATCCAGCAAAGCGGTTTCCACTTTGCCGGAAACCGCGCTAGCCTGTGCCCACTCTCCGAACACTGGATCAACGATGAACAGGACAACCCAGGCGTCGCGCCCCGAAGAGGAGGACGCCTATGTCAACCGCCGGTCGGACAAGATCAAGATACACACCGCCGAGGATTTCGACGGCATGCGCGCGGCCGGCCGTCTGGCCGCCCAATGCCTGGACATATTGACCCCCGAGGTCCGGCCCGGCGTCACCACCCAGCACCTGGACGATCTGGCGCGGGCCTTCATCCTCGATCACGGCGCCTGGCCGGCGCCCTATAACTACCGGGGCTTTCCGGCTTCGATCTGCACCTCGCTGAACCATGTCATCTGCCACGGCATCCCGGCGGACAAGCCGATGCGCGAGGGCGATATTCTCAACATCGACGTCACCGTGATCCTGGACGGCTGGCACGGCGATACCAACCGCACCTATCCGGTCGGCGACGTCCCGCTGCGCGCCCGCCGGCTGATCGACGTCACCTATGACGCCCTGATGCGCGGGCTGGACGTGGTCCGCCCCGGCGCCACCTTCGGCGACATCGGCGCGGCGATCCAGAAATATGCCGAGGGGTTCAACCTGTCCGTCGTCCGCGACTTCTGCGGCCACGGCCTCGGCCGGGTGTTCCACGATGCGCCGAACGTGCTCCACTACGGCAAGCCCGGCACCGGCCCGGTGATCGAGGCCGGCATGTTCTTCACCGTCGAGCCCATGATCAACATCGGCCGGCCGGACGTGCGCATGCTGGCGGACGGCTGGACCGCGGTCACCCGCGACCGCACCCTGTCGGCCCAGTTCGAGCATTCGGTGGGCGTCACCGAGACCGGCCTCGAAATCTTCACCCTGTCTCCCGCCGGCTATACCAAGCCGCCCTATGCCGCCTGAGCGCCAGCCCGACCTGCCGGGAGAGGCGCCGGCGGCCGAGCCGGCGCCCCATTACCACGGCCATCGCGCGCGGCTGCGCGCCCGGTTCCGCGAAACCGGCGGCCAGGGCATGCCGGATTACGAGATCCTGGAACTTCTGCTGGCGCTGGCCATCCCGCGCCGGGACGTGAAGCCCCTGGCCAAGGACCTGCTGGCCCGCTTCGGTTCCTTCGCCAATGTCATCGCCGCCCCTCTCGACCAGCTCGAAACCCGGGACGGCATGGGCGAGGTCGCCGCCATCGCCCTGAAGACGGTGCGCGAGGGGGCGCTGCGCCTGCTGGCCGCCGACGTCATGCAGAAGCCGGTCATCGCCTCCTGGTCCGCCCTGCTCGACTATTGCCGCGCCCGCCTGTCGCGCGAGGCAAGGGAGGAGACCCGCGTCCTCTTCCTCGACCGCAAGAACGTCCTGATCGCCGACGAGGCCCATGGCAAGGGCACGGTGGACCAGTCGCCGCTCTATATCCGCGAGGTGGTGAAGCGCGCCCTGGACCTCGCCGCCTCCGCCGTCATTCTCGTGCACAACCACCCCTCCGGCGACCCGACGCCCAGCCGCGCCGACATCGAGATGACCCGCGACCTCGACAAGGCGCTGAAAGCCGTGGGCATCAACCTGCACGATCATCTGGTGATCGGCCGCCAGGCCCATGCCTCGTTCAAGAGCCTGGGATTGCTGTAAGCAATCCTCCGGCGGGCATTTTGCGCATGGACTCCTGGTGGTAGAATCGTCTTAAACTTCCCAAGGGTTGCAAAGACGACTTTGGGGGGGGGCCATGGACGATCTTTCCACGGCGGAGGGGGCGCGGCGGATCGATGCCTTCATCGCCCGCTGGGCACCGTCCGGCGGCGGCGAACGGTCTAATTTCCAGGGCTTCGTGCTGGAGATCTGCGACCTGCTGGCCCTGCCCCGGCCGCAGCCTTCGACCCCGGACGACGGGCTGAACGATTTCGTCTTCGAGCGGCCCGTGACCACCTGTCACGAGGACGGCAGCAGCACGCCGGGCTTCATCGATCTCTACAAGCGCGGCTGCTTCGTCATGGAGGGCAAGCAAAGCGCGAAACGCCAGGTCCAGCCGCCGGCCGGCCGCCCGCTGCGCCGGGGCATGGCCTGGCGCGGCAGCGCCGGCTGGGACAGTGCCATGCTGAACGCCCGCCGCCAGGCCGAGGGCTATGCCAAGTCCCTGCCCGGCGACCATGGCTGGCCGCCCTTCCTGGCGGTGGTCGATGTCGGCCATGTGATCGAGCTTTACGCCGATTTCTCGGGCCAGGGCAAGAATTACGCCCAATTCCCCGACCGGCAGAATTTCCGCCTGTCCCTCGACCAGTTGCATGACCCGAAGGTGCGCCGGCGCCTGTCCCTGGTGTGGACGGCACCCCACGACCTCGACCCCGCCCGCCGCTCGGCCGAGGTGACGGCGGAAGTGGCGGCCGGCCTCGCCCCGGTCGCGCGCCGGCTGGAAGCCCGCGGCCATGCCCCGGGCATGGTGGCGGAATTCCTGATGCGCTGCCTCTTCACCATGTTCGCCGAGGATGTCGGCCTGCTGGAGCGGCAGGCTTTCACCACCTTGCTGGCGGATACGGCCAAGGCACCGGCCAGCTTCCGCCCGCTGGTCGAAGACCTTTGGCACACGATGGATACCGGCGGTTTCGCCGCCAGCGTGCGCCTGCTGGTCCGGCGCTTCAACGGCGGCCTGTTCCGCGATCCCCGGGCCCTGGACCTCGACGAGGCGGAGATCCGCCAACTCCTGGAGGCCGCCCGCCACGACTGGAAGGAAGTTGAGCCGGCGATCTTCGGCACCCTGCTGGAACGCGCCCTCGATCCCGGCGAAAGGCATCGCCTGGGCGCGCATTACACGCCCCGCCCCTATGTCGAACGGCTGGTGATCCCGACCCTGCTGGAGCCCTTGAACCGCGACTGGCAGGCGACCCAGACCGAGGCGGAGACCCTGGTCACCGAAGGCCGGCAGGCCGAGGCGATCGCCGCCGTCCATGATTTCCACCGAAGGCTCTGCGCCGTCCGGGTGCTGGATCCCGCCTGCGGCACGGGCAATTTCCTCTATGTCGCCATGGAACTGATGAAGCGCCTGGAAGGGGAAGTGCTGGATTACCTCCAGCACCTGGGCGACGCCCAGGGCCTGCTCGACCTGTCGGACCGGGCGGTCGATCCGCATCAGTTCCTCGGCCTCGACCTCAACCCGCGCGCGGTGCAGATCGCCGACCTCGTGCTCTGGATCGGTTACATCAAGTGGCAGGTGCGCACCGGCGGGCGGGCCGACATCAAGGAACCGATCCTGCATGCCTTCGACAATATCCGCTGCGAGGATGCGGTGATCCGCCACGACGGCGCCGATCCCCTGCTCGATGCCGCGGGCCGGCCGCGCAGCCGCTGGGACGGCCGCAGCCACCGCCGCGATGCCCTGACCGGGCGGGCGGTGCCGGATGAAACCGCCCGCGTGCCGCTGGTCGCCTATCGCAATCCCCGCCCCGCCCCCTGGCCGGCCGCCGACTTCGTGATCGGCAACCCGCCCTTCATCGGCGGCAAGGACATGCGCGCCGAACTGGGCGACGGCTATGCCGAAGCCTGCTGGGCCGCCCGCCCGGAGATCCCGGGCGGGGCCGATTTCGTCATGCATTTCTGGGATCAGGCGGCCGACCTCCTACGCGCGGGGGCCATCCGCCGCTTCGGCTTCATCACCACAAATTCGATCACCCAGACCTTTTCCCGCCGCGTGATCGAACGGCACATGGCGGACCGGCAAGCGCTTTCCCTGCTCTTCGCCATCGCCGACCACCCCTGGCTGAAAAGCAGCGACAAGGCGGCCGTCCGCATCGCCATGACCGTCGCCACCCTGGAGCATAGCCCCGGCCGCCTGCTGACCGTGACAGCCGAAGCCGATCTCGATACCGAC
The DNA here is from genome assembly GCF_003173055.1 of Zavarzinia compransoris. Classification (NCBI taxonomy): domain Bacteria; kingdom Pseudomonadati; phylum Pseudomonadota; class Alphaproteobacteria; order Rhodospirillales; family Zavarziniaceae; genus Zavarzinia; species Zavarzinia compransoris. The sequence goes on from NZ_QGLF01000001.1 coordinate 1,051,879, forward strand.
CAGCCAAGCGTCACGTTGCAGGAACAGAAGGGCGTGATCCGCGCCCATCTCACCCTCGGCGCCGATCTTGCCGCCGCCCTGCCCCTTCGCGCGAACATGGGCCTGTGCAGCCCGGGCGTGAAACTTCACGGCGCCGGCTTCATCGTCACCGCGGCGGAAGCGGCCAAACTCGGCCTCGGCACGATCCCCGGCCTCGAACGCCACATCCGGCCCTATCGCAACGGCAGAGACCTGACGGCCAAGCCACGCGGCGCCCTGGTGATCGACCTCTTCGGCCTTTCGGCCGGTGAGGTGCAGGAGCGGTTTCCCGCCGTCTATCAGTGGGTGCTGGAACAGGTCAAACACGAGCGGGAGGCGAAGCGCGAGAGTTCAAAGGACAGCGCCGCCTATGCCGACAAATGGTGGCTGTTCGGAAAGCCAAGGCCTGACCTGCGGGCCGCATTTTCACACCTCTCCCGTTACATCGCCACGGTTGAAACCACAAAGCACCGGGTGTTCACCCTGCTGGACGAGCAGGTTCTTCCCGACAATATGCTCGTCTGCATCGGCGATGCCGAGGCCAGCACGCTGGCGGTTCTCTCCTCCCATATTCATGTGACCTGGGCCCTGGCGGCGGGCGGGCGGCTGGGGGTGGGCAATGACCCGCGTTACAACAAGACCCGCTGCTTCGATCCCTTCCCCTTCCCCGAACTATCCGCCGCCGACCGGGTGCGCCTGCGGGACCAGGGGGAACGGTTGGATGCCTTCCGCAAGGCGCGGCTGGCCGAGGTCCCGGGCCTGACCATGACCGGGCTTTACAATGCGCTCGAACGGCTGCGCGACTTGGGCCGCAATCCCGATGCCCCGCCCCTCGATGAAAAGGAGCGGACGCTGCACGAGGCGGCCCATGTCTCGATCCTGCGGAAACTGCATGACGACATCGACCGCGCGACGGCCGCCGCCTATGGCTGGCCGGCGGATCTCGCGGCCGAGGATATTCTTCGCCGGCTGGTGGAGTTGAACCTTGCCCGCCAGGGCGAGGAACGGCGCGGGCAGGTCCGCTGGCTGCGGCCGTCGTTCCAGGTGCCGCGCTTCGCCGCCGGCGCGCGGCCGGAACAGCTGGATGCGGACATCGGCCTGCCGCTGGCCGCCCGCGGTCTGCCCGCCTGGCCCGCCGGCCTCGCCGAACAGGTGCGGCTGGTGCATGACACCCTCCATCGCCACGCCGGCCCGGTTTCCGCCGATGCCCTGGCCGCCGCCTTTACCGGCGGGCGCAAGCGGCGCGAAAGGGTCGCGGAACTTCTGGAAGTCATGGCCATCCACGGCCAGTTGCGGGGCGACGGCGGGCGCTATTTCCTGGCCCGGTGAGCGCATCCCTTGAACATGGGGCCCGGCGCACCGATTTGTGATGCAGGTCAATGCAGCCAGGGCCGCCTTTCCGCCTAATGGCGCAACGGTTGCCGCAAGGAGGCGAAGATGTTGGATCTGCCGACGGGTTGGAACGAGGGCGCAAGCCTGCTGGTGCTGCTGGAACAGGTGGCGGCCATCGGCCTCATGGGCGTGCTGACCCTGATCGCCATGCAGGCCACGGGCCGCAAGGCCGAGGCCCCGGTGAAATCGCGGGGCTTCGGCCACCGCCGCTGAACGTCAGGCCGTCCTCGGCCTGAGACAGATCATCGTGCCGAGGAAGGTGGCGTAATCGGCCCAGGTGCCGTCGTCGCCCCTCGCCTGGGCGCGGGCTTCCACCGTGGTGATGGTGCGGCCTGCGCGCAGCACGCGGGCATCGGCCCGGAAATGGCTGCCCTTGCCCGGCGCCATCAGGTTGATCTTGAATTCGACCGACATGACGTCGGCCCCTTCCGGCATCATGGTCAGCGCGGCGAAGCCCGCCGCCGTATCGGCAAGCGACGTCGTCGCCCCCGCATGCAGCGCGCCGTGCTGCTGGGTCAGCTTCCTGTCGGGCGGCATCTCGATGATCACCCGCCCCGGTTCCACCAGGGCAAGGCGCATGCCCAGGAGGGCGGCGAAATTCTGCCGATCGAAGAGAGTCTCGATCCGATCGAGCAGGGGGTCGGGGGTACGCAACGTCACCATGGCCGAACTCTAGCAACCGGCCATGCCGCACCGCAACATGGGATTGCCGGATTCGGGCTTGATAGCAAGGCCCGCCTCCCCTATTCACGGGCGCATCTCATTCGACGTCAGGCAGTGCCCATGATCCCCCGCTATACCCGCGCAAAAATGGCCGATCTCTGGACCCCGGAGGCGCGTTTCCGCATCTGGTTCGAAATCGAGGCCCATGCCGCCGATGCCATGGTCGGCCTCGGCATCGTGCCGGCGGATGCGGCCAAGGCGATCTGGGAGCGCGGCGCCTTCGACGTCGAGCGCATCGACGAGATCGAGCGCGAGGTGAAGCACGACGTCATCGCCTTCCTGACCTCGGTCGCCGAGCATGTGGGGCCGGAAGCCCGCTTCATGCACCAGGGCATGACCTCGTCCGACGTGCTGGACACCTGCCTCGCGGTCCAGCTTGCGCGTGCCGCCGACATCCTGATCGAGGATGTCGATGCCCTGCTCGTCGTCCTCAAGCGCCGGGCCCTCGAGCACAAATATACGGTCTGCATCGGCCGCAGCCACGGCATCCATGCCGAGCCCGTCACCTTCGGCCTGAAGATGGCCCAGGCCTATGCCGAATTCACCCGCGGCCGCGAGCGTCTGGTCGCCGCGCGCAAGGAAATCGCCACCTGCGCCATTTCCGGCGCGGTCGGCACGTTCGCCAATGTCGATCCGAGCGTCGAGGAGTATGTCGCGGCCAAGATGGGCCTTGCCATCGAGCCGGTCTCGACCCAGGTCATCCCGCGCGACCGCCATGCCGCCTTCTTCGCGGCGCTGGCCGTGGTCGCCTCCTCGATCGAGCGCCTTGCCGTCGAGGTCCGCCACCTTCAGCGCACCGAAGTGCTGGAAGCCGAGGAAGCCTTCACCAAGGGCCAGAAGGGTTCCTCCGCCATGCCGCACAAGCGGAACCCGGTGCTGTCCGAAAACCTGACCGGCCTTGCCCGGCTGGTGCGTTCGGCCGCCGTGCCCGCCTTCGAGAATGTGGCGCTGTGGCACGAGCGCGACATCTCGCATTCCTCGGTCGAGCGCGGCATCGGCCCGGACGCCACCGTGCACCTGGATTTCGCCCTGGCCCGCCTGACCTCGATGATGGACGGCCTGGTCATCTATCCGGAAAACATGCAGCGGAACCTGGACCGTCTCGGCGGCGTGGTCCATTCCCAGCGCGTGCTGCTGGCCCTGACCCAGAAGGGCGTCTCGCGCGAGGACAGCTATCGCATCGTCCAGGAAAACGCCATGAAGGTCTGGCGCGGCGAAGGCGCCTTCCTCGATTTCCTGAAGGCGGACCCGAAGGTGACGTCGGCACTTTCCGATGCCGAGTTGGAGAGCCTGTTCAACCTCGACTATCACACCAAGCACGTCGACACGATCTTCAAGCGCGTCTTCGGCGAGGCGTAACGCCTTGCGGGGCATCGTCCTCACGATGCCCCGGCTTCCCCCTGCTTGCGGAAATGGGGAAGATGGCTGGTAAATTCGGGAAAGCGCAGGATCAGCAATTCCCAGGGCAGCAGGCAATCCCGCACCAGGGGACCGCCTTTCGGCCGCCAGTGGCTGCCCACCTTGGTCTCGACGGTAAATGTCAGGCTGAGCCCGGCCTTGCTCAGGTTGCCGTCCAGGGTCAGGGCCTCCGCAAGCTCGCTGACACCGTACTTATATTCCCGCTCTTCGAGCTTCACCCCGGGGCGGCCGCTCCACACCTGATGGAACGACCAGCCGTACGACAGATAGCCGGCGATGGCCGCCATCGACAGGCCGTGCACCCAAAGCCTTGGCCAGATATGATTCTCGAAACTGCTGACAAAGCCCAGGTCGTTGCGCCCCCCGGGCAGGACCACCGGGGTGATCACCAGCACGGGGTCCCAACGGCTTTCCCCAACGCTGACCCAGCCCTCCCGGCCCACGCCATAGGCACGGTCGACCATGCCGAGCATGGCGTTTTCGAGCAAGAGACCATCGAGCGTCGTGCAAAAGGCCGGCGTCTCGCGATAGACGAAGGGTTGAATCAACGTCTCCACAAGGGCGCCGAAACAGGCCACACGGGTGATCGCATCCAGGATGAAATCCGCGGTCACGGCAAGACCGCCCACGTCGTCCTCGGCCGCGATCTGGACGGCTAGATCGCCGTCATCCTCGCGTATCGCCATCTGCCAGCGGGTCAAGCTCAACTCGACCATCTTCCCCGTCGCCGTGTCCCTGAACCAAAGGGCACGGTGTACCCCCTGCCATGTCAGGACCACGGGCGCCGTCACCCCCGACCGGAAAGCCTCTTTCAAGGTTTCCCGCAGGGCCGCGGGCAGGGAGAGAGCGGGTCCCCCTACCCTGGTCCCAGCCGCCATGAAGCCGTTGGCGAGGCGCTCCCCCGACCATGGCCGAAGAGCGCCGCCCCTTCTGGCCAGACGGAGAAAGCCGGTTTGAAGCCAGGAAAACGACTCGGCCGATCCCGGCTTGAAAGCGGCCTTCATCTTCCCCCGGGCGATGGGCCCGCCGGTCTCATCGACCAACGCCTGCCGCAGATGGGGCAATTGCCGTCCATTTTCCGCCATATGCATCTCCCGGCCAAGCAGCACCCACTTGCTCTAGCACGGGACAAGCGCCCCGGTTGTGAACGGGGCCACCATGCCCCGCCGATCAGCGCCGCCCGAATTTCGGCGGCGGGGCCTTGATCACCGGCTTCGGGGCCGGCGGCGGGGGCGGCGGGAGTTTTTTGGCCGCCTGGGGGTCGGGCGCGGCGTCGGCGATCTCGGCGAGGCGCAGCACGAGGTGGAAGGCGCCCTTCAGGCGCTTGTCCACATCGTTCCAGTCCTGCAACCAGACCAGTTTCTGGTCGGGGCGGAGCTTGATCGTGCCGGCCGATTTCGACAGCCACTGCACCAGGCCGGCGGGATTGGCGAAGGTGTGATTGCGGAAGGTGACCGTGCCGCCCTTGGGGCCGGCGTCCAGCTTCTCGACGCCGGCGCGTTTCGCCAGCGCCTTCATCTCGACGATGGTGAGAAGGTTCTTCACCTCGTCCGGCAGGGGGCCGAAGCGGTCGATCATCTCGGCGGCGAGGCCATCGATCTCCGCCCGGCTTTCCAGGCGCGAGATGCGGCGGTACAGGGTCATGCGCAGGTCGAGGTCGGCGACGTAACCTTCCGGGATCAGGACCGGGGCGCCGATATTGATCTGCGGCGACCATTCGGTGCTGTCCGCCTCGTCGTCCGCGCCGCCGGCAAGGCGGGCGTTGGCGATCGCTTCCTCCAGCATGTCCTGGTACAGCTCGAAGCCGACTTCGCGGATGTGACCGGATTGTTCCTCGCCCAGGAGGTTGCCGGCGCCGCGGATGTCGAGATCGTGGCTGGCCAGCGTGAAGCCGGCGCCCAACTCTTCCAGCGATTGCAGCACGTCGAGGCGGCGTTCGGCGGTCGCCGAGAGTTTCATCCGCGGCGCCGTGGTCAGATAGGCGAAGGCGCGGTTCTTGGAACGGCCGATGCGGCCCCGGATCTGGTACAGCTGGGCAAGGCCGAACATATCCGCCCGATGCACCACGAGGGTATTCGCGGTCGGAATGTCGAGGCCGGATTCGACGATGGTGGTCGCCAGCAGGACGTCGAACTTGCCGTCGTAGAAGGCGTTCATCACATCGTCCAACTCGCCCGCCGGCATCTGGCCGTGGGCCTTGACGAATTTCACCTCCGGCACATGCTCGTGCAGGAAATCGGCGGCATCGTCGAGATCGGCGATGCGGGGCACGACATAGAAGCTCTGCCCGCCGCGGAAATGCTCGCGCAGCAGGGCTTCGCGGATCACCACCGGGTCGAAGGGCATGACGAAGGTGCGCACCGCCAGGCGATCCACCGGCGGCGTGGCGATGATCGACAGTTCGCGCACGCCCGACATGGCCAGTTGCAGGGTACGCGGTATCGGCGTCGCGGTCAGGGTCAGGACATGGACGTCGGCGCGCAATTGCTTCAGGCGTTCCTTGTGATTGACGCCGAAATGCTGCTCCTCGTCGATGATGAGAAGGCCCAGGTCCTTGAAGGCGACCGTCTTGCCCAGCAGGGCATGGGTGCCGATGATGATGTCGACATCGCCGCCGACGAGGCCCTTCCGCGTCTCCGCCGCTTCCTTGGCGGTGACGAGGCGGGACAATTGCTCGATCCGCACAGGGAGACCGGCGAAACGCTTCTGGAAGGTCGCGACATGCTGGCGGCACAGCAGCGTGGTCGGCGCCACCACCGCCACCTGCTTGCCCGACAGCGCCCCGATGAAGGCGGCCCGCAAGGCGACCTCGGTCTTGCCGAAGCCGACGTCGCCGCAGACCAGCCGGTCCATGGGCTTGCCGGAGGTCATGTCGGCCATGACGTCGGCGATCGCCTTCAACTGGTCCTCGGTTTCCTCGTAAGGGAAGCGGGTGCAGAATTCCTGGTAGAGCCCGTCGGAGACGTGAAGCAGGCTCGCCGTCTTCAGGGCGCGCTTGGCCGCGATATCGATCAGGTGGGTGGCGATCTCGCGGATGCGGCGCTTCAGCTTCGCCTTCCGCGCCTGCCAGGCGCCGCCGCCCAGCTTGTCGAGCGCGGCCTCGCTGTCGCCCGAGCCGTAGCGGGTGAGCAGTTCGATATTCTCGACCGGCAGGAACAGCTTGTCGCCGCCGTCATAGGTCAGGTGCAGGCAGTCGTGCGGGGCGCCCGAAACCTCGATGGTCTTCAAGCCCTCGAAGCGGCCGATGCCGTGATCGACATGGACGACGAGATCGCCGACCGCCAGGGTCGAGGCGTCGGTCAGGAAATTGTCGGCCTTGCGCGCCCGCTTGGCAGCGCGGATCAGGCGGTCGCCCAGCAGGTCCTGCTCGGTGACGACGGCCATCTCGCCGTCCTCGAAGCCATTGTCGATGGCGATGACCGCAAGGCCGACGCAATTGCGCGGCAGGGCGGCGATCTCCTTCGGGCTGTCGACGGCGGCGATCGGCGCAATGCCGTGATCGCGCAGCACCGTATGCAGCCGGTCGCGCGAGCCGATCGAGGTGGCGGCCACCACCGGCCGCTTGCCGGCGCCGACCACGGCAGCCAGATGCCCGGCCAGGGCCTGATAGGGACTGCCGCCCTGGGCCCGTTCCGGCGCGAAATCCCGCCCCGGCCGGCCGCCGACGCTGAGGGCCGCCTTGGGCGAGGCGAAGGGTTCGAACACGCGCACCCGGCGCCGCGCCAGCGCCCCCTCCAGGGTGGAACCGGTCAGGTACAGGAGCCCGGGCGGCGGCGGCTTGTAGACCGTGCCCTGCACCACCACGGTCTTCTGCTCGCGCGCGGCGATGCGGGCCGCGTGGTAATCGGCGACGAGGCCGAGACGGGCATCCACCGCCGCCTCGAAATGCGGATCGAGAGTGACCACGGCCCCCGGGCAATAGTCCAGGACCGAATCCATCCGCTCGTAGAACAGCGCCAGCCAATGCTCGACCCCGGCATGGCGCCGCCCGGCGGACACCGCCTCATAGAGCGGATCCTCGTCCGTCACCGCGCCGAACAATTCGACATAGGCCTGGCGGAAACGGCGGATCGCTTCCGCGTCGAAAGGCACTTCGCTGGCCGGGACCAGGGCGATCTCGTCGGCATTCCGGGTCGTGCGCTGGGACTCTGGATCGTAGCGGCGGATGGTTTCCACCGTGTCGCCGAAGAAATCCAGGCGATACCCCTCCTCCGCCCCCGGCGGCAGGATATCGACGATGCCGCCACGGACCGCATATTCGCCCGCCTCGCCCGCCGTGCCGACCTTGGCATAGCCCGCCCGCGCCAGATAGGCGGTGAGCCCGGCGATCGGCATGTCGTCGCCGGCGCGGGCGCGCAGGGTCTCGGCCGCGATGGCGGCCCGGGGCGGCAGGCGCTGCAAGGCCGCCTCGACCGAGGCCAGCACCACGCGCCCGCCCGCCGCCTGTTTCGGCGCCGCCAGCCGGCTCAGCACTTCCATGCGCCGGGCGGTGATTTCCGTCCCCGGCGACACCCGGTCATAGGGCAGGCAATCCCAGGCCGGCAGCACCAGCACTTCGAGCGCGGGGGCGAAGAACCCGAGCGCGGCGACCAGGGCCGGCAGGCGCGACTCGTCGCGGGCGAGATGAAGGACATCGACCGTCTTCGCCATTTCGGCGATGACGAGCGCATCCACCCCGTCCGGCACTTCGGCCAGGGTCAGGCGGGGACGGTCGTCCAGGATCTTGGCCAGCGACAGCACGGTTGCGGCTACTCAGGGCTTCAGTTGAAAGCGCAGCAGCAGGTCCATCACCGGGCCGCGCACATGGTCCGGAATGTCCTGGGTCCCGGTCACCCAGCCATAGATGTCCGGGTCCTGCTCCTCGAGCAGGGTTTCGTATTGGCGCAATTCGTCGGGGCCGAAGCCGCCGACATGGGCATCGGCGAAGGAGCCGAGAAAAATATCGGTTTCCTTGGTGCCCCGGTGCCACGAGCGGAATCGCGCCCGCCGGCGCCGGATATCGAGATCGTCATCCTGCATGGCGGCAAGATATAGGGCGGGGCACGGCGCCTGTCACCCCTCGCCGCCGACGCGGCGCAGAAAGGCTTCGACCTCCGCCTCGCCATAGCCGAGCAAGGCGCCGATCACCCGTTCCAAGTCGGGGCGCCAGCCCGGGCCTTGGCCATAGATCGCCTCGATCATGCGCAGGGCCGGGATGCGCCAGGCCTCCCCCGCCCGCGCGACATAGAGATGGTGGAGGCGGTGCGCCGCGCCGTCCGGCCCCCGCGCCTCGCTCCAGGCTTCCTCGGTCACGACCAGGCCTTCGGCAACCAGGGCGGCAAGCTCGTCCTCATCCAGAAAGGCGAAGGCGCCGCCCTCCGCCTCAAGGCCGGTGAAACAGGCGAGCGGCTTTGTTCCTTGCCGCAGCAATGCCAGTTCCCGCCCCTCGTGCGGCCCGATCTGCCCGTTCATGCCCGCCCCCGCCGTCGCCCCGTCGTGAAGGAACGGGGCGCGGCGCCGGTCAAGCACAGCCGCCCCGCTTGAGCACCGGCGCGGAACGCTGTATCGAAGCGGCATGCGCCCCGCTCCCCTGTTTCCCCTGTTCGCGCCGCTGCTCGGCCTGCCCGGAGTCGGGCCGAAGACGGCGAAGCCCATCGCCAAGGCGGTGGGCGGCGAAAGGGTGCTGGACGTGCTGTTCCACCTGCCCTTCGCCCTGGTCGATCGCCGGGCCCGCCCGACCGTCGCCGCGGCGCCCGTGAACGAGGTCGCGACCATCGAAGTGCAGGTGATCGCCCATCGTCCCGGCCGGCCCGGGGGGCGCAGCCCCTATCGCGTGGTGGTGGCGGACGAGACCGGCGAGATGCAGCTCGTCTACTTCAAGGCCGAAGGGGACTGGCTGTCCCGCCTGCTGCCCCTGGGCGCCACGCGCCTGATCAGCGGCCGGGTGGAAACCTGGGAAGGCATCCGCCAGATGCCCCACCCGGACTATGTGCTCGCCCCCGAGGAAGCCGACAAGATCCCCCCGGTCGAGCCGATCTACCCCCTGTCCGCGGGGGTCAATGCCCGGGCCATGGCGAAAGTTGTGCTGGCCGCCCTGGAGCTTGCCCCGGCCGCCTTGCCGGAATGGCTGGACCCCGCGCTTCAGAAGCGCGAGGGCTGGCCGGAATGGCGCACCGCCTGGACCCTCGTGCACCGCCCCGGCCGGGCCGAGGATGTCTCGTCCGACAGTCCGGCGCGGCGGCGCCTCGCCTATGACGAGTTGCTGGCCAACCAATTGGCGCTGTCCCTGGTCCGGCGGCAATTGCGGCGGACGCGCGGACGGCCCGTCACCGGCACCGGGGCGATGCAGGAGAAACTGCACGCCGCGCTGCCCTATCGCCTGACCAACGGCCAGGATCAGGCGATCGCCGAGATCGCCGGCGATCTGGCCTCGCCCACTCGCATGCTGCGCCTGTTGCAGGGCGACGTCGGCGCGGGCAAGACCGTGGTCGCCCTCTTCGCCATGGCGATCGCGGTGGAAGCCGGGCGCCAGGCGTGCCTGATGGCACCGACCGAGCTTCTCGCCCGCCAGCACGGCAAGAGCCTCGCCCCCCTGTGCGAGGCGGCGGGGATCCGCCTCGCCGTCCTCACCGGGCGGGACACCGGGGCGGCGCGGAAGAAGCTCCTGGCCGGGCTTGCCGCCGGCGAGATCGATGTCGTGGTCGGCACCCATGCCCTGCTCGAAGGCGAGGTCGCCTATCGCAACCTGGGCCTTGCGGTGATCGACGAGCAGCATCGCTTCGGCGTCGACCAGCGCCTGGCCCTGGCCGCCAAGGGCGAGGACGGGCTGGATGTCCTGGTGATGAGCGCCACCCCGATCCCGCGCACCCTGACGCTGACCGCCTTCGGCGACATGGACGTCTCGCGCCTGACCGAGAAGCCGGCAGGCCGGCAGCGGATCGACACCAGGATCGTCTCCCTCTCCCGGCTCGGCGAGATGGTCGAGGGCATCGCCCGGGCCATCGCCTCGGGCGCCCAGGTCTATTGGGTCTGCCCCCTGGTCACCGAATCGGAAACCACCGACGCCGCCGCGGCCGAGGACCGTTTCGCCCATCTTTCCGCCCGCTTCGGCGCCGCCGTCGGCCTCGTCCACGGTCGCCTGAAGGCGGCGGAAAAGGACCGGGTGATGCAGGATTTCGCCGAGGGGCGCCTGAAGCTGCTGGTCGCGACCACGGTGATCGAAGTCGGCGTCGACGTGCCCCAGGCCACCGTCATGGTGATCGAGCAGGCCGAGCGTTTCGGCCTCGCCCAATTGCACCAGTTGCGCGGCCGGGTCGGCCGGGGCGCCGCCGCCTCCTTCTGCATCCTGCTGACGGCGGATGGCGCGGGGCGCACCGCCCGGCGCCGGCTGGAAACCCTGCGCGACACCGACGACGGCTTCGTCATCGCCGAGGCCGACCTTCAGATCCGGGGCGCGGGCGAAATCCTGGGCACCAAGCAATCGGGCATTCCGGAATTCCGCCTGGTCGATCTCGACCGTCACGCGGATTTGATGGAAATCGCGCATGATGATGCCAGGCTGATCCTGGAACGCGATCCCCGGCTGGAGGGATCCCGCGGGGAAGCGCTGCGTTACCTTCTCTATCTGTTCGAGCGGGATGCGGCGGTCCGCTATCTCGCCTCCGGCTGACGTGTAGAAACCTGTTTGGCCGAAACCCGCCTTAGGAGCGACCATGACCCAGGTCCCGGTCCATATCGACGACGGCATCGCCCTCGTCCGCCTCAACAACCCGCCGCTCGGCCATGTCGACCGGGGCATGGTCGGGGCGCTGGGCGCCGCCCTCGACCTGATCGAGGGCACGGCGGCGGTCCGCGCCGTCGTCGTCACCGGCGAGACCGAGGGGATCTTCGCCTCCCATTACTCGATCGAGGAGTTGGAACCCCTGGGCCGGCACCTGCGCGCCGCCGCGGGCGGCGGGACGGACGATCCCCTGCCGGTCGCGACCGAGCTTGCCCGCCATCTCGCCCGGATCGAGGCCAGCCCCCTGCCCTTCGTCGCCGCGATCAACGGCACCTGCATCGGTGCCGGCTTCGAGCTCGCGCTCGCCTGCGACATCCGCATCGTCGAGGACGGGGACTTCACCCTGGGCCTGCCCGAGGCCAACCTCGGCCTCGTCCCCGGGGCCGGCGGCAGCCAGCGCCTGCCACGCCTGATCGGCCCGGCCAAGGCGCTGGAACTGATCCTGATGGGGCGGACGATCTCGCCGATCCAGGCGGTGCAGATCGGCATCGCCCAGGAACTGGCGGCCGATCTCGCCCTCGATGCCGCCCTGGTCATGGCGCGGCGCCTGGCCGATCAATACGGCCCCGCCAGCGCCCGCATCAAGCATCTGGTGCGCCAGGCCCGCGAGATCCCGCTGGCCGAGGGGCTGGCGGCCGAACGCGCCGCCTTCCTGGCGCTGCTGGCCGAGGACGAGCCGATCGCCCGCATGCACGACCTCAACCGGGGCGAGCGCGATATCACCGACTGATCCCCTCCCTTGGGTGGGCGACGGCTTCGCCGATCTCCCCTATCGTCGGGCCGGGCACCCGCCTTCTGGCGGGGCCCCAACAGTGGAAGGGGAAGCGTGATGGGCAATTCCGTGCTGAAGGCCGCGGCCGATGCCGTTCTCAGCGAAGCGACCGCCACGGGCAAGGTCCCGGGCGTGGTGGCCGAGGTCAGCGACCGCGACGGCCCGCTCTACCGGGGCGCCGCGGGCCTCCGCGGGCTGGAGGGCACGGCGGCCATGACCGCCGATACGGTCTTCTGCATCTTTTCCTGCACCAAGGCGGTGACCGGCACCGCGATCCTGCAATTGGTCGAGGGCGGCAGCCTCGACCTCGACGCGCCGGCGAAGACCTATGTCCCCGAGATCGGTGAAATCCAGGTGCTCGACGGCTTCGATGCGGCGGGCCGGCCGCGCCTCAGGGCGCCGAAGCGCGACATCACCACCCGCATGCTGATGCTGCACACTTCCGGCATGGGCTATGACTTCCTCGACCCGAACCTGCGCGATTACGTCGCCCTGAAGGGCATCCCCTCCATCGTCTCCTCGACCCGGGCGGCGATCACCCTGCCGCTGACCTTCGATCCGGGCGAGCGCTGGCAATACGGCCTCAGCATCGACTGGTGCGGCCAGGTGGTCGAGGCGATCGCCGGCAAGCGCCTGGGCGCCGTGCTGGCCGACCAGGTCTTCGCGCCGCTCGGCATGCGCGACACCGGCTTCAGCCGCCGGCCCGACATGGACGCCCGCCTTGCCACCGTGCACCAGCGCCTCGAAGACGGCAGCCTGCTGCCCGTGCCCGAACTGCGCCTGCCCGATGCGCCCGAGGTCGAACTCGGCGGCGCCGGCCTCTATTCGACCGTGGGCGACTACGGCCGCTTCCTGCGCCTGTGGCTGAACGACGGCCAGGGCGAATTCGGCCGGGTGCTGAAACCGGAAACGGTCCGCTTCGCCATGGCCAACGGCCTCGGCACCCTGAAGGTGACGCCGGTGACGACGGCGGTGCCGCAACTCTCGCTCGATGCCGAATTCTTCCCCGGCCAGTCGAAAAGCTGGGCCTACAGCTTCATGGTCAACGACGAAACGGCGCCGACCGGGCGCAGCGCCGGTTCGGTCGGCTGGGCCGGGCTCGCCAATCTGTTCTACTGGATCGACTGCACCAAAGGCATCGCCGGCTTCTGGGCCGCCCAGGTCCTGCCCTTCGCCGATCCAGGCGCAGCCGGCGCCTATCTCGGCTTCGAGAGCGCGGTCTATAACGCCCTGGCGCAATCACGCGCCGCCTGATCGCACTCAGCCCCCGGCACTCAGCCCCCGGCACTCAGCCCCGGTTGCGCAGGGTCTCCACCGCGACCAGGGCCAGCGCCCCCCAGATCAGGCCGAAGGTGACGGCATGGATCGCGGTGAAGGCCTCGCCGTTGATGAAGACGGCGATCAGGAACATGCCGGTCGGGGCGATATATTGGAACAGGCCGAGCGTCGACAGGGTCAGGCGCTTGGCCGCCGCATTGAACCACAGCAGGGGCACGGCGGTAACGACGCCGGCCGCGACCAGCAGGATATCCGTGACCGGGCCGAATTCGCCGAGCCCGCCCCGGCCGTGCCCTTCGAGCCAGAGAAGCCAGGGCACGGCGATGATCGCCAGCCACAGGCTTTCCAGGGTCAGGCCGACCATGGGATCGGCCGGCGCCATTTTCCGCAGCAGGCCGTAGAGGCCGAAGGTGGAGGCCAGGAACAGCGCCACCCAGGGCGGCACGCCCATGGAGGCGCTGAGGATCACCACCCCGATCGTCGCCATGGCGACCGCGACCTGGCGATAGCGCGACAGCCGCTCGCGCAGGAAGACGACGCCGAACAGCACGTTGACGAGCGGATTGATGTAATAGCCGAGGCTGGCCTCGAGCGCGAGATCGGCGCCCATGGCCCAGATGAACAGATACCAGTTGCTGGCCAGCAGCACCGCCGTCAGCGCCAGGATCAGCAGGCGCCGGGGGCGGCGCAGCGCCGCCAGCAGGTCCGGCAGGCGCCCGGTCGCGGCCAGCAGGCCGAGCAGGAACAGCGTCGACCAGACCGCCCGGTGCAGCATGACCTCGAAGGCGGGAACATGGGCCAGCGCCTTCCAGTACAGCGCCAGCAAGGCCCAGGTCAGATAGGCGGCGACGGCATAGCCGGCCCCGGCCAGGGACGCGCTGTGCCGTTCGCCCGTCGTTGTCTCCGCCATGATGCCCCGTGCCCGCCTTCCGGTTTTGAGGGCAACATCATCGGGGCGCCGGGCGCGCGGTCAACCCGGCGCCGCCGGATGGCCGCCACACCGGAAATGCACGGCTGGCGCTGTTGTTTTCGGGGTCAGTGCAGGCCGGTGAGGCCGGGATGGGCGGCGAGCAGGAAATCGACGGCGGTCACCACCGCCTCCCAGGCGGCCAGGCCCTCGTGGTCGCCGAAGGCGGCGAATTCGGCCGCGCGCATCAGCGCGACCGACGAGGCTTCACGGCCATAGCGTTCGACCAGCTGGCGCGCGGTGCTCAGCACCTCGATGTCGGACGGCCCGCCGTCGATATCGCCCGACGGGCGGCCCGGGCGCGGCACCGGCAGGGCATGGGGCCCCCGCCGGCGGGCCCGCCGCAGCCGCGCCGGATTGAAGGGCCGTCTCACGGCTTGATCTCGGGCACGGGCTTGTAGCTGCGCACCAGTTCGTCGCCGCGGGCCAATTGGTCCGGGGTGAGCGATGCCTTCACCTTGTCGCGGTTGCGCGCGGCATAGGGCGGGCCCTGGGTCACCGACAGGCTGAAATAGACATAGGCCTGGACCGGATCGCGGGCGACGCCGATCCCGTCCTCATGCATCACGCCGAGATTGAACATGGCCGACTGATCGCCCTGGCGGGCGGCACGCTGGTACCAGCGGGCGGCCTCGACCGCATCGGCGATCACGCCCAGGCCGTTGTCGTACAGGGCACCGATATCGAATTGCGAGGCGGCGTCGCCGGCCTCGGCCAGCGGCTTCAGTTCGGCCAGCGCGGTGGCATAGTCGCCGGCGGCCATGGCCTTCTGCCCCGCCTCGCGATCGGCCAGGGCGGGCCCGGACAGGCCGAGCACCAGCGCCCAGGCCGCGATGCCGGCACCCCGAACCCACCGTTTCGACAAGACGGACATTTGCTGCTGCTTCTCCATTGCCGCCACAACATCGATAGGTTTGCCCGCAAACGCAAGGACAACACGGTGCAGCCCTGCCCTGTTCCCGCGTTCTGGGGATGATTGCCGGCGCCGCCGCCCCTATCATGCCCGGGGCCGCCCGATTCTGCGGGGCCCGGGCTGCCGGCAGGAAAGGCCGGCCAGGAAAGGACGACGCCATGGACCAGGACAGCCGCGCCAAACTGATCGCCACGCTGCGCTGGCTCGGGGCCGCCGAGGATGCGGACGCCCTCGAAGCCGCCCGCGCCGCCACCGCCCAGCTGGCCGCCGCCGGCCTCGACTGGGAGGATGTGATCGCCGGCGCCGCTTCGGGCAGCGCTTTCGACGACTACGACCACGGCCCGATCGATTTCGAGGCCGAGGACGGCGAACCCCGCGCCGGCGCCGACGACGAGACCATCGCCAGCACCATCCGCCAGTTGCAGTCGCGCCCCGGCCTGGCCGAGGAAACCCGCGCGGAACTGGCCGATTTCGCCGGCCTGCTCGCCCAAGGCAGCCTCGACGCCCAGGACCGCGCCTATGTCCTGGCCCTCGCCCGCCGCCTGGGGGCCTGACCGCAAGCCTAGCGCGCGGCCGGCGGGGCCAGGCTGACCGGGGCCGGGCTGACCAGGACCGGGCTGCCTGGGGCCTGATTGACCGGGGCCGGCCCGCCGGCCGGTACCGGCGGCGAAACCCGGCAATCCGGGGCCGATAAAGTCGTCCGGCAGCGCGTGCGCAGGTTCATGTCGTCATAGGCGGCCCGATCCGCACCGGGCCAGGGCGCCGCCCCGCTCGCCGGCGGCCATGATTCGCAGCCCGCCGGCAGAACGCCCGCCGCGATCAGCAAGGCTGCCCTGAACACCCCGGACCGCGACAACAGAGAGCGGGATTCTGCCAGCGCCATCGTCTTCGTTCCTTCATTCGCCGCCGAAATACCGTTAAGATCCGGCCCGTTAACCCTAACCAGCCCTGATTGCTGTGGCGGCACCGCAACACTTATGGTTCAGTTGCCACGCACAACCGCCGGCTTCCATTCCGCAGTTGTCGGCGGAAGGCCCCGGTAATACATTGCGCAACAACATTCATGGCCCGATGAAGGCAGGCAATTCGCCGTCAAATTGGGCCCATGTGCTTGGTTTTGGAGAGATTCTCCCCGTGCCGGACTGTCTAGCGACGAGTATGTTGGGCACAGGTTTACAGAATATGGATATGGAACGGAGACGGTCATGAGACTTGCCCTTGGTCTGGTTAGCGCTGCCGCCATTATCGTTGCCGGCGCGGCCGCGCAGGCCGATATGGTGTCGGGTCCGTATGTCACTGGCTTTGGCGGCTACACGATCAACCCCGATGTCGGCGTTGACTCCGACACCAACCCGAGCGGTCATCTTTCCTTCGATCACGGCTGGGTCGGCGGCGCTGCCGTTGGCTATGACTTTGGTCGCGCTCGGATCGAGTTTGAGGGTGCCTACCGCAAGAATAACTACGACGAGTTGCAGCTCGGCACCACCACCTTTACCAGCGACAGCGACCTCGCTGTAATCTCGGGTCTGGTGAATGTGCTGTATGACTTCGAAAACGAGTCGGTCATCACCCCCTTCATCGGTTTCGGTATCGGTGCCGCTTACCTGGACGACGACAACTCGGACACGGTCCTCGCCTATCAGGGCATTGCGGGTGCCAAGATCTCGGTTACCGAGAATCTTTCGGCGGTGGTTGACTACCGTTACTTCCGCACCCTTGAGACCGATATTGGTACCAACATCGGCAATCTCAAGTTCGAGTACGAGCAGCACACGATCACTGCCGGCCTGAGCTACAACTTCGGCACCCCGGCGCCCGCCCCGGTGGTCGAGCCCGCCCCGGCCGTGGTCCCGCCGCCGGCCGTCGAAGCCGCCCGTTCCTACATGGTCTTCTTCGACTGGGATTCGACCGCGATCACCCCGGACGCGTCGCAGATCATCCGTGACGCCGCCTCGGCCGCCCAGACCCTGGGCGTCACCCGCATCGAACTGACCGGCCACGCCGACCGCTCGGGCAGCCCGCGCTACAACCAGCGCCTGTCCCTGAAGCGCGCCGATGCCGTGAAGGCCGAGCTGATCGCCCTCGGCGTCGCCGCCGACTCGATCAGCACCGTCGGCAAGGGCGAGAGCGCGCCGCTGGTCCCGACCCCGGACGGCGTCCGCGAGGCCCAGAACCGCCGCGTGGAAATCGTCCTGCCCTGATCAGGGCCCATGGTCTTGGGTGCGCCGGTGGACCATCGCCGGCCTCCCCTTGAAAGTCGCCGGCCCGGTTGAATAGGGCTTCCAGGCCGGCAACTTCGACACTTAAGAACAAGTCGAAACGGAGAACACAATGCGCAGCATTTCCCTTGGCCTCGTCAGCGCCGCCGCGATCCTGGTCGCCGGCACTGCCGCGCACGCCGACCGCGTCGGCCCGTACCTGAGCGCTTTCGGCGGCTATGTGATCCAGCCGGAACTGGATTTCAACTCGCCGAACACCAAGCGCCAGCTCGAAACCGACAATGGCTGGGCCGCGGGCGTCGGCTTCGGCTATGACTTCGGCGGTCCCCGCGTCGAAGCCGAAGTGACCTATCGCGACAACGACGCCGACAAGGTCGGCGCCACCCGCTACAAGGGCGATCTGGCCTCGCTGGCCCTGATGCTGAATGCCCTGTACGACTTCGAGAATTCGTCGCGCTTCACCCCCTACGTCGGCGTCGGCATCGGCGCGGCCTGGGTCTACGCCAATGCCGTGAAGCCGGCCGCCAGCGTCTTCTCGACCAACGACGACGACGTGGTCTTCGCCTATCAGGGCATCGCGGGCGTGAAGGTGGCGATCACCACCGGCCTGTCGCTGTTCGTCGACTACCGCTACTTCGCCACCCTGGACCCGGAATTCACCAGCCGCGGCTTCGGCGGCAAGGTTGACGGCGAATATGCGTCGCACAACATCTTCGCCGGCCTGACCTACAACTTCGGCACCGGTGCCGTCCCGGCTCCGGCCCCGGCGCCCGCTCCGGCTCCGGCCCCGGCGGCGGAAGTGGCTCGTTCCTACATCGTCTTCTTCGACTGGGATTCGACCGCGATCACCCCGGAAGCCAACGCCATCATCCAGGACGCGGCCAATGCCGCTGCCTCGCTGGGCGTCGCCCGTATCGAACTGACCGGTCACGCCGACCGTTCGGGCTCGCCGCTGTACAACCAGCGCCTGTCGGTCCGCCGCGCCGAAGCGGTCAAGGCCGTCCTGGTCAACCTGGGCGTCTCGTCCGGCAACATCGTCACCATCGGCAAGGGCGAAAGCGCCCCGCTGGTCCCGACCCCCGACGGTGTCCGCGAGCCGCAGAACCGCCGCGTCGAGATCGTCCTGCAGTAATCTGCCGGACTGTCACAGGGAATTGGGCGCCGGGTTTCCGGCGCCCTTTTTCTTTGCCGCCTCCCCCTCACCCCAGCCCTCTCCCCCAAGGGGGCGAGGGAGAATGCGACATCGACTCCCTCGCCCCTCCGGGGAGAGGGCTGGGGTGAGGGGGAGGCGGCGAAGCCAATAAAAAAGGCGCGGCCTTGCGGTCCGCGCCTTTTGTGCGAGGGGAAGAGTTCAGGCCTTGCAGGCCGTGGTCAACGAGGTGCGGACGATCACCGGCGCCTGGCTGGAGAAAGTGGCGATTTCCTTCGGCTTCACCGCATTCACCTGATCGAGGAGATCGGCGACCTGCTTGCAATAGCTGGGCGTGCGCTGGCTGCGCTGGGAAATCTCGTTGGCGAGCGCGGTCACATAGATGTCGAACTGCTTCATGTGCGAGCCGCCGTATTCGCGCTTGAACAGCACCTGAAGCGTCTTGGTCTGGGCGACCATCTCGTCCGAGAACTTGCGGACGAAGGAATTATATTTGTCGGCGATCTTCAGGTCCGCATCCTTGTGGCAGCGGAGCGCGGCGACCATCAGTTCCGTCTGCAGGCGGCGAACGTCGTCAGCGGCAAGTTCCGCCGGCTTGCGGCAGCCCTTGGGCGCGACCGTATCGGCCTGGATCTGGGTGCCCGGGCCGATGCGCGGGGCGCCGGGGGCGACCGGAACCGCCGGCAGGGCCGGACGGGGCGCCGCGATGGTGGCACCGGCGGCGGCGGTCGGCTTGCGGCTGGGCATGGGCGGGCCGCCGGGCATCACCGGGCCGGTCACCAGCGGCTCGGCGGCGGCGACCGCCACCGGTTCCGGCTGGGGCCCGGCGGCCGGGGCGGTGGCCGCCTGTTCCGGTTTGCCGAACATCGAGCAAGCCTGAAGGCCGAGCGCCACGGTCAATGCCACGAGGGCAACGCGGGTCGACGACATAGGAAGTCCCCTGCTACAGACGAATCAGTATGAAACAACAGATACACCAGCGTGGAGTCCGCTGGCCAGAAAAAGCGCCCGCTTTCTCCCCCTTCCCGCCGCATTGCCCTGAAAACGGCCCTATCTTTGCCGCCCCCGCCCTATTTGCGGCGGCGGCGCCACGCCGCCGCCCGCACCTGTCGACATGCCGGCCGGGACCGCGGAAACTCGATCGCGCCGGGGGGCCATGCCCGCACCGGCAACCGATCTTCGCCAAAAGTAGGGGAGGCAATTTGCCGCGCCGCTTTCTAGAGTGAAGACAAAGCACGGCAGCCAATGCCGGCAGAGAGAGGGAACGCACCATGGTCATCGCCGTCGCCCGTTTCGTCGACCGGTTGAACGAACTGATCGGCAAGGCGACCGCCTGGGCGATCGTTGCCGCCATCCTGGTTTCCGCGATCAACGCGATCGTGCGCAAGGTGCTGGGCACCTCGTCGAATGCCTGGCTGGAACTGCAATGGTATCTGTTCGGCGCGACCTTCATGCTGGGTTCGGCCTGGGCATTGCGGGCCAATGAACACATCAGGATCGACATCGTCTCGAACCGCCTGTCCAAGCGGGCGCGCGACTGGATCGACGTCTTCGGCCACGTCTTCTTCCTCATCCCCTTCGCCGCCCTGATGGCGTGGCTGTCGGTTCCCTATTTCCAGCTGTCCTTCGCCTCGGGCGAAGTGTCGAGCAGCGCCGGCGGCCTGATCATCTGGCCGGCCAAGGCGCTGATCGCCCTCGGCTTCATCCTCCTGCTCCTGCAGGCGCTGAGCGAACTGGCGAAACGCCTGGCGATCATCGCCGGCGCGCTCGAGGACGAGGGCAGCCCGGGCGGCCATGGCGCACCGCCGGCAGCCCCCCCGGCCGCCGACCGCTGATCATCCCCCAGCCCTTCCCGACGGAAACGGTCCGCCATGGTCCATCTCATCGCCCAGAACCTGGCGCCCATCATGTTTGCGGCGCTGATCCTGTTCCTGCTGCTCGGCTATCCGGTCGCCTTCGCGCTGGCCGCCAACGGCCTCGTCTTCTTCGCCCTGGCGGTGGAACTGGCGCCCTTCGCCCCCGAGAGCATCACCCTGTCCTGGCCCCTGCTCCAGGCCCTGCCGGACCGGGTGCTCGGCACCATGTCGAACGAGGTGCTGCTGGCCATTCCCTTCTTCACCTTCATGGGCCTGATCCTGGAACGATCCGGCATGGCCGAGGATTTGCTCGACACCATCGGGCAATTGTTCGGCACCATCCGCGGCGGGCTCGGCTATGCGGTGATCTTCGTCGGCGCCCTGCTGGCCGCGACCACCGGCGTCGTCGCCGCCTCGGTCATTTCCATGGGGCTGATCTCCCTGCCGATCATGCTGCGCTACGGCTATGACCGGCGGGTCGCCTCCGGGGTCATCGCCGCCTCGGGCACCCTGGCGCAGATCATTCCGCCCTCCCTGGTCCTGATCGTCATGGCCGACCAATTGGGCCGCTCGGTCGGCGACATGTACGAGGGCGCCTTCCTGCCCGGCATCCTGCTGGCCGGCGCCTATGCGCTTTATATCTTCGTCGTCGGCCTGTTCTCGCCGAAGGCGGCGCCGGGCCTGCCGGTCGACGCCATCGGCCATAAGGAGCCGGGCGGCCAGCGCGGCGTCTGGCAGCTCAGCGTCATGGTGCTCTTCTCCGCCGTCGTCGCCTGGTGGGTGATGTCGCAGACCGGGATCAGGGCCGGGGCGGATTTCGTCATCCTGACCATCTGCATCGCCACCGTGATCGCCCTGATCTGCGCCCTGATGAACCGCTATCTCGGGGCCCGGCACCTGGGCCTGAATGCCGCCGTCACCCTGGGCGCGGTCGGCCTCTATGCTTACTTCCGGCAGGACGGCCATGTCACCGCAAGCCTGCTGATGGAGATGGTCGCCGCGGGCGCGGTCTACGGCTTCGTCGCCGGCTGCGCCGAACGGTTCCTGGGCCTCCGCCTCGTCTCGGCCATGGCGCAGCAGGTGACCTTCGTCATGGTGCCGCCACTGCTGCTGATCTTCCTCGTGCTCGGGACCATCTTCATCGGCGTCGCCACCCCCACCGAGGGCGGGGCCATGGGCGCGCTCGGCGCCGTCATCCTGGCCGCCGGCAAGCGCGCCGCCGACCGCATGCCCAGCCGCTTCAACCGCGAGATCCTGGTCCAGGCGACCTATGCGACGGCCCGGCTGTCGGCCTTCGTCCTGTTCATCCTGATCGGGGCCCGGGTGTTCTCCCTCACCTTCTACGGCGTCAACGGCCATCTCTGGGTCGAGCACCTGATGACCGCGCTGCCCGGCGGCGAGGTCGGCTTCCTGATCCTGGTCAATGTCCTCGTCTTCTTCCTCGCCTTCTTCCTCGATTATTTCGAACTCGCCTTCATCGTCATTCCCCTGCTGGCCCCGGTCGCCAATGCCATGGGCATCGACCTGGTCTGGTTCGGGGTGATGCTGGCGGTCAACATGCAGACGTCCTTCATGCACCCGCCCTTCGGCTTCGCCCTGTTCTTCCTGCGCTCGGTCGCGCCGAAGACGGCCTACCGGGACCGTGTGACCGGACGGGTGATGGAACCGGTGACGTCCGGCCAGATCTATTGGGGCGCGGTTCCCTTCGTGCTGATCCAATTGGCCATGGTGGCGGTGGTGATCGCCTTCCCCGGGCTCGTCACCCATTACAAGGCGGGCGCGGTGCAGATCGACCCCGCCGCCGTGCAAGGCACCTTCGATCAGCTGCAGATGCCGCTGGGCGAGGATGAAAACCTGGATCTGCCCGGGCTGCAGGGCCTGGGCGGCAACAACAACTGAATAGTCACCAGGAGGAAACCCATGAAACGTCGCGAATTCCTGACCGCCGCGGCTGCCGGCACGGTGGCGGCCACCACCGTCGCCGCCCCGGCCATCGCCCAGTCCAACCCCGAGATCAAATGGCGCCTGACCTCGGGCTTCCCCAAGTCGCTGGATACGATCTATGGCGGCGGCGAAGTCTTCGCCAAATATGTCTCCGAGGCGACGGACGGCAGGTTCCAGATCCAGGTCTTCGCCGCGGGCGAGATCGTCGGCACGTTCCAGGCGGCGGATGCGGTCAGCCAGGGCACGGTCGAAATGTCCCATACCGCCGGCTATTACTATGTCGGCAAGGATCCGACCTTCGCCACGGCGGCGGCGGTCCCCTTCGGCATGAACACCCGCCAGCTCAATGCCTGGCTCTATCACGGCGGCGGCGGCGACCTCTACAACGAGTTCCTGGCCAAGCACAATATCTACGCCCTGCCCGGCGGCAATACCGGCACCCAGATGGGCGGCTGGTTCCGCAAGGAGATCAAGACCGTCGAAGACCTCAAGGGCCTGAAGATGCGCATCGCCGGCCTGGCCGGCCAGACCATGGCCAAGCTCGGGGTGGTGCCGCAGCAGGTGGCGGGCGGCGAGATCTACCCCTCGCTCGAACGCGGCACCATCGACGCGGCCGAATGGGTCGGCCCCTATGACGACGAGAAGCTCGGTTTCCACAAGGTCGCGCCCTACTATTATTACCCCGGCTGGTGGGAAGGCGGCCTCAGCGCCCATTTCTTCATCAACAGCGCCAAATGGGCGGAATTGCCGAAGAGCTATCAAGCCATCGTCACCGCCGCCGCGGCCGCCGCCAGCGGCGACATGGTGGCCAAATACGATGCCCGCAACCCGAAGGCGATCCAGAGCCTGGTCGCCGCCGGCGCCCAGCTGAAGCCCTTCTCGACCGAGATCATGCAGGCCGCCTATGCCGCCGCCCATGAACTCTATGCCGAGATTTCGGCGACCAACGCGGACTTCAAGAAGATCATCGATTCGATCATCGCCTTCCGCGACCAGGAATATCTGTGGTTCCAGGTGGCCGAATATACCTATGACAGCTTCATGATCCGCGGCCGGCGCAAGTAATCCCGGCAAACGGCCCCGCCCCGGGGCGGGGCCGCCCCTCTTTCGCCCCCGGAATGGTTAACTCGGCCGGAGCCGCCTTGTCGTCCCTCCCGGAGGCCCGCCATAATCACGGCCATGGCGGGCCTGCGCCCCGCCCGTAGCGTGACCGCCGCTTTCGATCCGGGGGAGAAGATGCGTCCGGCGATTTGTGTCTTCCTGATCGCCCTGACGGCGGCCCCCGTTCCTGCCGCCCCCGGTCTTGCCGCCGAGGTTTCGACCCCGACGGCGGCCCGCGGCACCGCCAGCGGTATCCTGGGCACCCTGCGGCTCACCGAATCCCTTGCAGCCCTCCACAACGAGAGCAGCGACCCGGTCTCGCCCATCAACTATATCCGGGTGGTGCTGGACGACCGGGCGATCAAGCCCTGGCAAGCCGGGGCCTATCCCTCGCTGGCGACACTGCGCGACGATGCGATCAAGGGAAAAGACCCGGTGGTCATGCTCGAAGTCGACGTCGAGAACACGGAAGAAGTCTTCCTGTCCGCCTTCATCTATGGCCCCGACCAGAAGATCTATACGATCGACAACACCCTCGAACTGGAAACCCTGTCGATCGACAACGGCCGCATCAGCGGCAGTTTCGAGGGCGACCACGGCACCATCAGTTTCGATGCCCCGATCAACCGTTTCCCCATCACCTCGAAGCAGAGCGGGTCCAAGGCCCGCGCCAGCGAGCCGTTCAAGATCTTCGCCAGCTTTCTGCACGCGCTGGCCGACGGCGACCGGGACAAGGCGGCGGCCCTGGTCTCGCCCCTGGCCATGCCGGCGCTCCGCCGCCTGGTCGAGCCGGGCGAGGACATGGGCGGCGCCGCCGCCGCGCTCGACCTGATCAAGCCCCTGGTCAGCGAAGTCTATTACCACGGCGACCGTGCCGTGATCGTCCACCGCGACCCGAAGAACGAATTGGAAGTGGTCGAGGAGATCGCCTTCTCCCTGGTGAGATCGGGCGGCCGCTGGCTGCTGGACGACCGCTGATCGCCCATGTTTTCCGATCGATTGTCTCGAAAAGCCAAAAAACATTATTGCCGCGGGTAACGGTTGTCATGGTGCACTGCCGTATGCTGCACTGCTGTGACAGGGGTTTGGCAGGGGATCGGGCGGCATGGAGCCAGGGATCGAGGCTTTGAAGGAACATCCGCGCCTGGAACTGCGCGGCATCACCAAGTCTTTCCCAGGCGTCAAGGCCAACAGCGACGTGACCTTCACCGTCGCGCCCGGCGAGATCCACGCCCTGCTCGGCGAGAACGGCGCCGGCAAGAGCACGCTGGTCAAGCAGATCTACGGCATCCTGAAACCCGACAGCGGCGAGATCCTGTGGGACGGCCGCGAGGTCGACATCCCCAATCCCCATGCCGCCCGCCGCCTCGGCATCGGCATGGTGTTCCAGCATTTCTCGCTGTTCGAGGCGATGACCGTGCTCGAGAACGTCGCTCTCGGCATGGACGATCCGGGCCGCGACCGGACGGCGCTGGCGAGGCGGATCCGCGAGATTTCGGAATCCTACGGCCTGCCGCTCGATCCGGCGCGGGAGGTGCACACGCTTTCGGTCGGCGAGCGCCAGCGCATCGAGATCGTGCGCTGCCTGCTGCAATCGCCGCGCCTTCTGGTGATGGACGAGCCGACCTCGGTGCTCACCCCCCAGGAAGTGGGCAGGCTGTTCGAGACCCTGCGCAAGCTGAAGTCCGAGGGCTGCTCGATCCTTTACATCAGCCACAAGCTGAACGAGATCAAGGAATTGTGCGACGCCGCCACGATCCTGCGCGGCGGCAAGGTGGTCGCGGCCTGCGATCCCCGGGCGGAAACCGCGCGCAGCATGGCGCAATTGATGATCGGCGCCGAATTCCGCAGCGTCGCCCGGCGCGAGGGCGGCGACAGGGCGGGCCCGGTCCGCCTGACCTTGAAGGCCCTGTCCATGGCCCCCGAAATGGCCCACGGCGTGCCCCTGAAGGCGATCGACCTGGAGCTTCGCGGCGGCGAGATCCTGGGCATCGCCGGGGTCGCCGGCAACGGCCAGGGCGACCTTCTCGCCGCGATCGCGGGCGAACGCAGGGCGGCCGCGGCCGAAACCGTGATCATCGACGGCAAGCCGGTCGGCCGTCTCGGCCCTGCCGGCCGGCGCAAGCTCGGGCTCTGTACCGTGCCGGAGGAACGGAACGGCCATGGTGCCGTGCCCGACATGTCGCTGACCGACAATGCCATGCTGTCCGCCCACAAGCGCATGGGCTTCCTGAAGGGCGGCTTCCTCGACAAGGGCAAGGCCCGGGGCTTCGCCGCCGACGTCATCAAGCGCTTCGACGTCCGCACCCCCGGCACGGAAACGGCGGCCGGCAGTCTTTCCGGCGGCAATCTGCAGAAATTCATCGTCGGGCGCGAGATCCTGCAAAAGCCCGAGATCCTGGTGGTGGCCCAGCCCACCTGGGGCGTCGATGCCGCCGCCGCCGCCACGATCCAGCAGGCGCTGGTCGACCTCGCCGCGACCGGCAGCGCGATCCTGGTGATTTCGCAGGACCTCGACGAATTGCTGACCCTGTCCGACCGGATCGCGGTGATCAATGCCGGACAACTGTCGGCGGCCATGCCGGCAGCGACCGTCTCCGTCGAGGAAATAGGCCTTCTGATGGGCGGCATTCACGGCGCCCCCGAAAAGGGAGCGGCGTGACATGGCCCTGAAAATCGAAGCGCGCCGCCAGATCTCGACGCGCATGCTCTATCTGACGCCCTTCATCGCCGTCGCCGCCACCGTGGTCGCCGGCTTCTTCCTGTTCCTGATCCTGGGCGCCGATCCCTTTCTCTCGCTCTATTATTTCTTCGTCTCGCCCCTCGAGACCAAATACGGCATTTCCGAGCTTTGCGTGAAGGCCGCCCCCCTGATCATGATCGCCATCGGCCTCGCCCTCGGCTATCGCGCCAATATCTGGAACATCGGCGCCGAGGGGCAATTGACCATGGGGGCCGTCTGCGGCGGTGCCGTCGCCCTCGCCTTCTGGGACGAGAGCGGGATCTACGTCCTGCCCCTGATGGCGCTGGCGGGGCTTGCCGGCGGCGCCCTCTATGCCGCCATCCCGGCCTTCCTGAAGACCCGCTTCAACGTGAACGAGATCCTGACCAGCCTGATGCTGACCTATGTCGCCACGCTGTTCCTGGCCGTTCTCGTCTTCGGGCCGCTAAAGGATCCCATGGGGTTCAACTTCCCGCAGTCGCGCATGTTCACGGACAGCGCGACCCTGCCCATCATCTGGTCGGAAACCCGGCTCCATCTCGGCTTTGTGATCGCGGTCGCGGTCGCGGTCGGGGGCTGGGTGCTGCTTACGCGCTCGATCGTCGGCTTCCAGATCCGCACCCTCGGCTCGGCGCCCGCCGCTGCCCGCTATGCCGGCTTCGACCGCACCCGGCTCACCTGGTTCTGCCTGATGCTGACCGGCGGCCTGGCCGGCATGGCCGGAACCTTCGAGGTTTCGGGACCGATCGGGCAGCTGGTGCCCAATATCTCGCCCGGCTACGGCTTCACGGCGATCATCGTCGCCTTTCTCGGCCGGCTGCATCCGCTCGGCATCATCGCCTCGGGGCTTTTGATGGCGCTGTCCTACATGGGCGGCGAGAATGCCCAGATCAACCAGGGCCTGCCCCAGGCGGTGACCGGGGTGTTCCAGGGCCTGCTGCTGTTCTTCCTGCTCGCCTCCGACTTCCTGGTGCGCTACCGGGTGCGGATGGTCAAGCCGGTGCTGGAGGGCTGACCATGACCGCCGAAATGATCCTGCCCATGGTGCTGACCGTGATCGCGGCGGCCACCCCCCTGCTGCTGGCCGCGATCGGCGAGCTGGTCACGGAAAAGGCCGGCGTCCTGAACCTCGGGGTCGAGGGCATGATGCTGGCGGGCGCCGTCATCGCCTTCGCCACCACGGTGGGCACCGGCAGCGCCACGCTCGGCATCTTCGCCGCCATGGTCGCCGGCATCGTCATGTCGCTCGCCTTCGGCGTCCTCACCCTCACCCTGATGGCCAATCAGGTGGCGACCGGGCTTGCCCTCACCATCTTCGGCATCGGCCTGTCATCCCTGATCGGCAGCAGTTACATCGGCACGCCGGTGACGAAGCTCGCCACCCTGGCGATCCCGGGCGTTTCCGATATTCCGGTGCTCGGCCCCCTGCTCTTCGGCCATGACGTGCTGGTCTATGCTTCGGTGGCGCTCACCGTCGCGGTCGCCTGGTTCCTGAAATCGACGCGCAAGGGCCTGATCCTGCGCGCGGTCGGCGAGTCCGACCTTTCGGCCCATTCGATCGGCTATGACGTCATTCGCGTCCGCTATTTCGCGGTCATGTTCGGCGGCCTGTGCTCCGGGCTGGCCGGGGCCTATCTCTCGCTTTCCTATACGCCCATGTGGGTGGAGGGGATGACGGCCGGGCGCGGCTGGATCGCGCTCGCCCTGGTCGCCTTCGCCTCGTGGCGGCCGTGGCGGGTGCTGGGCGGCGCCTATATTTTCGGCGGCGTCACCATCCTGCAGCTTTACCTCCAGGGCGCCGGCGGCATCGGCGTGCCCGCCCAGGTGATGAACATGCTGCCCTATCTCGCCACCATCATCGTTCTTACCGTGATTTCGGCCGGACCCTGGCGGGGCCGGCTGGATGCCCCGGCCTGCCTCGGCAAGCCGTTCCGGCCCGCAAGCTGACCCACCCCATCCGCTGGAGCTAGAGATGATCCGTCCCCTCGATCGCCGAACTTTCCTTGCCGGCACGGCCGCGGCCGCCGGCCTGACCCTGGCGTCCGGCCCGTTCAAGGCGGCGAGCGCGGCCGATCCCCTGAAGATCGGCTTCGTCTATGTCGGCCCGATCGGCGACTTCGGCTGGACCCACGGCCACGACCTGGGCCGCAAGGCCGTCGAGACCAAGTTCGGCGACAAGGTGAAGACCACCTATGTCGAGAATGTCGCCGAAGGCCCGGACGCCGAGCGCGTGATCCGCAAGCTGGCCGCCGACGGCAACAAGCTGATCTTCACCACCTCCTTCGGTTACATGGAACCGACCCTGAAGGTGGCAAAGACTTTCCCCAACGTCTTCTTCGAACATGCCACCGGCTTCAAGACCGCGCCCAATGTCTCGGTCTATAATTCCCGCTTCTACGAGGGCCGGGCCGTGGTCGGCCATCTGGCCGGCAGCCTGACCAAGACCGGCAAGATCGGCTATATCGCCTCGGTGCCGATCCCGGAAGTGGTGATGGGCATCAATGCGACCGCGATCTGGGCCCGCAAGGTCCGCCCGGACGCCGAAGTGAAAGTGGTCTGGATCAATTCCTGGTACGACCCGGGCAAGGAAGGCGATGCCGCCAAGGCCCTGATCGACCAGGGCGTCGACATCATCACCCAGCACACCGACAGCCCGGCGCCCTTGCAGATCGCCGAACAGCGCGGCGTCCTCGGCGTCGGCCAGGCGTCCGACATGAAGGCTTTCGCGCCCAAGTCCCAGCTCACCGCCATCGTCGACGAATGGGGCCCCTATTACGTCGAACGCACCCAGGCGGTGCTGGACGGCGCCTGGAAGACCTCCGACACCTGGCACGGCCTGAAGGAAGGCTTCCTCACCCTCTCGCCCTATGGCGATGCCGTGCCGGAAGCGCTGCGCGCCTCCGCCGATGCCATCAAGAACGGCATCATCGACGGTTCGATCCATCCCTTCACCGGCCCGATCAAGAACGACAAGGGCGAGATCAAGGTCGCCGACGGCGCCAAGCTGTCGGACGGCGACATGCTCGGCATGAACTGGTACGTCGAAGGCGTTTCGGCGTAATCTCCCGCCCTCGCCCCCGGCCCCTGCGGCCGGGGGCATGGCCGCCCATTCCGGAAACCGCATGATGCCCGCCCCCCGCGCCCTGCGTGGCCGCCTGCTCGACTTCACCGCCGATCCGGCCGCCGCCGGCTCGGGCGCCCTGCGTTACATCGAGGACGGCGTCCTGGTGATGGCCGGCGGGCGCATCATCGACCGCGGCCCGGCGGCCGAGATCCTGCCCGACCTCGGCACCATGCCGATCGACGACCATGCCGGGCGGCTGATCCTGCCCGGCTTCATCGACCTCCATATCCATTATCCGCAAAGCCGGGTGATCGGCGCCTTCGGCACCCAGCTCATGGACTGGCTGGAACGCTATACATTCCCCGAGGAATCGCGCCTCGCCGATCCGGACGTGGCGGCGCAGATGGCCCGCTTCTTCATCGACGAGCTGCTGGCGAACGGCACCACCACCGCCGCGGTCTACGGCACCGTCCATGCCGCCGCGACCGACGCTTTCTTCGAGGCGAGCCGGCAGGCGAACACCCGCATGATCGCGGGCAAATCCATGATGGACCGCAATGCCCCACCCTGGCTGATGGACACCGCCCAGGGCGCCTATGATTCAGTGAAGGACCTGATCACCCGCTGGCACGGCAACGGCCGCCAGATGTATGTGGTAACGCCGCGCTTCGCTATCACTTCGACCGACGAGCAGTTGGCGGCCTGCGCCGCCCTGATCGGCGAATTCCCCGACACCTTCCTCCAGACCCATCTGTCGGAGAACGACAAGGAAATCGCCTTCGTCCGCGAGATCTACCCCTGGGCGAAGAATTATGCCGACGTCTATCGCCACTTCGGACTGATGGGCCCCCGCGCCCTCTTCGGCCATTCCATCCATCTCGACGACAGCGAGGTGGCGATGCTGGCGGAAAGCGGGGCCGCCGCCGTGTTCTGCCCGACCTCCAACACCTTCCTCGGTTCCGGCCTGTTCGACCGCGACCGGCTGGCGGCGGGCGGGGTGAAGATCGGCCTGGCCACCGATGTCGGCGGCGGCACGTCCTATTCCATGCTGGAAACCGCGGGCGAGGCCTATAAGGTGCTGCAATTGCGCCGCCAGACCCTGCGCCCCCTGGACGCCTTCCACATGATGACCCGGGGCAATGCCGAGGTGCTGGGCCTCGGCCATCTGATCGGCACCCTGGAGACCGGCAGCGAGGCGGATGTCGTCGTCCTCGACGCCCGGGCGACACCGGCCATGGCCCACCGCATGACCGCCGTCGACGGCGATCTCGAACAGGAACTCTTCGTCCTGATGATCATGGGCGACGACCGCTCGGTCGCCGCCACCTATGTCGCGGGCGAACGCGCGGTCAGGCCGCGATAAGCTCGAAGCGGTCGACATCGACGACGCCGTGGTCGGTGATCTTCAGGTGCGGGATCACCGGCAGCGGCAGGAAGGCCAGTTGCAGGAAGGGTTCCGGCAAGGGGCAGCCCATCTCGCGGATCACTTGGCGCAGCGCCAGAAGATCGCCGCGCACCCCTTCGAACGGCTTCAGCGAAATGAGGCCGGCCATGGGCAGGGCCAGTTCGCCCGCCACCCGGCCGTCGACCACCGCGACGAAGCCGCCGCCGATCTCGATCAGGCGGTTGACCGCCGCCGCCATGTCGGCATCGTCGCCGCCGACGACGCAGACATTGTGGCTGTCATGCCCGACCGAGGACGCGAGCGCGCCGCGCGCCAGGCCGAAGCCCTTGACGAAGCCGCGCCCGATATTGCGGTTCTTGCCGTGGCGGGCGACGACGCAGACCTTGAGCACGTCCTTCCCGGGATCCGGCAGCCGCTCGCCGTTCCGGTAGGGCAGGCTCAGGGTCAGGTGCTGGGTGACCACGCTGCCGACGTCGATGCCGATCACCGGCCCGCCGGGGCCCTGCGCCCGGACGATGAAATCCGCCGCCTGCACCGGCTCCAGCTTCATCGAATCGAGGCCGATCGGCGGCGGCAGGATGCGCGACGCGAAGAGTTCCGGGGTGACCATGCGCCCGGCCGAGATCACGCTGTGAACGTCGCAGGTTTCAAGATCGTTGAGCAGGGCGATATCGGCGCGGCGCCCGGGCGCGATCACGCCCCGGTCGCGCAAGCCGAAGCCCTGCGCCGCCGACCAGGAGGCGGTGCGATAGGCATGGGCCATAGGCACGCCGGCCCGGATGGCACGGCGGATCAAGTGGTCGATATGGCCTTCCTCGTGGATATCCAGGGGATTGCGGTCATCGGTGCAGAAGGCGAGGAAGGACGAGGTATCAGCGGTGATCAGCGGCGACAGCGTGTCGACATCCTTGCACACCGTGCCCTCGCGGATCAGGACCTGCATGCCTTTCCGCAGCTTTTCCCGCGCCTCGGCCAGGCTGGTCGTCTCGTGGCAGTTGCGGATGCCGCAGGCGAGATAGGCATTGAGGTCGCGGCCCGACAGCATGGGCGAATGGCCGTCGATATGGCAGCCCTCGAAGGCCGCGAGCTTGGCCAGCACGTCCGGATCCTTGTGGAGGACGCCGGGCACATTCATGAATTCGGCCAGGCCGATCGAATGCCGGTGCCCTTTGTAACGCACCAGATCATCGGCAGTCAGGGTGGCGCCGGCGGTTTCGAGGTGGGTCGCCGGCACGCAGGACGACAATTGCACCTTGAGGTCGATCACCGTGCCGGCGGCCGCCTCGAGAAAATAGTCGAGGCCGGCGGTGCCCAGCACGTTGCAGATCTCATGCGGGTCGCAGATCGCCGTAGTGGTGCCGCGCGGCAGGACGCAGCGGTCGAATTCCCCGGGCGAGATCAGGCAGGATTCGACATGGACATGGGTATCGATGAAGCCCGGCACGCAGGTCAGGCCGCGGCCGTCGATCTCCAGCTTGCCGCGATAGCCCTCATAGGTGCCGACGATGCGGTCGCCGCAGATGGCGATGTCGCCCTCCGCCACTTCCGCCGTGAAGACATTGAGGAAACGGGTGTCGCGGATGACGATATCCGCCTCCGTCCGCCCCATGGCCTGGTCGATCATGCGTTCGAGGAAGCTCGTGTCGTATTTCGCCATGGCCGCACCCTTTACTGCTACAGGCTTCAATATACGACGGAACGACGGATTTGCGCCCCCTATCGCGCGGCCGACAGGGTTGCAAGCCCCTGTTCGACGATGGCCCGCGCCCGGGGCAGCAGGGCGGCCGCGACGGCGGAACCGCCGGCAGCATCGGCCAGCACGTCGAGCACCGCCAGCTTCTCGCGCAGGTAGGTCGCGGCGAAGATGGGGTCGCGCTCGACCACGGTCGCGGTATTGTCGATCAGGTCGGCCAGTTTCACCGCCTTGGCGCGCACCGGGGCCGCCGCCAGATGGGCGCATTCCTGCGCTTTCCGCGCCTCGCGGTCGCCTGCGCCCGAAGCCTCGGGCTTGGTCAGCCAGGAGACGAGTTCCGCCACCTCGGGGCCGAAATCTACCTCGATCGCGGCCAGGGGCACGCCCGTATCCTCGACCACATCGTGCAGCCAGGCGGCGGCGATCATCGCCGCATCGCCGCCCGCCGCCGCGACCAGTGCGGCGACGGCGGCCGGATGCTCGATATAGGGGGCACCGGTATATTTCCGCCGCTGGCCGGCGGCGGCATGGGCCCTGGTGGCGAAGGCCTTCGCGGCTTCGATCATGATCTGCCTCCGGCGGCAGGGGTCGGGAAACGGCGGGCCGGGCGGGCGGGGTCGAAGGCGGACAGGGGCTGCCAGTCGCCGGGCGCCAGTCCCGCCCCCTCGGTCGCATAGAGGGTGACGCCATTCGCCAGCGCCTGCAACAGGCGGCGCGGCTGGGCGGTCATGGCCGCCGGGTGCAGGATGGCGCCGATCCCGTCCAGCCAGCCGGGACCGAAGGCGCGCCTTTCGATCGCCACCCCCGCCCATGCCCCGGGCTCGAGGTCGGGACCGAAGACGATCAGAGGGTCGGCCAGTCCACGCGCCAGGGCCCGCGCCACGGCCAATCCGTTCCGCCCGATCGCCGGCCCGAGAAAGGCGACCCGGCCCCCGGGGGCGGCCGCCAGCGGCGCCGGCCGCGCCCAGTCGAGAGGCAGCGCCCGGCCGGGAAACAGGCCGGCGATGCCGTGGTGAGGGGTCACCAGGCGCGCGGCCCCGGCCAGCCCCGCCGCCTCGTCCCGCACCAGGTCGCCGGGGGCGCGGAAATCGCTCAGGCTGGGGCTGGCGCCCTCGGCCAGGGCCAGGGCATCCAGGCGTTCGTGCAGGGCGGCCAGGGGATAGCGCACCATCAGCACATCGTAGCGCCGCCCGCCCAGCACCCCCGCCCGCGCCGCGAAGGGCAGGAAGCGCTGGTCGATGACCAGCCGGTCGGCGTGATAGTCGAGCCGGCGCAGCAAAGCCTCGAACACCTGCCGGTCGTGGCGGAGATAGGCCGGCTGGCGCTGCGCCCCCGGGCGGTCGCGGACGATACGCATGGCCAGATGGCGGGCGGCGGCGGCAAGGCCGGCGCCGCGCTCGACCCCGGCCCCCCAAGCATAGCGGGCATGGCCGAACAGGCCCGGCGCCAGCACCTGATCGCCCTCGCCCCGTTCCCGGGCCAGGAAGGCGCGGAATTCCGGCCAGACCTCGTCCAGGATGAAGGCGCGGCGGCCGCCCCGGACCAGGGGGGCGCGGGTGCTCATCCCGCAGGCGCCGTTGCCGCAGGTCAGGCAATTGCCCGGCTGATGGTCGCTGTTGGCAGGCCGGCTCACGGCAGGCGCCCCAGGCCGACGACCAGTTCGGTCGCGGTCAGGCGGGCGTGCAGCACCACGTCCGCCGGCGCCCGGAAGCGAAGGTCGATATAATTCCAGAACACGGTCGCATCCTCGCCCGGGGGAAAGGCGGCGCCGGGTACCGGACTGGTATGGCTGTGGCGCTCCAGGATCGCCATGCCGGCGGTGCGGGCGACGTGATGCAGGCTGTTGCTCATCTGGCAGATGCCGCCGGCGATCGTAGGAATAATGCAGCCGTGGCGCAATTCCCGCCCGGGCACGAAGCCCCGCCCCCGGCTGGGCCGGCCGACCTGATGCCAGAAGCCGAACACCTGCCCCCGGCGGATCACCAGCCCGTCGAGACGGCGGGCGACGACGCGCAGGTTCTCCACCTTGCCCAGTTGCAGGGTCGCCTCCGCCGGATCGACCTCGGCATAGAGCGGTGTGCGGATTTCACAAAGCGGCGCAGCCTCGCCCCGGAACCGGACCCGGCGGGAGGCGAAGCCGGGCGGGCGCAGGCCATCGCGCAGCAGCCGCGCCAGCATCAGCAATCGCGACTTCAGCCAGAATTCCAGCCGGGCGGCGGGGGTGAAGGCAGCCTCCGGTGTCAGATCGAACGCCGCCATGGCCGGTTCCATACCCTTTTCTCAGGCATGGAAGCAGTGTGGCCCGCTTCGCCGGTGCCGCCAATGACGGCGATCACACCTGTGCCGGGCGATCCCGGCTCAAGCCGCCAGGGGCCGGCGGTAATAGGCGATGAAGAGGCGGAAGGGCGCCAGCAGCAGCAGGGCGAAGCCGAGCTTCACCGCGAGGTCGCCCGCGGCCCAGCCCAGCCAGGGCAGGCCGGAGAAGGCGAAGGCGGCCGAGAAGAACACTGCGGTGTCGACCAGCGAGCCGAGCGCCGAGGCGGCGAGCGGCGCCCGCCACCAGGTCTGGCGGCGCAGGCTGTTGAAGACGGTGACGTCCAGCAGCTGGCCGACCAGGAAGGCCAGGCCCGAAGCGGCGGCGATGCGCGGCTCCGACAGCACGGCGGACAGGACCACCGCGACCAGGAAGCCGGCATAGACGACCTGCCGCGCCCCCTTGGCCCCGATCTGCCGGTTGGTCAGATCGGTGACGAAGAAGGCGAGCGGATAGGTGAAGGCACCCCAGGTCAGCCAATCCGCCAGGCCGAAGGGCTCGAACGGATATTGGACCAGGATGTTCGAAGCGACGACGATCGCGACCATCGCGACGACGGAGAACAGGAAGAACCCCCGATCCGCCTTGCCGATGCCGTTCATCATCGTCACTCTCGTCAAGCTCAGGCGGCGGCCGCGACTTCGGTGCGCTCGGCGACCAGCTTCTTCAGGCGGCGGGCCTTCAGGGAAAGCTCGGCGTCGCGCGCCTTCAGCAGGAAACGGTCCAGGCCGCCGTTATGCTCGACCGACCGCAGGGCATTGGCCGAGATGCGGAAGCGGATCGACTGGTTCAGGGCTTCGCTGATCAGCGAAACATTGACCAGGTTCGGCAGGAACCGGGTACGGGTCTTGTTGTTGGCATGGCTGACGTTGTTGCCAACGAGAACGCCCTTGCCGGTCAGTTCGCAGCGCCGCGCCATGTGTATCTCCCATCGCCTTGCGCAAAAGTGCATCGTCACAGGAGGTTCTCACCCCCCGTGGAAGTCGCGCTTTCTAGACCCCGGCGGCCGCTTCGTCAAGGCCCGACACCTGCATAATGCGCGTGGAGCCCTGTCTTCCCGCCATTTGTAGCACGGGGCCGGCAGGCCCATGGTCTTTTCAGTGCTTCCCCGGTGTGGAGTTGAAACCATGACCCGGACCTTCTCCCTGTTCTCGCCCTATCGCCTGGCCGCCATCGACCTGCCGAATCGAATCGTCATGGCGCCGCTGACGCGGGATCGCGCCGGCCCCGGCAATGTCCCGACCGCGCTGATGGCCGAATATTACGCCCAGCGCGCCGGCGCCGGCCTCATCATCTCCGAAGGCAGCCCGGTCTGCCCCGAAGGCCACGGCTATGACGCCACGCCGGGCATCCATACGCCCGAGCAGGTCGCCGGCTGGCGGCTGGTGACGGAGGCGGTGCACAAGGCGGGCGGGCGCATCTTCATTCAATTGTGGCATGTCGGGCGGGTTTCCAACGTCGCCCTCCAGCCGGGCGGGCAGGCACCCGTCGCCCCCTCCGCCCTCCGGGCCGAGGCCAGGACTTTCGTGAACGGCGAATTCCAGCCGACCTCGATGCCCCGCGCCCTCGACATCGGCGAAATCCCGGCCGTGGTCGAAAGTTTCGCCCGGGCCGCGCGCAATGCCGTGGCGGCCGGCTTCGACGGGGTCGAACTCCATGGCGCCAACGGCTATCTGATCGACCAGTTCCTGCGCGACGGCGCCAACCGGCGCGACGATGCCTATGGCGGGCCGGTGGCCCATCGCACCCGCTTCCTGTTCGAGGTGGTCGATGCGGTTTCCGCCGCCATCGGGCCTGAACGGGTGGGCGTGCGCATCGCCCCGGTAACGCCGTCGAACGGCATCGCCGACAGCGACCCCGTACCCCTGTTCTTCGCCGTCGCCGAGGGGCTGGACGCCCGCGGCATCCTTTACCTGCATGTGGTCGAGGGGGCGACGGGCGGCGCCCGCGACCACGGCCAGCCCTTCGACTTCGCCGCCCTGCGCCGGCATTTCCGCGGCGCCTATATCGCCAACAACGGCTACGACAAGGCCCTGGCCGAGGCGGCGCTGGCCGCCGATCATGCCGACCTGATCGCCTTCGGCCGGCCCTTCATCGCCAATCCCGACCTTGTCGAGCGCCTGCGCCGCGATGCGCCGCTGAACGGCCTCGTCCGCGAAACCCTCTATGGCGGTGGCGCCGAGGGCTATACCGATTATCCTGTCCTCGCCTCTTCGTAAGCGGCGGGGGATCCATGGCATTCTGGCAGCGGGCCCGGGCGGCCCTCGTCCTTCTTTTCGCCCTGGCGGCGGCGCCGGCGGCGGCCGACGAGGCCCCGCGGCTGGCGGTGGTTTCCGCCTTCGGGCCCGAACTCGCCCTGCTGCGCCAGGCGGTGCAGGATCCGGTGACGCAGGAAATCGCCGGCATCGATTTCGTCACCGGCACCATCGGCCGGCACAAGGTCGTGCTCTTCCTCTCCGGGATCAGCATGGTCAATGCCGCCATGTCGACCCAGGCCGCCCTCGATCATTTCAAGGTGACGGCGATCGTCTTCAGCGGCATCGCCGGCGGCGTCGACCCTGGGCTCGCTATCGGCGATGTGGTGGTCGCGGAACGCTGGGGGCAATATCTCGAGAACGTCCTGGCCCGGCAGGCCGGGGACGGCTGGCGCCTGCCCGCCGACAAGGCGGCGGAATTCGCCAATTTCGGCATGATGTTCCCGCAAGGGGTGGGCATCGCCCGGCCGGGGGACGTGATCGAGCATAAATTCTGGTTCGCCGCCGACCCTGCCCTACTGGCCGTCGCCCGCCGGGTGGCGGCGGGGATCGACCTGGCGCGCTGCACGCTGCCCGGCACCTGCCTCGACCATCAGCCGCGGGTGGTGGTCGGCGGCCAGGGGGTTTCCGGCCAGAGCTTCGTCGACAATGCCGCCTTCCGCGCCTATGTCTTTGACACCTTCAAGGCCCAGGTGCTGGACATGGAGACGGCGGCCCTGGCCCAGGTCGCCTATGCCAACGGCGTGCCCTTCATCGCCTTCCGCAGCCTGTCGGACCTGGCCGGCGGCGGCGAGGGCGAGAATGAGATCGGCACCTTCTTCGCCTTCGCGGCCGACAATGCGGCCAAAGTGGTGCTCGCCTTCATCGCCGCTCTTCCAACCCCTTGATCGTCAGTCGGGGCGGAAGGGCCGGCCGAGAAAGGCGGTCAGCAGCTGTTCGGCGGCAAGGCTCGGCGTGGTCTCGCCCGCGACCACCCGGGCTTCCAGGGCCGGGGCCTCGGCCGCGACCTGGGGGTGGTCCTTGAGGGCGGTGATCAGGCCGTCCTCGATCTCGCGCCAGAGGGCGGCGCGCGACTGTTCGGCGCGCAGCCGGGCCAGTTCGCCCGCCCCGTCCATGGCGCTGCGGAACGCCTCGATCGTGTCCCAGACCGTCTCCAGCCCCTTGGCGGCGACCGACGACACGGTCAGCACCTTGGGCCGCCAGCACGGGACCTTGGGCCGCATCAGGTGCAGGGCGGAACGCAGTTCCGAGGCCGCGCGCTGCGCCGCCAGCAGAAGGTCGCCGTCGGCCTTGGTGACGATCAGGAGATCGGCCAGTTCCATGATGCCGCGCTTGATGCCCTGAAGGTCGTCGCCGCCCGCCGGGCTGGCCAGCAGGACGAAGAGGTCGACCATGTCGGCGACCGTGGTCTCGGACTGGCCGACCCCCACCGTCTCGATGAAGATGACGTCGAAGCCGGCGGCCTCGGCCAGCAGCATGGCTTCCCGCGTGCGCCGGGCGACGCCGCCCAGGGTGCCGCCGGACGGGCTCGGCCGGATATAGGCGTTCGGCTCGCGCGAGAGGGTTTCCATCCGCGTCTTGTCGCCCAGGATCGACCCGCCGGAGCGGCTGGACGAAGGATCGACGGCGAGCACGGCGACCTTGCGGCCGGAGCGGGTGAGATGGGTCCCGAACGCCTCGATGAAGGTCGATTTGCCCACCCCCGGCGGGCCGGAAAAGCCGATGCGGATGGCCTTGCCCGTCGCCGGCAGCAAATGGGCGATCAGGCGTGCCGCCTGCAGGCGGTGGTCGCTGCGGGTCGATTCGACCAGGGTGATCGCCCGGGCGAGGGCACGCCGCTGCCCGGCGAGAATGCCGCTGGCCAGATCCTGGGTGGCGGGAGAAAGCGAGGCCGCCGCTGCGGCTGGACGGGAACCGGTGATCATGGGCAGGATTTATCAGGACGGACGGTGAAAGACCATGCCCCTTCGGTACGGTCCCCGCCCCCCCATGGAGGACAGGATGAAGCGTACCCTTCCCCGCCTTGCCCCCCTGGCGCTCGCCGCCGCCGCGCTGTTCGCCGGCGCCAGCCCGGCGCTGGCCGGCGGCGCCGACCGGGTCGACCTTACCTATCGCGTCTTCCTGGGCGGCCTGCCCATCGTCGAGGTCGATACCAGGACCACGATCGACGGCGGCCGCTACCGCATGGACAATCTCACCCGTACCGTCGGCCTGTGGGAAAGCCTGTTCAAGGCACGGATGCAGAGCCGGGTCGACGGCAGCCTGGTCCCGGCCATGGGGGTCGAGGCCAGCCCCACCCTGTTCCAGTTGCGCTATGACGGGCGGGTGGGCCAGCGCCGCTCGGTCGACGTCACCTATGACCGCAACGGCCCGGTCGACATCCGCGCCGAACCGCCGAACGACCAGGACGGCCGCCGCCCGGTCGAGCCGGAATTCCTGCTCGGCGCCATCGACCCGTCGACCGCCGCCATGCTGGCGGCCGAAAACGGCGCGGACGACCAGATCTGCAAGCAGACGTTCAAGATCTTCGACGGCCGGCGGCGCTACGACGTCGCCTTCGAGAACAAGGGCCCGGACCACCTGAACGGCAACGACGACAATTTCTATGCCGGCGACGCGATCCATTGCGTCATCCGCTATCGCCGGGTGAAGGGTTTCGACCCGGACTGGGAACGGGCCAACGCGCGGAAATTCCCGAACGAGGTCGATATCTGGTTCGCGCGCTTCCCGGACCTGCCGCGCGCCGTGCCGGTGAAGGTGCAGGTCAAGACGGAATACGGCGTCACCGTCGCGCAATTGATCGGCCGGGCGCTGACCAGGACGGATTCCCTGGGCGATGCCGCCGCCCTGCTGCCCCCGCCCGATATGGACCACATGGGCGGCTGAGGCCGGCCGGCTGGGATCATATGGGCGGCTGAGGGCCGCCCGCCCCCCCAAACGAGAACGGGGCCCTTTCGGGCCCCGTTCCGGTTCTCAGTGCATGCTGCGCATCAGCGCCGTGCGTTCTTCGTCCGACAGCGGCGGATACTTCTTGGGGAAGAGCTGCTGGATCACGGCGATCAGCGCCGGCAGCAGGGTCACCGCCCCGATCATGTTCACCATGAACATGAAGGTCAGCAGCATCCCCATGTCGGCCTGGAACTTCAGGGCCGAGAAGCTCCAGGTCGAGACGCCGACGGCCAGGGTGAAGCCGGTGAACATGGTCGCGGAACCCACGTCCTTCAGCGCCTGCTCATAGGCCTGGAAGGGCGTCTTGCCGAGACGCATGTAGCGCTGGATGCGGTTGTACTCGTAGATGCCGTAATCGACGCCGATGCCGACCGCGATCGCCAGCACCGGCAGGGTCGAGATCTTCAGGCCGATCTGGGCCAGCGTCAGGAACATGTTGCCGATGATCGTGGACAGGATCAGCGGCAGCACGCAGCACAGCGAGCCGCGCCATTCGCGATAGGTCAGCAGCACGAGGCTGATCACCACCGCATAGACCCAGAGCAGCATCGGGATTTCCTGCTCCTCGACCACTTCGTTGGTCGCGGCGGTCACGCCGATCGAACCGGCGGCAAGGCGGATGCGCATGCCTTCCAGCTGGTTCTCCGGGCTGGCGCGGAAATCCTTCACCGCGGCGACGATCTTCTTGATCGTCACGGCCTTGCTGTCCTTGGTGAAGATCAGCAGCGGCAGCACGGTGCAGGTGGTGTTCAGGGTCATGGTCGAGGTCGGGATCGGGCCGACCGCCTGGGCGAGAACGCTGGTGTTACGGGGCAGGAAGTACCACTTCAGGTTACCCTCGCGCCACATCGAGCCGACCATCTTGGCCAGCAGCGGCAGGCCGATCGTCGACTGCACGCCTTCGACGTTCGCCATCTCCCACTGGAAGCGGTCGAGGACGGACATGTACTTGTGATCGACGCAGGCGCCTTCCGGCGTCTCCACGATCACGGTCAGGATGTTCACGCCGATGTCGAAATTGTCGATCACATAGCGGGTGTCGACATTGTAGCGGCTGTCGGGACGCAGTTCCGCGGCGCCGGCATGGACGTCGCCGATCTGCAGGCCCTTGGAGATATAGATGCCGGTCGCGCCCAGGATGGCGCAGGCGACGACCATGATCCAGGCGTTGCGCGGCTTGGCGATGCGGGCGACATAGGGCCACACGCGTTCGCGCTTCTCCATCTGCTTCTTCACGCGGCGGGCATATTCGCCCGTCGGCGCGATATAGGAGGCGAGCAGCGGCAACATCACCAGGTTGGAGATGATCTTCAGGCCGATACCGATGGAGGCGGTGATCGCCAGTTCGCGGATCATGCCGATCGGGATCAGGTAGAGCGTCGCGAAGCCGGCCAGGCAGGTGAAGAGTGCGATCGAGCCCGGCACCAGAAGGAAGGTGAAGGTATCGCGCGCCGCCTGTTCCTTGGTCTTGCCGTTGGCGATCTCGGCCGAGACCATGTTGATCTGCTGCACGCCGTGGGACACGCCGATGGCGAAGACCAGGAAGGGCACCAGCACCGCCAGGGGATCGAGCCCGAAGCCGAGCAGGTCGAGAATGCCGAACTGCCAGACCAGCGAGCACAGCGAGGCCGAGAGCGTGACGAAGGTGAGCAGCCACGACCGGCAGTAGAGCCAGAGCATGGCGACGGTCAGCAGGAAGGCGACGCCCATGAACATCACGACGCTTTCGGCGCCCTTCTTGATGTCGCCCATGATCTTGGCGAAGCCGACGATCTTCACCGAGATCCCGTCTTTCTCGTACTTCTGGCGGAAAGCCTCGAGATCGGCGGCGACGCGGAAATAATCCAGGCGCTGGCGGGTGTCGGGGTCGATGTCCTGAAGCTCGGCCGAGATCATCGACGATTCGAAATTGTTCGCCACCATGCGGCCGACGATGCCGGCCTTCAGCACGTTGGCGCGCACGATGTTCATCGATTCTTCGTCGGCCTTGAATTCCGCGGGCATGACGTCGCCGCCGGCGATGCCTTCCTCGGTGATTTCAAGGTAACGGGTGTTCGGCGTCCACAGCGAGGCCAGGGTCGGCCGCGCGACGCCGCGGATGAAGAAGATGTCGTCGGTCGCCTCACGCAGGACCTTCAGGTATTCCGGCGTGAAGATCGTCTTGTCCTTCTCGTTCTCGAGAACGACGACGATGCGGTTGGCACCGGCGAAATCGTCCTGATACTTGAGGAAGGTCTCGATATACTCGTGACCGATCGGCAGCATCTTTTCGAAGCCGGTATCCATGTGCAGGTGGGAGGCGAAATAGCCCATCACCACCGTCAATACGGCAAGGAAGGCCAGGATATAGGCTCTCACCCTGAACAGAAAATTCTCTACGTGCCGCAGCATCGAGTCTCCCCTTCCCCGCCGGTCCTTGCTTTCTGGACCGATCGTGTTTCCGCCGGGCCTACGGCGGCCCGGTCGATGTCATTGACCCATCGGGGGCGCAACTCCCCCGAATTCTTCGCTATTAGGACGCTCCAATCGCGGCGTCAACGACCTTCAGCCATCGAATCGCCCGGAAACTCTATTAGTTTTGACACTCGTCCCGGTTTAAAGGCCGAATGGCGTCATTCTGGCAACAAGGCCGTGAAAGTTTCGGCCATCGCCGCCTTGGCGGCACTTTCGCCGACGCCTTCGACCCGGCGCAGGGCGTACCAGGCGTGAAAGCCGGTGAAGGCGGCGAGCCGCGCCACCCTGGCCTCGCGCTGGGGCTTGCGCAGGCCCGACAGTTCGGGCTGGAACGTCACCTCGATCTGGATGCGCAGGGCATATTCGACCCGGGCGAAGGTCTGGCACAGGGTATCCGACAGGGGGGCCGCGATCTGCCCCGCCCAATAGACATTGCCCGCCTTCTCGAACAGGGCGAAGCGCTGGCGCACCAGGGCCCCGACCCGCGCCTTCAGCGGCTGATCCGGGCCGATCGGCTGGACCAGGGGCGAATAGCGCTCGACGCCATGGGCGACCGCGGCCGTGAACAGGGTTTCGAGGTCGGGGAAATGCTGGAACACCGAGCGGGTGGACACGCCCGAGCGTTCCGCGATCACCTTGGCCGGCGGCTTGAACTCGCCCTCCTCGAGAAGGGCGATCAAGGCATCGAGCACGGCCGCCCGCGTCCGCCGGGAGCGCGCCAGACGGCCGTCGACCTTGCCCGGCAC
Source organism: Zavarzinia compransoris (assembly GCF_003173055.1). NCBI lineage: Bacteria > Pseudomonadati > Pseudomonadota > Alphaproteobacteria > Rhodospirillales > Zavarziniaceae > Zavarzinia > Zavarzinia compransoris. The sequence goes on from NZ_QGLF01000001.1 coordinate 1,094,992, forward strand.
CGGTGCCGGCGGGGCCGCGTCATCCTGGCCGCCGTGCCAAAGGCTGTTGCCGTCCGCCCCCCAGGGATGGGCCGCCTCGCCCATACGCACATTCTTCGCCAACGCAACCCCCGGAAGACGCAATCGGAAACCGAAATCAGAACAGGCCGCAGGGCCGGCCGGCGGCATCCACCGCGACCCCTTCGAGATGATAGCCCCCGTCGCAGGCCGCATCGCCGAAGCGGATCTTGCCCGGTTTCGCCGGCTTGGCCGGGGTGCGGGCCGGCGCCGGCGCGGGGGCCGCCACCGGGGCGGGGGCCGCCGGGATCGGGGTGATGGTCAGCGGCGCGGGCAGGCCGGCCGCCGGGCGCCCCTGCCCGCCCCGCGGCTTGGCCGGGACGGCGGGCAGGCTCGCCTCGCGGCCGGGGGCCTGGGGGTGCTGGGGATCGGCCCAGCGGCTGCGCAGGGTCTCGCCCGGCAGCAGCATGTCCTGCGGCGCCTTGGGCGCGGGCCGCGTGCCGATATCGCGCGATTCGAGCGGCGGCAATTCGGCGGACGACAATTCGGCATGGGCCGGCATCGGCAATGCCGCCGGCATTGCCAGGATGCACCACAGCGCGCATCTCTTGATTGCGTTCATGGCCGCCCCGCCACTCTTCCTGTCAGAGGGCGCAGGATAGCAGCAGTTTCACCCCCGGTGCAGGAATTTTCCCGCGATCGCATCGACCGCCAGCAGGCCCCCGCCGCGGGCGACGAGAACCAGGAGCCCGCCGCCCCAAAGGGCGAATTCGACCGCATTGAAGCTCACCCCGTCGCCGGTGAAGGGCACCACCAGCTGAATCATCAAGGTCACGCCGAGCAGCGCCAAGGCGCCCAGGCGGGTGAACAGGCCGGCGAAAAGCAGCAGCGCGCCCCCGGCCTCGGCAAGGGTGCCGGCCCAGGCGGCGACGGCCGGCGGCAACAGGGGCACGCGATAAATTTCCTGGAACAGGAAGATCGCATTGTCGCTGATGCCGAAGCCGTCGAAGCGGGTGCTGGCGCTCTTCCAGAATACGAGGCCGAGGCCGATCCGCAGGCCGAGCAGGCCCAGGGGTTCGCCCACGCGGGCGGCTTTGGCGATCAGGGCGTCGATCATCAGGCGGTCTCCATCGAGGTGGCGGTCCCGGCAAGGCAAAGCAGGCCGAGGCCGAGAATGCGGGCAAGGGCCGGGGCGGCCGCGTCCGGCGGCACGGTATCGAGCAGCGGCCCGAGGGCGGCATCCCCCGCGAGGCCGGAAAGGAGGGTGGCCTCGGCGGGGCCGAGGTCGGCGGCCCGGATCGCCCCCGCCTGGTCGCGCCAGACGGCGAGACGGCAGGGCCGGTCCAGCGGCTGTTCCGGCGTCCCGTCCCGCCCCGGCTGGTTGATCGCCCACAGATGGGCGACGTCGTGGCGGGCAGCGACCAGGCGGACGGACGGCAGGCGCCGCAGGCGCAGCCCCGCCAAGTCGCCGGCGGGCCGGGCGGCCAGGGTCGCCGCCTCCAGGATCGGGGCCGCCGGCGCCTGGGCGGCGCCGTGGCGGGCCCATTCGAAACCCGCCACCTCGGCGATCATGGGCAGGGCCGCCAGTTCGGGCTGAGCGCGCAGGACGTCATCCAGCCCCGCACCGTAAAGGGCGAGCCGGGGATCGTCCGGCGGGCGGGCGGCCAGGAAGCGCTGCGCCACAACATCGAAAGCGGCGGGCCCGAGCAGGCGGGCGACGACCGGGTAATGCAGCGCCAAGGCCGCCGTCAGGCTGGTCCGCACATGGTTGCGGTGGACCTGGAGGCGGCGGGCCGCCGGCACCCGCCCGCCGCGGACGGCAGCGACCAGGGCATCCGGCATGGCGCCCCGGCGCAGGCCCTCGGCGAAGGCGGCCTGAACTTCAGCCAATGTCAGTTCAGCCGCAGGCATGGCGTCGCCGCTCCGTCTCGAAGGCCCCGTCGATCGACGCCGCTTCGGCCAGAAGTTCGTCCAGCGAGGGCAGATCGCGGTCCCGTTCGAGCAGGACGGGCAAGTCGGGGCGCAGCGCCCGCACCCGGGACAGCAGGGCAAGGACGGCGGGCCCGACGGCGCTGCCGTGATCGTCGATCAGCAGATGGCCGCCGTCGTCGAGCGGCACGACGGCATGGCCGGCGACATGGATTTCACCCGCCGCCGCCAGCGGCATGGCCGCCAGCATCCGCTCGGGGTCGAGGTCCAGATTGGCCGCGCTGACCACGATATTGTTGAGGTCGAGCAGCAGGCCGCAGCCGGTCCGCGCGACCAGGGCGGCCAGGAACTCCCCCTCGCCCATCGCCGCGCCCTCGAAATCGAGATAGGCGGACGGGTTTTCCACCAGCAGCGGGCGGCCGATGCGGTCCTGCACCCGGGCGACATTGGCGGCGACGACGTCCAGCGCCTCGCGGCTGCGCGGCAGGGGCAGCAGGTCGTTCCAATAATGGCCGCCGCCGGCCGACCAGGCCAGATGATCCGAGACCAGCGCCGGCCGCAGGCGCCGGACGAGGCCGGCGAAGCGCGCGAGATGGGCCTCGTCCACGCCGCCGGCACTGCCCAGGGACAGGGCGACGCCATGGACCGACAGGGGCAAAGCCTCGGCGATCCGGTCCAGCAGGCGGTCGTCGGCGGCACCGCCCGGCATGTGGTTCTCGGCATGGATCTCGACGAAGGCGGGCAGCGGCCCGCCACCATCGAGCCGGGCCGCCAGCGCCGCGACATGGGGGGCGCGGAGGCCGATGCCGGTGCGCCCGAACGGCACCCCCCGGATCACGAAATCAGCCCTTGGGGGCGGCGCTGCCGCCGACCAGCTTGGCGCAGGTGCCGGCGGGCACCAGGATCCAGGCATCCTTCTGGCCGTCGACCGTCGAGGTGCCGGCGCAGGAACTGGACGCGGTCTGGCAATCGTTCTGGCCGGCCTTGACGACGCCGTAGCATTTCTCGTTGTCGGCGGCCTGGGCGGCGGTCGCGGCAAGGCCGGCCGCGGCGGCGACCGTGGCGGCCAGAAGGCCGGTGCGGGACAGAATGGACATGGTGATTCTCCTGATCGTCGGTCGAGGGACCGGTCGGTCCCGGTCGCATCTTCAGGTTCGGCGGCGCCGGTGAAAAGTTACGGCGCTCGAAATGCCTTCGTTTCGCTGTATTCTGGCCCCCTGAATCGGGCGGGGCGTTGCCGGCAGGCACGACCGCCCAAGGGGATGGGGCATGGCCGGCGACGGCGATCAGGCAGCGGCATTCAGCCAGTTGATGCAGGCGGCGCAGGACGGCGACCGGCGCGCCTATGCCACGCTGTTGCAGGCGATCACGCCCTATCTCCGCGCGCAGGTGCGGCGCTATCTGCGCAATCCCGCCGATGTCGAGGATGTGGTACAGGAAATCCTGCTGACCGTTCATCGCGTCCGCCAGACCTACGACCCGGCCCGGCCCTTCATGCCCTGGCTGGTGGCGATCGCGCGGCGCCGCGTGGTCGACCGCCTGCGCAGCAAGGGCCGGCTGGACGCGCGGGAAGTGGTGGTCGCCCCGGACGATGAAACTTTCACCATGGCCGCGGCGAATACGGAAGCGGAGCCACCCGACCACGAGGCTTTGCGGGCCGCGGTGGCCAAGCTGCCGCAGGGCCAGCGCCTGGCGGTCGAACTGCTGAAGTTCCAGGACCTGTCGCTGCGCGAGGCCTCGGAAAAGAGCGGCATGACCGTCGGGGCGCTGAAGGTCGCGGCGCATCGGGCCTACAAGGCCCTGCGCGCCGCCCTCGGCGGCAAGGCTGAAGCGGATGACGAGAGAGGTTGAGAGAGTAGCGGTGACGGCGGAAACGGATCGTCTGATCGAGGCCCTGGCGGGGTCGGCGGCGCCGGTGCGGCGCCTGCGGCCGCCCCTGGTGCGCGCAGCGTTCTGGCTGGCCGGCGCCGGTGCCCTGGTCGCCGCCTTCACCCTGTTCCACGCCGTGAATCAGGGCCACAGCCTCCGCTCCCTGTTCGGCGGCTTCGCCGATCTCAGCTTCACCCTGCAATGGCTGGCCAGCATCGCGACCGGGGTGACGGCGATCATCGCCGCCTTCGAACTGGCCCTGCCCGACCGGTCGCGGCGCTGGCGCCTGCTGCCTCTGCCGGCGGTGGTCCTCTGGCTGCTGACCATCGGCCACGGCTGCCTGACCGACTGGATCGAACGCGGGCCGGACGGTTTCGTCGCCGGCCACAGCCTCGATTGCTTCGTCGTCATCATCGGCACCAGCCTGCCGCTGGGCGCCGGCCTCGCCTGGATGCTGCGCCATGCGGAAGCGGCCTGGCCGCTGGAGACGATCACGGTCGGCGCCCTCGGCACCGCGGCCCTGTCGGCGGCCGGGCTCAGCCTCTATCACGATCTCGACGCCTCGATCATGATCCTGATCTGGCACGGCGGCACCACGGCGCTGATCGTCTGGGCCAGCCGCGTGCTCGGCCGGCGCTGGCTGCGCCGGCGCACCTCACCGCGACCTTGAGGGCATTGCGCCCGGCCGCGCATCGGGGGCATCCTGCGCCCGATGCAGGCGATAAGGAAAAGCGCGATGATCTACGAACTGGGTGACAAGCGGGTGGTGCGCGAAGAGGGCGCCTGGATCGCCCCCGGTGCCGTCGTGATCGGCGCCGTTACCCTGAAGCGGAATGCCAGCGTCTGGTTCAACGCCGTGATCCGCGGCGACAACGATCCCATCGTGATCGGCGAGAACACCAATATCCAGGACGGTTCCGTGCTCCACACCGACGACGGCGTGCCCCTGGAGATCGGCTCCCATGTCACCGTCGGCCACAAGGTGATGCTGCACGGCTGCATCGTCGGCGACAATTCGCTGATCGGCATCAATGCGGTGATCCTGAACCGGGCGAAGATCGGCCGGAACTGCATCATCGGCGCCAACAGCCTGATCCCCGAGGGGCGGGAAATCCCCGACGGCTCGCTGGTCATGGGCAGCCCGGGCAAGGTGATCCGCCAGTTGAGCGAGACCCAGGTGCAGATCCTGACCATGCAGGCGCTGCATTACGTCGAGAATGCCCGGCGCTATGCCCGCGACCTCAAGGTGCAGGACGCCTGAAAACGGGTAAGCCTGAAAACCGGTAAGAATGCACCGTTTCGGCGTCACCCCCCTTTCACGCCGGCGGGCCGCCCCCAGATAGACGGGGAATATCGAGGGAGAACCGAGCCGATGGCCGACCGTCCGCAGATCTTCGGCATTCCGACCAGCACCTTCTGCTGGACCGCCCGCCTCGTCTGCGCCGAAAAGGGCCAGGCGCATGATTTCTTCGAAATGATCCCGGGCGGCGTGCTGGACGGCGTGCGCCATCCCTTCGCCCGGGTGCCGGTGCTGCGCTTTCGCGGTATCACGGTCTATGAATCGCCGGCCATCGCCCGCTATCTCGACCGCGAACTGGCCGGCCCCCCGCTGCAACCGAAAGACAGCCTGGCGCTCGCCCGCATGGACCAATGGATCAGCGCGACCGCCGACTATCTCTACGACACGATGATCGGCGGCGTGGTCGCCCAGCGTCTCGTCGCCCCCCTCGACGGCCGGGAAGCCGACGAGGCGATCGTCGCCGAACAGGCCGCCGCCATGCGCGAGCAATTGGGCGTGGTCGACGAGATGCTGTGCTCCAACCGCTATCTCGCCGGCGCCGAGCTCACCCTTGCCGACCTCTTCCTCGCGCCGGTCATCCACTGGGTGGACAAGACCCCCGAAGGCAACGAGGCGCTGGACGTCTACCCCACCCTGCGCCGCTGGTTCCACGGCATCGCCGAGCGCGACGCCTTCCAGGCGACCTTGCCGATCGTCACCTTCTGAGGGGCGGCGGCCGCTGCCGCCGCCCGCGCAGGGTTTATTTCGCCTTCAGCGAGTCGCGGATTTCGGTCAGCAGTTCCTCGGTCTTGGTCGGGCCGGCCGGGGCCGCCGGGGTGCGCGCGATCACCTTGTTCACCGCCTTGATCAGGATGAAGACCGCGAAGGCGACGATCAGGAACTGGATCATCACGTTGATGAAGGAACCATAGGCGATCACCGCCGCCTTGGCCTCGCGCGCGGCCGCCAGCGAGGCATATTCGACGCCCGAGAGATTGATGTAGAGGCCCGAGAAATCGATGCCGCCGATGATCACGCCGATCGGCGGCATGATGATGTCGTCGACCAGCGAGGTCACGATCTTGCCGAAGGCGGCGCCGATGATCACGCCGACGGCGAGATCAAGGACGTTGCCGCGCATGATGAATGCTTTGAATTCGTTGAGCATGGATGCCCTCTCCATAACCGGCGGCCCCTTGCGGGCCGTCGCCCCATTAGAAATCATGGAGACGTCAACGCAAAGTTTTTGTCGATCGTCAAATTTTCTCCAGGGCGCCGGCGTAGATCTCGGGCTTGAAGCCGACCAGGAGCCGGCCGCCGAGGTCCAGCACCGGGCGCTTGATCATCGAGGGCTGGGCCAGCATCAGGGCGACGGCCTTCGCCCGGTCGATGCCCGCGCGCTCGGCCTCCGGCAGCTTGCGGAACGTGGTCCCGGCGCGATTGAGCAATGTCTCGAAGCCGAGGGCGTCGCACCAGGCGTTCAACTGCGCGGGCGCGATCCCCTCGGCCTTATAGTCGTGGAAGCGGTAGTCGAGGCCGCGCGCCTCGATGAAGAGGCGCGCCTTCTTGATCGTGTCGCAATTCCTGATGCCGTACATGGTGATGGTCATGGCCGCCGGATCTCCGCCAAGGCTTGAAGGTGCAGCCTACCCCGAATCATCGGGGCGGCTCGACGCTGACCACGGTCAGGGCGTGGTGGCGGCCGTCGCGCGCGGTCCAGCCGATGGACTGGCCCGCGGACAGGCCGATCAGCGCCGCGCCGATCGGGGTCAGGATCGACAGGGTGCCGGCGGCGATATCCGCCTCCGCCGGGAACACCAGGCGCAGGTGCCGGTGCTGGCCGTCGTCGGTATCGAAGGCGACGGTGGAGCCCATGCGCACCACGCCGGCCGGGACCTTGTGGTCGGCGACGACGCGGGCGCGGTCCAATTCGGCCTGAAGCTCGGCGGCCAGCACCGGGTTGCGGTCCTCGATCGCGGCGGCAAGGTCGCTCAGGCGGTTGTAGTCCCCGGTGCCGACGGTGATGGCGGGCTTCCGGGCGGGCTTTGTGGTCCGGGTCATGACAGGCGTGCTCCGGGCAGGGCGCGGCAGGGCGCCTCGTGGTTGAACGATGGAAAGCTGAACGATGGGAAATACGACGCTGGCGCCCCGGGGCCGGCCGAAAGCCGGCAGATGACGGCCCCCCGCACGGGGGCGCAAACGGCCGGGCCGGGGGCTTAGAGATCCGCGATCGGCAGAAGCCGGCGGAGGATGGCTGCGGTCGTCCTCATGCCCCATAGATGAGGACCGCCGCCCGCCCTGTCAACCCGGGCGCATGAAACCGGCCTTCGCGGTCGACCCGGGGCACCGCCCCGGGTTACCCTCCCGGCCATGACCGTCGACCTTGCCCTTGTCCTCGCCCTGCTCCTGGCCGCCGTCGCCATGTTCGCCTTGAACCGGCCGCGCATGGATGTGGTCGGCCTCCTGATGATCGTGGCCCTGCCGCTGACCGGGGTGATCACCGCGCCCGAGGCGCTGGCCGGCTTCGCCGATCCCAGCATCGTGCTGATCGCCGCCCTCTTCGTGATCGGCGAGGCGCTGGTGCGCACCGGCGTCGCCCAGCGCCTGGGCGACCTGCTGATCACCCGCGCCGGCCACAACGAGACGCGGCTGATCGTGCTCCTGATGATTCTCGTCGCCGGTGTCGGCTCGGTGATGAGTTCGACCGGGGTGGTCGCCATCTTCATCCCGGTCGTGCTGCGGGTGGCGCGCAGCGCCGGCATCGCCCCGGCCCGCCTGCTGATGCCGCTGTCCGTCGCGGCCCTGATCAGCGGCATGATGACCCTGGTGGCGACAGCGCCCAACCTGGTGGTGCACGCCGAATTGCGGCGCCACGGGCTGGACGGCTTCGGCTTTTTCGCCTTCTCGCCCTTCGGCCTGCCGATCCTGGCGCTGGCCATCGTCTATATGCTGTTCGCGCGCCGCCTGCTGGCGCCGGGCAGCGGCGCCGAAGCGGGCACGACGCGCCGTCGCCGGCCCCGGCTGGCCGAATGGATCGAGGATTATGCGCTGGAGAAGCGGGAATACCGGCTGCGCCTGCCGCCCGGATCGCCCCTGGCCGGGCAGATGCTGCGCGCCCTCGACCTTCGCGCCACCGCGGGCGTCAACATCATCGCGATCGAGCGCGGCCCCCGGTTCGGCCGCCGCCTGATCCGGCCCCTGGCCGAGACGGTGCTCGAGGCGGGCGACGTCCTGATGCTCGACGTCTTCCGCCCGCAGGTGACGATCGAGGATGTGACCGGTCTCTACGGCCTGGAGCGCCTGCCCCTGACCGGGCGCTATTTCGCCGATCGGCGCCAGGAGATCGGCCTGGCCGAGGTCATGGTCCCCGCGACCTCCCGGCTGCTCGGCAAGACCGTGGTCGAGGCGCGCTTCCGCACCACCCACGACCTGGCGGTGATCGGCCTGCGCCACGGCCGCAAGGCCATGGCCGAGGATGTGCTGAACCGCCCGCTCGCCGCCGGCGATACGCTTCTCGTCGCCGGGCCCTGGCGGGCGATCCGGAAGATACAGGAAGATCTGGCCGATCTCGTCGTCCTGGCCCTGCCGGTCGAGGTCGACGACGTCCTGCCGGCCGGGAACAGGGCGCCCTTCGCCCTCGGCATCCTGGCCCTGGTCATCGCCCTGATGGTCGGCGGCGTGGTGCCCAATGTGATCGCAGCCCTGATCGGCTGCCTGCTGCTCGGCCTGTTCGGCTGCATCGACATGACCCATGCCTATCGCGCGATCCACTGGCAGAGCCTGGTGCTGATCGTCGGCATGCTGCCCTTCTCGCTCGCCCTGCAGAAGACGGGCGGCATCGCCCTGGCGGCGGACGGTTTCATCGCCCTGTTCGGCGAGGCCGGGCCGCGGCTGGCCCTGGCCGCCCTTTTCGCCCTGACTGCCGGGCTCGGCCTGTTCATCTCGAACACGGCGACCGCGGTCCTGATGGCGCCGGTCGCCCTGGCCATCGCCGGCGAGATGGGGCTGTCGCCCTATCCCTTCGCCATGACCGTGGCGCTGGCCGCCTCCACCGCCTTCATGACGCCGGTCTCCTCGCCGGTGAACACGCTGGTGGTCGGGCCGGGGAACTATCGGTTCATGGATTTCGTCAAGGTCGGCGTGCCCCTGTCGGTGCTGACCCTGGTCGCCGCCGTGCTGCTGGTGCCCCTGGTCCTGCCCTTCAGCCCGTGATCAGGCGCAGCAATCCCTCGGCGCCGAGGCGGACCTCGGCCCAGGTGACGTCGAAGCCGGCCTCGTCGCCGTAATAGGGATCGGCCACCGCCTGCCCTTCCCGCCCCGGCACGTGATCGAGCAGGAGCGAGAGCCGCGCGGTCGCCCCCGCCGGCGCCACCTTGCGCAGGTCGGCCAGATTCTGCCGGTCCAGGGCGACGATATGATCGAAGCGCAGAAAATCGCCCACCGCGACCTGGCGCCCGCGCAGGCCCCCGATCTCCACCCCGTGGCGGCGGGCGACGCGCTGCGCCCGGGTATCCGGCGGGTCGCCCACATGCCAGTCGCCGGTGCCGGCCGAATCGACCGCCACCGCCACGCCGCTGCGGGCGGCAAGGTCGCGCAGCGCCCCTTCCGCCAGGGGCGAGCGGCAGATATTGCCAAGGCAGACGAACAGGACCGAGGGGGTGGCCGGCATCGAAAGGCTCCGCAAGCGCAACGACCCCGCGGGCTTAGCGCAAATTGCCGCAAGGGGAAATTCCCGCGTGAGCGGGATGCGACGCCGCTCAGGCGGCGGGGAAATCGACATAGGCATCGTTCGCCCAATGGAAATTGGTGTAGGTCAGCATCACGCTGAAATCGAGCGAGCGCACCTGATGCCACCAGCCGACCGGGATATAGAGCAATTCGCCCGGGCTGAGCGTCACCTCCACCCGCGCCGCGAAGCGGGCGTCGGGATAGAGCTTCAGCCGTTCGACATCGCCGACGTCATGAACGTCGCTGAAGACGTGGCGGGTATTGGCCAGGCGCGGGGTTTCCGACGGCGGCAGCAGGGTGATCACCTTCCGCCCGACGACCTGGGCCAGCAGGTTGTTGGTCAGGTCGAAATGCAGCGGCGTGAAGGTGCCGGCGGGGCCGATCCAGATCATGCCGTGCTGCCGGGTCAGGAAGTCGTCGAGATAGCCGAGATCATTCTCCAGCGGGCGCAGGGCCTCCCGGTTGGCCGCGCTGTTATAGGCGGTCAGATAGGCGTCGTTGCCCCTATGCCCGGCGATTCTGGCGATGAATTGGTCGAACGGCAGGGTGCGGGCGTGATTGTCCTTGTAGAGTTCGAAATCGCCGTCTCCGTCCCGGTCGCCCTGGAAGGTGACCGGGGCGGCGCCGACCGTCCTTGCCAGATAATCCGGCGTCCAGCGCGCCAGGGCGGGCCAGCCCTCCATCGCGCCCTCGATCACCACCGGGCGCGAGGGGGCGTAGAAATTCTCCAGGAATTCATTGGCCGACGGCCGCCAGATGCGCGGCACCGCTTCCGCCGGCGACAGCAGGCGCTGGCGCTCCGCCACCTGCATGATCCAGTCGCGCCGGCGCAGCGCGAGATCGATGGCCGGATCGGGCGCGGGGGCCGCCGGCTCGGGCGGCGGGGGCGGCGGCGCGGCGGCGGCGGCCTGCTGGTAATGGGGACAGGCGCGGCCGTCCGCCTGCACGAAGGGCGGCAGGCGCAGTTTCGAGACATGGTCGGCCGGCCCCGGCGCCTCGTCCGGCCCGACGCCGCGGTAATAGAGCTTCTGCCATTTGTCGGCCGGGGCGGTGGGCTTGGTCTCGTCGACCCATTTCTGGAAGGCGTCGCGCGACCGGCTCCAGGTCTCGAAAGCCTGTTTCAGCTCGGGCACCTCGTCGATCGGGCGGAGGCGCGCCTCGGTCGCGGTCAAGGCATTGCGTTCGACGGGGAAAAGGAAGCAGAAGGGCTCGTTCTCCTCGAAGCGGATCCAATGGCCCGGCCGGGTGAAGCGCCAGTTCATGGTGAACGTATAGGGCGACCAGTCGGTCTCGATCACGCCGCCGAGGGGCGCGATACCGTCTTTCGCCGCGTTCGGCGCCCCGCCGACCCAGAGATTCCAGCCCGGCGGTGTCCGGAACAGGCCCTCGACATGGAAGGTGACCGTGCCGTGGCCGAACAGGGAGACCGGCAGGCGCTGCGGATCGGCGCCGGGGTCCGGCCTGATCTCGACCGCCTCCACCCCCGGGCCGCCGGTCCAGCGGGCGGCGAAGCCGACCGGGCTCAGCACCTCCCAGCCATGGGCATTGGCGATCGCCAGGGGCAGGCAGCGATAGGCGAATCGCTCCGGCGTCGCCTCCATCCAGTCGCGCTTGTGCGAGGCCGGCCGCAGGCGCGGCGCCCATCCCTCGTAGGTATAGCAGGTCAAGTCCATGGTCATTCCGGGTGCTCGGACGGTGGGCAAGGATTAACCCGAATTGCGCCGGCCGCAACGCGGAAGCGGGCCCCGGGGGCGGGCGCATGCGTCACCCGCCGCCTTGGCATGAGGAAAACATGCCCCCCTTCCCCATGATGGCGCCATGACCGTTGCGATCACCCACCTGCTGACCGGCCGCCTCGCCCCCCTCGGCCCCCGCGCGGTGCCGAGCGGGATCGACAAGCAGCCGGTGGACGGCCCCCGCCGGCTGACCCGGACCGGCTTCGCCGGCGATGCCCAGGGCGATCTCCGCCACCACGGCGGGCCGGACAAGGCCGTGCATCACTATCCGTTCGATCATTATGCCGCCTGGGCCGCCGACCTCGGCCCCCTGCCCCGCCTGGGCCGGGCCGGCGCCTTCGGTGAAAACCTGTCCAGCCTCGGGCTGACCGAGGCCGGGGTCGCGGTCGGCGACGTCTTCCGCCTGGGCGGCGCCGTGCTCGAAGTCTCCCAAGGGCGGCAGCCGTGCTGGAAGCTGAACCTCCGCTTCGGCGTCGCCGACATGGCCCGCCGGGTCCAGGCGAGCGGGCGCACCGGCTGGTATTACCGGGTGATCGAGGACGGCATGGTCGCGCCGGGCGATGCCCTGGCCCTGCTCGACCGCCGGGCACCCGCCTGGTCGCTGACCCGGCTCTGGCGCATTCTCTATGTCGACGTCCTCGACCGGGACGAGCTGGCGGCCATGGCCGCGGAACCCCTGCTGCCCGCGGGCTGGCGGCATTATGCCGAGAAGCGCCTGGCCGCCGGCGCGGTCGAGGACTGGCGCTCGCGGCTGGAGGGTTAATTCGGGCGGCCCTATTCCTCCGCGCCCAGCCGTTCGAGATAGGCTTCGATCTCGTCGATGCTGGCGGAGAAGCGGTATTCCTTGTCGCCGAAGACGATCTTCGCCGTTTCCTCGTCGCGCAGCATATAGCCGCCGTGGCGCAGCACCTGGGGATCGGGCTTCTGCGGCTTCAGCAGGTTGAGGCCGTAGCGCACGGCGATGCGGCGTATGCGGCGCTCGACCGCCGAAAGACTGTCGCGGCGGGACATGTCGGCACTCCATCCCATGCAAGATCGGGGCGGCAGCATAGCCGATCGCCGGGCCCGGGCGGCAGGCGATTCGGCGCCGCTCAAGCCTCGAACAGGCCGCGCAGGTATTCGTTCAGGAACAGGCCCGCCGGGTCCAGGCGCCGGCGGAGGTCGTGGAACCGGCCCCAGTCGGGATAGAGATCGGCAAGTTGGCGGGCCTTCAGGCCGTGCAGCTTGCCCCAATGGGGCCGGCCGCGGTGATTGGCGAAGATCGCCTCCATGGCGGCGAAATAGGGCGCGAAATCCTCCCCCGCCAGGCGGTGGACGGCGATGGTCGCGCTGTCCCGGCCCTGGAACGGGCTGAGCCAGATATCGTCCGCCGCCACCCGCCGGTATTCGATGGGGAAATAGACCCTGGTGCCGGTGCGGCGGAACCAGGCGCGGATCTCGGCGATGCAGTCGGGCCCCCGGTCGGCCGGCACGGCATATTCCATCTCGTTGAAACGGACCAGGCGGGGCGAGGGAAAGACAAGCTCGGCGTGATCGGCATAGCCCCCGCCCCCGCCGGCCGCCGTCGACAGCCGGGCCAGCGGCGCCGCCAGGGCCGGCAGAAGGCGCGACGCCCGCCCGAACAGGAACAGCGCGCCGTTCTCGAGCACCATCTCCTTCCAGTCGCGGAAGCGGCGCCCGCCGCTGGGCGCTTCGGTGGTCGCGTCCAGCCGCTTCACCACCGCCCGCTCGGCCAGCGGAAACCAGAAGAATTCCGCATGGGTGTGGTCCGCCGCCTCGGCCTCAAAGCCGGCGATGACGTCGTCGAGATCGGCGATGCGCCGGGTCTCGCGCAATCGATAGGCCGGCAGGCAGTCGAGCGTCAGGGTCGAGAGGATGCCGACGGTGCCGAGCGCCACCCGCGCCGCCTGGAACACATCCGGTTCCCGGTCGGCGCTGCACTCGACGATCTCGCCGCTCGCGGTGACGAGGCGAAGCGCCGCCACCTGGGACGACAGGCAGCCGCGCGCCACCCCGGTGCCATGGGTGCCGGTGCCGACCGCGCCGGCGATCGCCTGGGCGTCGATGTCGCCCTGGTTGGCAAGGTTGAGCCCCCGTTCCCGCAGCAAGGGGCCGAGGGCGCGGATGGTGGTGCCGGCCCTGACCGTGGCCTGCCGCCCCTCGACCGCGACCAGCCCGGCATGGCCGCCGAGATGGATCTGGGCACCGCCGGTCACGCACAGCGGCGTGAAGGAATGGCCGGCGCCGACCGCCCGCAGGCTCAGGCCGCGGTTGCCGGCCTCGCGCACGGCGGCGACGATGCCGCTTTCTTCCCGGGGAGCGAAGCGCAGCGCCGGCTGCGCCGCCTGCAAGCCCGACCAGTTGCGCCAGGGCGCGGTCACGGCCGGTCCCGGAAACGGCTGGCGAAGAGAATGCCGAAGCCGATCACCTGCACCGCCGGCCCGATCAGCCCCACCACCGGATCGACCCCGCCCGCGGGGATGAAGAAGGGCATCAGGCGGGCCGCCCCGGTATCGGCGATCAGGGCCGGCGCCAGGAGATAGAGGACCAGGAGGAAGATCAGCGCCGCCCCGTGCCCGCGCCGGGCATTCGGCCCGAGCACGACGAAATAGACGAGCAGGATGTCGCGCAGCAGGAACAGGAACAGCGACAGGAGCTGCGCCCCGAGCGGCAGGTGATCGGGCCGGGTCAGCGCCGTGGCGATGCCGACCGAAAGCACGACCGGCAGGCCGACGACGAAGGGCGGCACTTCGGTCAGCGCCCGGCGCCAGTCGCGCTGGCGCCAGCGATAGCCGACCTGGCGCAGGCGCACGATGTTCTTCGGCTCGACCAGGGCAGCGAACCAGGTGACGAAGACGAGGACGTGAAAGGCGATGGCACCGCGCATCATATTGGTGCCCGCATTCTCGAAATTGCCGAAGATCGTCTCGGTGACGCCGCCGAAGTAGATCACCAGGAAGGCCAGGAAGGCGAGCCAGACGAACGGATAGGACTGATAGCGGAGATCGGCCCGCATCAGCCGCCAGCAGGCCACCCAGGCCCACAGGGTGAACAGGATGGTCGAGAACAGCACGAAGCCATAGGCATCGAAGCCGATCCCGTACCAATCGACCGTGAAGTCCACGAACCCGAGCAGGGGGGCGGCCTGGGCGGAGACCAGGATGCCGACGATCTGGGCGAAGGTGACCTGGAAGCGCATGGAGCCGGGGCGCAGGCGCAATTGGATCATGCCGAACCAGAAGGCCACCGCCTGGGCGAAGAAGCCGGTGATCAGCAGGCGCAGGGCGGCCAGCCGGTCGCCGTCCAGCCCGCCGGCCAGCGCCGAGACCGCGAGGCACATGACGCCGCCGTACCAGGCATAGATGGTACCGCCGAAGAGCTTGCCCACCGTCATGGTCACCGGCCCGATCCCGGAGAGACGCTGGCCGTCCCAGGTCTTGGCCTGGACCTCGGCCGACAGGCTGTCGACCGCGAGCCGCGTGCCCCAGAAGACCAGCAGCGCCCAGCCCGCGGTCTGCGCCACCGAGGCCGCCCCCACCGCCTCGCCCCAGGTCCAGCCCAGCAGGAACAGGGGCAGCAGCACCAGGGGCATGATGATCAGGCGCTGGGTCGAGAGTTCCAGCAGCAGGTTGCGGCGGAATTCGGGATTGCTGAACGTCATGGCCGGGACGCCTTCAGTTTCTCGATATATTGGTCCTGGAGGCTGGTGTGGTCTTCGGCCAGGGCGGCGACCGGAAGGCCGCGGGCGACGAGGTCGCGCAGCAGCGCCGCCTGATCGTCCAGGCTGCCGGCGAAATCGAAGACCGCGGCGCCCTCCCCGTCGAGGTCGAGGGGGCCGACGGAAAGCCCCGCGAGCGCCGCCGCCGCGACCGGCCGGGCCAGCACCAGGCGCAGGCGCCGGGCCAGCCGGGCCGCCCCCCGCTCCGCGCCGCCGATCGGGCTGTGGTCGATCACCCGGCCCTTGTCGACGATCAGCATATGGGTCGAATAATCGGCCAGTTCGACCAGGATGTGGGACGAGACGACGATGGTCATGCCGTCCGCCTGCAAGCTGCGGATCAGGTCGGCCAGGCCCGCCCGCGCCTCCGGATCGAGGCCGGAGGCCGGCTCGTCCATCAGCAGGATACGGGGCTTGTGAATGATCACCTGGGCGATGGCGAGACGCTGGCGCAACCCGCGCGAGAGGCTGCCCGCCCGCTCCTCCAGCCGGTCGGCCAGGCCGAGGCGCGCCGCCGCATCCCGGGCCGCCACCGTCACGTCGCCTTCGAGGCCGTGGGCGCCGGCCCAATATTGCAGGCATTGCAGGACGGTCAATTCGTCGTAGAGGCCGAAGAATTCGTCGAGAAAGCCGAGCAGCCGGCGGGCCCGGCGCGGCTCCTCCGCGGTGTCGATGCCACCCAGCAGCACCCGCCCGGCGTAGGGCAGTTCGAGCGTGGCGAGGCAGCGCAGCAGCGTGGTCTTGCCGGCGCCGTTCGGCCCGACCAGGGCGGTCACCGTGCCGGGCCCGATATGGAAGCCGACCCCGTCCAGGGCCCGTTTGGCCGGATATTCGAAACTCAGGCCGTCAACGTCGATCATGCCGTCTCACCTGTTCCCCTCGGCCCCCAGGCCGCGGCCGGATTGTCGACGCCCACGGGCGGGAGCGCAACTGTCGTGCGGGCGGGGCCCAAACATGATATTTGTCGCCCGACCAAAATCAGGGGGAGAGAACAATGACCGGCCGCATCCTGCTTTACGGCGCCACCGGCTATACCGGCCGCCTGATCGCCGAACAGGCCGCCGGGCGCGGGCTGGATATCGTGCTCGCCGGGCGCGATGCCGCGTCGGTCGCCAAGGTGGCGGCGCCCCTCGGCCTGCCCCATGGCGCCGCGGCGCTGGACGATGCGGCCGGCCTCGACCGCCTGCTGGCCGGCGTGGCGGTCGTCCTCCATGTCGCCGGGCCGTTTTCCGCCACCAGCCGGCCCATGGTCGAGGCCTGCCTCCGCAACCGGGTGCATTACCTCGACATCACGGGCGAGATCGCGGTCTTCGAGCATTGCGCGGCCATGGGCGCCAAGGCGGCGGCGGCCGGGATCATGCTGATGCCGGGGGTCGGCTTCGACGTGGTGCCGTCCGATTGCCTGGCCGCCCATGCCGCCCGCCGCCTGCCCGGGGCGACGCGCCTGACCCTGGCCATGAGCGGGCTGAACGCCATGTCGCGCGGCACCGCCAAGACCTCGATCGAATCGGTGGCCAAGGGCACGGCGGTGCGCCGCGGCGGCCGGCTGACCGAGGTCGACACCGTGCCGCGCCGGCGCTTCGACTTCGGCAAGGGCCCGGTCGACGGCATCGGCGTATCCTGGGGCGACGTCTCGACCGCCTATCACACCACCGGCATTCCGGACATCGACGTCTATTTCGAGACGACGCCCGAGCTTGCCCGGATCATGGGCCTGCCGCGCTTCGTGCGGAAACTCATGGGCACCGCCCCGCTCCAGGCCCTGCTGAAGAAGGCGGTGGACCGCATGCCCGCGGGCCCCGGCGCCGAGCACCGCAAGACCGCCCGCGCCCTGCTGCTGGCCGAGGTGGAGGATGCGGACGGCAGGCTGCTGCGCAGCCGGCTCGAGGTCATCGAACCCTATGCCCTGACGGTCGAAACCGCCCTGCTCATCGCCGGCAAGGCGGCGGCGGGGGCTGTCCGGCCAGGCTTCGGCACGCCCGCCGGGGTCTATGGCCCGGACCTGATCCTGGAGATTCCGGGCAGCCGGCGGGACGACCTGAATGCCTGACGCCGGCAGCCCCCCTTCCTGCCCGCACATATTTTCGCAGGATGATCGCGCCGGCCCGGCCGAACGCCTATAATCGCCCCCTCGCGCAGCCGTCGCCGGGAGCATAGGGCCTGTGACCACCACCAGTTTCGACTTCGCGGATCTTTCCGGCCGCGAGCAGTACCGCCTTCTCATCGGCATGGTGGTGCCCCGCCCCATCGCCTGGGTGACCAGCCTCGACGCCGCGGGCGGGGTCAATGCCGCCCCCTTCAGCTTCTTCAACATGCTGGCTTCGGAGCCGCCGATCGTCGGTCTCGGCATCGGCCGGCGCCCGGACGGCAGCCCCAAGGACACCGCCCGCAATATCCGCGAACGGGGCGAATTCACCGTCAACATCGTCTCGAACGTGCTGGTCGAGGCGATGACCGTCACCGCCACCCCCTTCCCGCCCGGCATCAGCGAATTGGCCGAGGCGGGGCTGACCGCCGCCCCCGGCCTGCGCATCGCGACACCGCGCATCCAGGAGGCGCGGGCCGCCCTCGAATGCCGGCTCTACCAGGACCTCGCCCTGCCCACGGGCAACAGCATCTTCCTGGGCGAAGTGGTGGCGGTCCATGTCGACACCTGCCTGCTGAACGGCCGCGGCCATGTCGATCCCCATGGGCTCGACGCGGTCGGGCGCATGGGCGGCGATGCCTATGCCACCACGCGCTACCTGTTCGACCTCGCGCGCATCGATCTCGACAATTGGCAGGCCACCCATGATCCCGGGACGCGGCGCCCGCACCCGGCCTGGGCCCCCCGCGCCGAGAAGAACGGCAAGAAGGGCTGAAGCCGACCTTTACCGGCCGTGATAATAGCCGCCGCGATCATGGCGCGGCGGGCGCTGCGGGCCGCCGTGGTGATGGGGCCCCTGGCGGTAATCCCCCTCATAGCCCCGATGGTAGCGGCGGCCACCATGGTCATAGGGTCCGTCATAGACGACGCAGCCGCCCAGAACGCCGGCGCCCGCGACCAGCAGGGCGACGCCCGCGGCTTTCTTCAACCAGCCGAATCCGATCATGTCGCGCTCCTTGCCTTGCGGCGGTCATGCACCGCCTTCCGGTAAAGGAATGATCGACTCCGGGCAATTGTTTCGGCGTTAACCAAAAATAAACCTTGCCATACCATGAAACGCACAGGAAAACCCCGCGCCCACCGCGGAAAGCAGGTGGGCACGGGTCTTTGGAGTTTCTTACGCGTTACTATAGGACCAAGCCGCCGGCAAGCGGATCAGGGCCTATTGGCCATCGCGGCGGCGGCGCTCTTCCTCGCGCTGCTGGCGCTCCCGTTCGATGTCCCGCTGACGCTCCTGCTGATCGCGCTGGCGGCGGTCGTTTTCGGACTGCTGCCCGCGCTCCCGTTCGCGGCGTTCGCGCTCGTACTGCTGCCGGCGGTCCTGGTCTTGGCGCTCGCGTTCGTATTGCTGGCGGCGCTCCTGGTCATGGCGCTCGCGTTCGCGCTGCTGGCGGTCCTGGTCGTTGCGTTCGCGCTCGCGCTGCTGGCGCTCCTGGTCACGGCGCTCGCGCTCGTATTGCTGCTGGCGGTCCTGGTCGCGGCGCTCGCGCTCGTATTGCTGCCGGCGCTCCTGGTCGCGGCGTTCGCGTTCGTATTGCTGCTGGCGCTCCTGGTCGCGGCGTTCGCGCTCGTACTGCTGCCGGCGCTCCTGGTCGCGGCGTTCGCGCTCGTATTGTTCGCGGCGCTGCCGATCCTCGTCGCGCTGGCGGCCGCGTTCGTATTGTTCCTGCCGCTCGCGTTCGTACTGGCGCTGGCGGTCCCGTTCGTATTGCTGCTGCTGGCGCTCCTGCTCGCGGCGCTGGCGTTCATAGTCGCGCTGATAGTCATTGGGCCGCCCGCCCTGGCCGTAATAGGGCGGCGGCGAACCATAGCCGCCGTTGCCATAGCCGTCGTAACCGTCCTCATAGGCGACGCAGCCGACGAGGGTGAGCGCAAGCGGCACCCAGCCCAACAGCCGCCCCCAGGAACCCATGGTCATTCCATCTCACTCCGATCCGGGCATTTGCCCCCATGGCCAATAACACCGCGTCCGGCGTCCGGTTGCAGGCGGGACCGCGGGCCAAACGAAAACGGGGCCGGCTTGCGCCGACCCCGTTCCCGAATGAACAGGCTGGATAGGGCTGGATCAGAAATCCATGCCGCCCATGCCGCCCATGTCGCCGCCCGGCATGGCCGGGGCCTTCTTCTCCGGCTTCTCGGCGATCATGGCTTCCGTCGTGATCAGCAGGCCGGCGACCGAGGCCGCATCCTGGAGCGCGCAGCGGACGACCTTGGTCGGGTCGATGATGCCGGCCTTCACCATGTCGGTGTAGACGTCGTTCTGGGCGTCGTAGCCGAGCTTGGTGTCCTTGTTCTCAAGCAGCTTGCCGGCGACGACCGCGCCGTCCTTGCCGGCGTTCTCGGCGATCTGACGGACCGGGGCCTGGAGCGCGCGACGGATGATGTCGACGCCGTGCTTCTGGTCTTCGTGCTCGATCTTCAGCTTGTCGAGCGCGCGGGTGGCATAGAGCAGCGCCGTGCCGCCGCCCGGGACGATGCCTTCTTCGACGGCAGCGCGGGTGGCATGCAGGGCGTCGTCGACGCGGTCCTTGCGTTCCTTCACTTCGACTTCGGTCGAGCCGCCGACCTTGATCACCGCAACGCCGCCGGCGAGCTTCGCCAGGCGTTCCTGCAGCTTTTCACGGTCGTAGTCGGACGAGGTCTCTTCGATCTGGGCGCGGATCTGGCCGACGCGGGCCTGGATCTGGTCCTTCTTGCCGAGGCCGTCGACGATCGTCGAGTTTTCCTTGTCGATGACGACCTTCTTGGCCTGGCCGAGCATCTTCAGGTTGACGTTCTCGAGCTTGATGCCCAGGTCTTCGGAGATCACCTGGCCACCGGTCAGGATGGCGATGTCTTCCAGCATGGCCTTGCGACGGTCGCCGAAGCCCGGCGCCTTCACGGCCGCGACCTTCAGGCCGCCGCGGAGCTTGTTGACCACGAGGGTGGCCAGCGCTTCGCCTTCGACGTCTTCCGCGATGATCAGCAGCGGACGGCCCGACTGCACCACCGACTCGAGCACCGGCAGCATGGCCTGGAGGCCCGACAGCTTCTTCTCGTGCAGGAGGATATAGGGGCTGTCGAGTTCGACGGTCATCTTCTCCGCGTTGGTCACGAAGTAGGGCGACAGGTAGCCGCGGTCGAACTGCATGCCTTCGACGACGTCGAGCTCGGTCTCCAGGCCCTTGGCCTCTTCAACCGTGATCACGCCTTCCTTGCCGACCTTTTCCATCGCCTTGGCGATCATCTCGCCGATGGCGCGCTCGCCATTGGCCGAGATGGTGCCGACCTGGGCGATCTCGTCCGAGCCGGCGATCTTCTTCGACTGCTTCTTCACCTCGGCGACGACCGCTTCGACCGCGATGTCGATGCCGCGCTTCAGGTCCATCGGGTTCATGCCGGCGGCAACGCCCTTGGCGCCTTCGCGGACGATCGCGGCGGCGAGAACGGTCGCCGTGGTGGTGCCGTCACCGGCGAGATCGTTGGTCTTCGAGGCCACTTCGCGCACCATCTGGGCGCCCATGTTCTCGAAACGATCGGCCAGTTCGATTTCCTTGGCGACCGAGACACCGTCCTTGGTGATGCGCGGCGCGCCGAACGACTTCTCGATCACGACATTGCGGCCCTTCGGGCCCAGGGTGACCTTCACCGCGTCGGCGAGAAGCTCGACACCGCGCAGCATGCGCGAACGGGCGTCGGTGCTAAAACGAATATCCTTGGCAGCCATCGGCTTGCTCCTTCAAAAGCTATTCAGGGCGGGGAGAATGGCGAGACCGCTCAGGCGGCCTTCTTGCCCTTCTTCGCGGGGACAGCCGGAGCCACCGTGTCCGCGAGAACGCCGAGAATGTCGGATTCCTTCATGATCAGGAGGTCCTGACCGTCCAGCTTGATTTCCGTGCCGGACCACTTGCCGAACAGGATGCGGTCACCCACCTTCACGTCGAGGGCGACGACTTCGCCCTTCTCGTTGCGGGCGCCGGAGCCGACGGCGACAACCTCGCCTTCCTGCGGCTTTTCCTTGGCGGTGTCGGGGATGATGATCCCGCCCTTGGTCTTTTCTTCAGCGTCGATACGCTTCACCAGAACCCGGTCATGCAACGGCCGAAAGCTCATGGAAACCTCCTCTAGAGTAGACAAAGGCCTTAATATCGGGCCGCGTTGTTAGCACTCCCATTTGGCGAGTGCCAACAGCCGCCGCAGAGTTAGGCACGGCCCCGGGGCCTGTCAAGACGCTGGCCGCGCTTTTCTGCAGCGGCGGCACGGAAAAATCGCCCAGTTTCCCCTGGCGCCTTTAATCGGAATCTGAGTGATGGGCGACAAGCACTTGATTCGAAGGGAAAAGAGTGAGATTCTGCCAGTGCTGTACGGCTCCCCCAGGGGCGCCGGCGTCGGTTATTGCGGTGGGCCTCCGCCTTTGGCGGGCCCCGGCGCCAACGGGCATCGGTAAATGAGCATCGATCGTCGGGACATTCTGCGCTTCGGCCTCGGCCTGCCTTTCCTGCTCTCCGCGGGCGCCGCGGAGGCGCTGGCGGAAAGCCTGCCGACCCCTGCGCGCAAGCCCGCCCCACCGCGCGGCGCCGCGGCCGGGCCGGTCAAGACCATGCCCGTCATCATGCTCGATCCCGGCCACGGCGGCCGCGATCCGGGCGCGATCGGGCCGAGCGGCGCCTTCGAGAAGGATATCACCCTCGACCTCGCGAAACGGATCGCCACCCGGATCGAATCGCGCGGCCGCTGCAAGGTGATCCTGACCCGGCGCAAGGATGTCTTCGTGCCCCTGAAGGACCGGGCCTTCCTGGCCCAGACCGCCAAGGCCGATTTCTTCGTCTCGATCCATGCGGATTCGGCCCCGAACCCGGACGCGCGCGGCCTTTCCGCCTATACGCTGTCGGAAAAGGCGTCGGACGGGCTCGCCGCCGCCATCGCCGACCGGGAGAATGCGGTCGACCTCGTCCATGGCCTCGACGTCGGCGTTTCCGATCCCGATGTCGCCGCCATCCTGTTCGACCTGACCCGGCGCCATTCCCTGAACACCGCGCTGGCCCGCAAGGCCCATATCGTCAAGGCCGCGGGCGCCAAGCTGCGCCTGATGGACAATCCCCGCCGCTCGGCCAATTTCGCCGTGCTCAAGGTGCCCGACGTGCCGGCGGTGCTGATCGAAACCGGTTTCCTCTCCAATGCCGCCGATGAAAGGCTCCTGACTTCGGAAAAGAGCCGGGCCCAGATCGCCCAGGTTCTGGCCGATGCCTTCACCGGCGCCGTGACGGTGGCATGATGAATATTCTCTTTCGCCTCGCCCTGATCCTGGCCGCCCTCGACGGCCTGCTCGCGGTCGGCATCGGCGCCTTCGCCGCCCACGGCCTGAAGGCGACGGCGACCGCCTATCAGCTCGACCTGATCCAGACCGCCAGCCAGTACCAGATGGTTCATGCCGCCGCCGCCCTCGGCGCGCTCTGGCTCGCCGACCGGGGCTGGACTTCGGCCGTCGCCGCCCTGGCGCTTGCCGCCGGCGCCTTCGTCTTCGGCGGCGCGCTCTATGCGATCGCGCTGGCCGACCTGTCGCTCGGCATGGTCGCCCCCGTCGGCGGCACGCTGATGCTGATCGGCTGGGCCTGGATCCTGATCGGCGCCCTGGTCAAGGCCGGGCGTTGATCCGGCTGCTGCGGCTCGTCGCCAGCCTGCTCCGCCTCGGAACCCGGCCCGCCGCCACGGCGGCCCCGGTTCGCCCCCCTTCCTTGCCCCTGCCCGCGATCGCCTTCGCCTACCCGTGGATCGCGCTGACCGACGGTGCGGCCCGCGCCCTGTTCGACCGCGAATTACGCCTCGAACTCGTGCCCGGCCATCCGCTGCACGGCATCGGCGCCACCGCCATCGGCCGGGTGGACGGCGAGGACGACATTCTCTTCGCCCTCGACGACGGGCGCCTCGCCGTGGTCCATCTCACCTTCATCGGCAAGCCGGAGCAGAGCCCGGCCTGGCCGCGCTGCACCCTTTTCGCCACCGCCGCAGCCTTCGAGGCGGCACAGCGGTAAGGGTCCCGATCCGCTTTGCACTGCGGCGCGATCCGGTCTAGAACGGGGCGATCCGTCCATGCCGCCAGATCGGACCTTGGCCTTGAGCGTCTATTCGAGCCGGGACGGCGACCGTCCTTCACTGGGGTCGCGCCTGCTGTCGATCAATTGGGGCCTCGTGCTCCTGGTCATCGCCATCGCGGCGATCGGCGTCGCCATGCTCTATTCCAGCGCTGGCGGCAAATGGGACCCCTGGGCCGGGCGGCAATTGGTGCGCTTCATCATCGGCCTTGCGGTCATGGTGGTGGTCGCGGTGATCGATATCTCGGTCTATGCCCGCTATGCCTATCTGCTTTACGGCGCCACCCTGGTCGGGCTGATCGGGGTGGAGATCATGGGCTCGATCGGCATGGGCGCGCAGCGCTGGATCGACCTCGGCTTCTTCCAGATCCAGCCCTCCGAAATCATGAAGCTGGCGCTGGTCCTGGCGCTCGCGCGCTATTTCCACGGCGTGATGCCGGAACAGATCGGCCGGCCCACGGTGCTGATCATTCCCCTGATCATGGTCCTGCTGCCGGTCGCGCTCGTCCTGAAGCAGCCGAACCTCGGCACGGCGACGCTGCTCATGCTCGGCTCGGGCGCCATCTTCTTCCTGGCCGGGGTGCGGCTGTGGAAATTCGCCATCGTCATCGGCGCCGGCCTCAGTGCCCTGCCGGTCGCCTGGGAATTCCTCCACGACTACCAGAAACGCCGGGTGCTGACCTTCCTCGATCCCGAGGCGGACCCGCTGGGGGCGGGCTACAACATCCTGCAATCGATGATCGCGCTCGGCTCCGGCGGGGTCTTCGGCAAGGGCTATCTCCTTGGCACGCAAAGCCAATTGCGTTTCGTCCCCGAAGTTCACACCGATTTCATCTTCCCCCAGCTGGCCGAGGAATTCGGCATGATCGGCGGGCTTCTGCTGATCCTTCTCTATGTCTGCGTCTTCGGCTATGCGCTGGCCATCGGCCTCGGCTGCCGGCATCAATTCGGGCGGCTGGTGGCGCTGGGGATCGGCACCCAGCTCTTCCTCTATGTCTTCATCAACCTGTCGATGGTGATGGGCCTGATCCCGGTGGTGGGCATTCCGCTGCCCCTCGTCTCCTACGGCGGCTCGGCGACCATGACGCTGATGATCGGCGTCGGCCTGATCCTGTCGGTTTCCGTGCACCGGGAACGGCGCCTGCCCCGGCGCCTCGACCACGGCTGAGGCTCATGGCGCGCAAGCAGAAGTCCCAAAGCCCGTTTCGCGATCCTTCGGCGGCGGAGACCCTGGTGGTCCTCGCCTTCGGCTGGCCGCGGGAACGGATCACCATCGGCGAGATCGTCGATCTTCTGGCGGAGCGCGGCTTCGGACTGCTGATCCTGCTGCTGGCCCTGCCCACCTGCCTGCCGATCGCCCCGCCCGGGCTTTCCGCCATCGCCGGCTTTCCGATCGCGCTGATCGCCTTGCAGATGGTGGCGGGCCTGCCCCGGCCCTGGCTGCCCAAGCGGGTGCTGGCCAAGTCCCTCGACATCGAGGACCTGCGCCGGGTGGTCAAGGGCGGCCTGCCGGTCGTCCACCGGATCGAGAAAGTGCTGAAGCCCCGGCTTCAGGCCCTGACCGGCGCGGCGCAGGAACGGCTGGTGGCGGTGCTCATCGCGGCACTGGGCCTGCTGCTGGCCAGCCCGATCCCCTTCACCAATATCCCGCTGTCCTTCGCCATCTTGTTCCTGGCCCTCGGCCTGATCGAGCAGGACGGGCTGATGACGGCGATCGGCATCGTCGCCGGCATCGCCGCCATCCTCTTCCTCGCCTATATGACCTCGGTTTCCTGGCACGCCCTCTCGGGCTGGATCGACGGTATTTAGGGGCTGACGGTATTTAGGGGCTCAGGGCTTCCGGATCCAATCCTCGGAACCGGCGGCTTCCGAGCCGACCGGCGCCCAGCGGCCCTTCAGGCTGCCGTCGGGCATGACGATGAAGGCGGCGACCGCCGCTTCCTTGGTCGCCTGGTCCTGCCAGGTGACGGACAGCGTATCGCCCAGCCGGAGACCGACGCCCACCGCCGTCTGCCCCCCCGCCTTCCATTCCAGCTGGTAGACCTCGCCCACCAGGCTGACCTTGACCTCGGCGCCATAGGTGCCGTCCTCGCCCGGGTTCTTGCCGCGCACGATATAGGTGCCGACGACATCGAAGGCCTGGGCGAAGGCCGGGCCGGCGACGGCGGCGGTGACGGCCAGGGCCAGGGCCAGGCGCCGGAACAGTTTCGACATGCTCTCTCACTCCCTTTCGCGCGGCCTGCGCTTGCCGCGTTCTGCTTCGATCGTGCGGGCGATCACCGCCAGTTCTAGGTCCAGCCGGCCAAGGGCCGAATCGGCATGGTCGGCGAAGGCTTTCCCCACCTCGTCCAGCATCCCGGCGATTTTGGCAAGATCGGGGTGATCGGGCCCGGCCAGGGCCTGCAATTCGACCGCCTGTTCGGCGATCCTGAGCGCCATGTCCAGCCAGAAGGTGAGCGGCCGCCGGTGCGCCATGGCTTCGGCCGGGCGGCGCTCGATCAGCGCCACGGTATCGAGCGCCGCCGCCGCGATCGCCTGAAACCGGCGATGCAGCCCCGGCCCCAGGCCGGCGGCCAGTTCGTCGAGCCGGCGCAGCCGCTCCCCCGCCCCCTCGACCAGGGCCGCGGCAATACCGTCGTCGGGCAGGACGGCCGGTGTCAGCGCCCGTCCCAGCAGCAGCAGACCGGCATAGGCCGCACCGGCCAGCAGCAGGGACGCCCCCGCCCCGGCCCCCAGGCCGAGGTAGAAGACGAGGAAAGCGATGCCGCCGCCCGCCCCCGCCGCGACATGCCGCAGCCGGCCCATCGCCGCCCGGGCCGCCTCAGCGCTGGGTCAGGCGGTTCTTCAGGTCGGTCTCGATCTTGACCAGTTCCGCTTCCGCCTGCCGGCGCTTGGTCCGGCCTTCGGTCTGGATCTTGATCACTTCGTCGATGGTCGAGATCAGGTCGCGGTTCACCGTCTGCAGGGTTTCGATGTCGACGATGCCGCGTTCCGCCTCGCGCGCGACGCCGATCGTGCCCTGCTTCAGCAGCTCGGCATTCTTCTTCAGCAGTTCGTTGGTCGTATCCGTCACCTTGCGCTGCAATTCGAGCGCGCCCTGCGACCGGGCGATCGAAATGGCGATCACCATCTGGTTCTTCCAGATCGGGATGGTGTTCAGGATCGACGACTGGATCTTTTCGACCAGCACCGTGTCGTTGGCCTGGATCATGCGGATCTGCGGCATGGTCTGCAAGGTCACGGTCTTCGACAGGCGCAGGTCCTGGAGCTTCTTCTCGAAGCGGTCGAGGGCCTGGCGGACGTCGTTCAGCTTCTGCGCGTTGATCTGGGCCAGACCCGGGTCCGGGTCGTTGGCCGCGGCTTCGAGGACCGGCAGCAGCTTCGCCTGGGTTTCCGCCAGCAATTCCTCGCCCGCGCGGATATGCAGGTTCAGCGCCTTGAAATTCTCGCGGTTGCGGTCGAACAGCATGTCCAGCATGACGACGTCGCGCAGCAGCTGGTCCTTGGTCTCTTCGAGTTTCAGGACGATGCGGTCGATCTGGCTGGAGACCTTCTCGTAACGCCCCAGGAACTTGCCGATCTCGTTTTTGGCCGAGCCGAACAGGCGGCCGAGGAAGCCGCCGCTCTTCGACAGGGATTCGGCGTCGATGTCGCGCACCTTGGCCATCAGGTCGGACAGGGTCTCGCCCACCACGCCCGAATCCTTGGCCGCCACGGTCTTCAGGATGCCGTCGGCGAATTCGGCGATATTGGCCTGGACCTTGCCGCCGAACTGCAGCACCTGGGCGCTGTCGGTCAGGTCGAGGCGGGACTTGATCTCGCCGATCGTCGCCAGTTCCGCGGGCTCCAGCACCGCAACGGCCGAGGTATCGCGGGCAAGCTCGGCCTCCATGGTCTGGAGCGCCTTTGAAGGTTGCGGCACCAGGGTCGAAGTCGACATTCACGCTCTCCCGTTCATTGCGGCTGGCCGCACTATAGCGGACAAGGGCTCAGGCGGCGAGCGAGCCGGGGGCCGGGCGCAGCACCTTTCCCTCGGGCGTGGCCAGCCCGGCCGCGACCAGAAGGCCGAGGAAGCGGGCGAAATGGCGGGCCGCGGTCGGCCGGTGGCAGCCCTCCAGCCAATTCTGCTCGAGAAAGGCGAGAATGCCGGGCTGGCCCAGCTCGATCTCCCACAGCACGCCGAGCAGGGAGGCCAGCGTCTCTTCCTGTTCCCGGGTGGCGAAATCGGCGCAGGTCGCCGCATTCGCCTCCTCGATCCGGCCGGATTCGGGGCCGGCGCCGAGGCCGAAATCGATCACATGGCGCCGCTCGGGCGGGGCGACCAGGAAATGGGTGACCTCATGCACGATCACACTCGCCTCCGACCGGGTGCGGAGGATGCGGCCGTCCCACGAGAACGCCGCCTGCGGCTCCTCGTCCAGCACCGCCATGCCGAAGCTCTCGGCCAGGGCGACGGCGGCGGCGCGCTGTTCCGGGGTATCGACGCCGGCGGCGGTGAAGCGCGCACTGTCGGCGATCAGGGCGAAAGCGGCACGGGCCCAGGGCGCCTCGGCCACGAGAAGCGCGTCGAAAGTCGCCGCCAGGGCCGGCAATTCGCCGAGATCGACAGGGGTCAGGATCATGCCCCGCTTTTAGGGCGAAGGCCCATGCGCGGGCAAGGGTGGTCCTGGCGCCGGCAGCCGCTTATTTTGACGCAGGGACAAGCAACAAGGACCAGGGAGGGATCATGGCCTTGCCGGAACAGGCAGCGATGACCGCGACGGAGGTACAGGCATTCCTCGAGCAGGTCTTCGAGCAGGCGACCCATATCAAGGTGGAGGAGACGGCCCCCGGCTTCTCCCGCTGCCGCCTGCCCTTCGACCCCCGGCACCTGCGGCCGGGCGGCACGATTTCCGGCCCGTCCATGTTCCAGCTGGCGGATTGCGGGCTCTATGCCATGGTGCTCGGCACCCTCGGGCCGGTGGCTCTGGCGGTGACCACCAATCTGAACATCAATTTCCTGCGCAAGCCCGCACCGCGCGACATGATCGCGGAAAGCCGGGCCCTAAAGTTCGGCAGCCGCCTCGTGATCGGCGAGGTTTCGCTCTATTCCGAGGGCGATCCGGAACTGGTCGCCCATGCCACCGGAACCTATTCGATCCCGCCGCGCTGACGGCGCCGCCGAACGGGGAGATCAGCGGAACAGGCGGAACACGGCCCAGGCGCCGATGACCACGGCGGCGATCACGATGATGCCCTCGGTGCTCTGGGCCTGGCGCAGCAGATCGTCGGCCAGGCCATAGGCATCGGGCGCCAGGTCCGCGCGCGGCACAAGGTTCCACACGAAAGCTGCCAATCCGTCCATCGCCGCCCCCACAACCGTTCGGCCACAGGGTAGAGCGGGCGGCCCGCCGGTCAAGCCCCGTCAGGTAAACCCCGTCAGGCGAGACCCATCAGGGCCGGGCCGGCAGGGCGATCAGCTTGAGGCGCGCGGGCAGCCGGGCCCTGGCGATATCGAAACGCTCGCCATCGAAGGGGATGACGATGCGCTGCCCCTCGTCCACCGCCCAGGTGAAGGCGCGGCCCGTCGGCTTGCCGGCG
Source organism: Zavarzinia compransoris (assembly GCF_003173055.1). NCBI lineage: Bacteria > Pseudomonadati > Pseudomonadota > Alphaproteobacteria > Rhodospirillales > Zavarziniaceae > Zavarzinia > Zavarzinia compransoris. The sequence goes on from NZ_QGLF01000001.1 coordinate 1,124,045, forward strand.
TCATAGACGATGTGCTGGTCGTCCCGGGGTTTGCCGTCGGCCTCGTCCAGCCATTGCACCCGGTTCAGCCACTCGACCTGCTCACCCGCCTGGGGATCGCCAAGGGCGACGCGCAATTCGATGCGCTGCACCGGCACATCCTCGCGCACCAGGGTGATGACGCCGAGCGAGGCCGGATCCGCGCTGGCCAGTTCCTCATAACCCGGTTCGATCGCTTTGAAGGTGAAGACCTGGAACGCCACCGCCTCGCCCTGGCCGCCCCGCGGCAGGCCAGTCGCCGTCAGCACGTCGAAATCGCTGGACCGCGCGGCGATCAGCCGGCCCGTCAGCAGGTCATAGGTGGCGATCGTATTGGCCTGCACGCAGCAGCCCCAGGTCTCCGCCTCGGCCAGGGGCATGCGGTCGATGCGCAACTCGTTGGCCCTCACGTCCAGGGTGCGCAGCACCGGGCCGATGCCCTGCGCCGACAGGGCGCGGACGGAGATCAGGCGGCGCGGCGGCGGCGCGATATCGTCGCTTTCCGCCAGGGGCGGTTCGCTGCGGGTCTCGACCTCGATCAGGTAGTTGCGGCTATCGCCCTCGGCGACATAGTGGCTGCGGCGCAGGAAATCCCGCCCGGTCAGGCGCAGGAAAGCCCCCGCCCCGGGCACGAATTCGGCCACCGCCGGGCCTTCGAGACGCAGGTCCGACGCCCCCGCCGGCGGCACAGCCATGACGGCGATCGAGAACATAAATGCAACCGGAAGCGAAGGACGCATGCGAATCTCCCCTGCTGCCGTATCTTAGCAAGCCCTGCCGTCCCGCAGCGCCGCAATTCGGCCGGACGCGCGCCAGCCCAGGCTTCCCCTGCGTCAACTTTGCTCATACCAAGGTCGAATGGCGGGGAAATAGGAATCGGCTTCATATGCCTGCACGCCGATAGGTGAAGCGATCTCTCCTCCGCTTGCTTGATCGGAATGGCCGCAGCGCAATGTCGGTTGGGCCGCCCGTCTTCGGGCCCCACGCTGACGCGGCCGCACTCATGCCCGCCGTTCACCCTGGCCCTCGAACGGCGGGCTTTTTTTCCCGGCCCCGCTTTCAGGCCGGGCGGCGCGTGAAGGCCAGCAGCACCCCGAACAGGATCATCAGGCTGCCGCTGATGCGGTTGAACCAGGCCATCGCCCTGCCCCGTGCCATGGCGGCGCCGAGACGCGCCCCGATCAGCGCATAGAGGGCGATGGCGACTGCCTCGAGCACCAGGAAGGTGGCGCCGAGAATGGTGAAGCTGAGGGCATAGGCGCCGGGGTCGACGAATTGCGGCAGGAAAGCGGTGAAGACCAGGATCGCCTTGGGATTACCGGCGGCGACGACGAATTCCTGCCGGGCCAGCGCGGCCAGCGTGCGGGGCGCCGCCGCCTCGACATCCGCCGCCGGGCCGCCGGCCTTCAGCAGGCGCACGCCGAGATAGACCAGATAGGCCGCCCCCGCCCATTTGACGATATTGAAGGCCAGCGCCGAGGTGGCGAGCAGCGCGCCGAGGCCGAGGCCGGCAATGGCGATCATCAGCGCGAAGGCGATCATCCGCCCGCCCGAGGCCAGCACGGTCCGGCCGACGCCGACCCGCGCGCCATTGGTCAGGGCCAGCAGGTTGTTGGGCCCGAAGGCGAGATTGACGGCGAAACAGGCCGGCAGGAACAGGAGGAAAGCATCCAGGGGCATCGTGCGGATAGAGCTCAATCCCCGCCCTGGCCGTGGCAGTGCGGGTGGCTGTGGTCCTCCCCGCCCGCTTCCCCCTCGGCCGGGACGATGACCAGGCGGCCGTGGCGGACCCCGCGTTCCGCCATCACATGGTCGGCGAAATGGCGCACCTCGCCCGAGGCGCCGCGCAGCAGCGCCACTTCGAGGCAGCGGTCGTGGTCGAGATGGACATGGGTGGTCGCCAGCGACAGGTCGTGGTGATCGTGATGGGCGTTGGTCAGGCGGTTGGCAAGGTCGCGCCGGTGATGGTCGAAGACATAGACCAGGGCGGCGACGCAGGGCCGGTCCCCGCCCTCGCCGACACCGACCTCACCGAGGCCCGCGCGCACCAGATCGCGAATCGCCTCCGACCGGTTGTCGTACTGGCGCGCGGCCATGAAGCGGTCCAGTTCTTCGATCAGGTCGTTGTCGAGGGTGATGGTTACGCGCTGCATCGCTTTCCCCGCTGGAACAGACCCCGGGGCCCAGGGTAAGCCGGCCGCCGCCCCGCCGTCGAGGCCCCTATTGGAAGCCGAGGGCGAGCTGGATCGAGCCGGCGAGGAAGCCGGTGACGGCGCCGAGAACGAAGAAGATCCACTCGTCCTCCTGGAACGCGGGGCGCAACAGGTCCTGGAATTCCTCAGGTGTCAGCGCCCGCGTCCGTTCCGCCAGGAAGCGGGAAAGGAATTTCGCCCGGTCCTTGTTGAAGGCTTCCTCCTCCAGCGGATCCAGGGCCATGGTGGTGGATTTCTCGGCGATCGAGGACTTCAGCCCGGCATAGCCGTCCGGCCCCATGGCCAGTTGCAGCGTGGTGCGGATCACCGGCGATTCGAGCATCGGCGACAGGTGCTTCTTGATGATCAGCCGGGTCTTGCTCGACTGCCGCCCGACCAGGATTTCGCGGGTGATGCGGCCGATGGTCAGCATTTCGCTGGCGGCCAGTTCGGCGAATTTGTCGGCGATTTCCGCCTGGCGCTGCAGGAACACGCCCTGGAAGCGGAAGCCGAGGAATTTGATCGGCTTCAGCGGCCTGAACACCATGGAAAGCGCGATCCAATTGGTCAGGAAGCCGAGGATGGCGGCATAGGCCGGCAGCATCCAATGGGCCGGGATGAAATAGAACAGCACCATCTGCAACAGGCCGAAGGCGAGCCCGATCCAGAAGCTGGCCCGGATCACGAAGGACAATTCCTTGTTGCCGACCTCCATGAACATGCGCACGACCAGGCTGCGGTCGGCCTCGACCTGATTGCCGATCATCTCGCGCACGTCGACCAGGTCTTCGGCATGATCGATGATGTCGTCCATCATCCGGCCCATGACCTTGGACAATTGCCCGCGGGCATGGTTGTAGACGCGGTTGCGCACCACCCGCGGCAGGTTGGCCCAGAGCACCGGGCTCTGCCCCGACATCAGGTCGTCGACGTAATCCTCGATCCGGGCGGAGACGGCCTTGGCGACATGCTCGGAGATCCGCTCCGGCTCCATCTTGCGCATGAAGTCGCTGAGGGTGCCGATCTTGGACAGCGTCTTCTCGACCAGGATGTTCGACATCTTGCGCGCCTTGCGCGGCACGACGCCCTGCCAGCCGAGGAACGGTTCAACGAGGCCGACGAAATGGACCGGGTAGAAGACCATCTGCATGGCCATCCAGACATGGACCCAGGTCACCACGGCGGCCGTGATGGGAATGGTGACGAAACCCCAGAAATCGGGCCGGCTGCTCAGTTCCGCCCAGAATTCACCAAACCCCATGCCCCGACCTCGTCTCTCCCCGCCGGTCTGTTGCCGGCCGCCGCATGATTATCCCGGACGCGCATGGCGAACCAAGCGCGAAACCGCCGCTTTTGGGACCATCCCCCGGTTTCCCCACCCCTGTTCCCGCCGGCCTCACAGGGCGGCGAGAAGTCCCACCGCCAGGAAGATGCCGCCGACGAAGACATGCAGCAGCGGCAGTTCGGTACGCAGCACGTTGCGCTGCATGACCAGGAATTCCAGTTCGTCCATCGCTTCGAAGCAATCGACCACGCGCCGGCGCAGGCGATCGGCGCAACGGGCCGTCAATTCGGGCTCGCGCGCGGCCCGGGGCAGCAGGTCCAGCAGTTCGGCGGTCGCCGACTGGATCATGCCCTGCATGGCCCGGGGCGGAATCACCAGGCTGAGCAGCAGGCGCCCGGGCAGCCGGGCGAAAATCGCGCTCACCCGCCGTTCGACGATGGCGCGGGTGCCGAGCGCGGCACGGCCCCTGACCAGTTCGTCGATGACCACGTCCAGGCGGAAGGCCTCGTCCGCCACCGTATCGGCATAGAAGGCGGTGATCATGCGGCGCTCGGGTAGCAGGGGCGTGAACAGGCGGGCCGGCAGCGGGCGCCAGCGCGCCGGCGGCGGCGTGAACAGCCACGCCACCCCGAGCAGCGAAACCCCGAGCCCGAGCAGCACCCCCCCCAGCACGCCCTGAAGGCCGGGCACGCAGACCGGCAGCAGCATGGGCACGGCGGCAAGCACGGGCAGCAGCACCGCCAGGGCCCGGAAGGCCGGCATGGCCACGGTTTCGATCATGCGCGACAATTCCGCAGGCCGGGCGCCGAAGAAGCGCGTCTGCATGGCCGGCACGTCGATCAGGTCGTCGATCGCGGCGATGATCTCGTCCATGGCGCGGTCGATCGCGCGGGGCACGGTCTTTGCCAGGTGATCCTCGAACTGCACCTTGGCCGCCCCCGGCAGGCTGCGCCAGATGACGCCGAGATGGGCCCGCGCCACCCGGTCCAGGATCTGTTCCCGCTCGGCCGCGAACATGCGGTTGACCGCCTCCGCGATATCCTTGGGGCCGAGGGCCAGGGCGACCTCGTTCAAGGGCCCGACCACATCCAGCGTCAGGCTGCCGATGCGGCCGCCGATCTGGCCGGCGCGGGCGGCGATCAGCGACGGCAGGCGGCCGTCGGCGCGCAGCCGGCGCGGCACCCTGACCCCGGTCAGCAGGACATGGGCCGCGACCAGCGGGGCCGCCGCCACCACCGCGACGCCGAAAACCAGAAGAACCACCGACATCACAGTCAAGACGGCCGCCCTCGCTGCGGCGCCGCACCGCGATCCTCGCCCTGCATGCCCGGTTTCCCCCCACCCTTCTGCAGGAGAGGACGACAGACTTGGTCAGACGTCAAGAATTCTCGAATGGGACGGCGACATGCTGTGGCACGATGGTGGCAACCCTTGCCGGTTCCGGACGGGCCTGTCAGAAAGATGATTAATATTTTCCTGCGTCTCACTGCCTTGTCCCCCTCTTGCCTTATCCCCCTCTTGCCTTATCCCCGTCTTGTCTCGTCCCCGTCCCCTGTGCCGTCGCGGAGCCTTTAACAGCATGCCCGATCCCGCCAAGAAGCCCCGTCGCCGCCAGCCGCGTTCCCTCGGCCGGGAAGAGCGGACCCAGGCCCTGCGCCAGGCGATCGTCGATTCCGCCATCGCCGAATTCGCGGCCCTTGGCTATGGCGGGGCGTCGCTGCGCTCGATCTCGGCCCGTACCGGCATCGAACTCGGCCATCTCGGCTATCATTTCAGCACCAAGATGGAATTGTGGCAGGCCGCCGTCGCCAGCATCTTCGACGCCATGCCGAAGCCGGCCGACCAGCCCGTGGCCGAAACCCCGGCCGAGGCCCGGGCCACCGTCGCCCGGCTGATCGCCGACTATGCCTCCTTCTGCCTGTCCCACCCCGAGCATATCCAGATCGTCTTCAGCGAGGCCGCCGCCGGCGGCGAGCGCATGGACTGGATCACCCGGCACTACCTGAACGATATTGTTTCAGGGTTTTCTCACCATATCGAAGCGGTTCATCGCCAAGGCGTCCTGAAAACCATCGAGCCGGCGATCTTCATTTCCGCCCTCGTCGGCATTTCGGCGATCAATTTCGCCCTGCCGCCGCTCCGCGACGTGCTGATGGGCGGCGGAATCGGCGCCGATGCCCTGGCGAAGCTGCTGAGCACGCTGGTGGAGGGGCCGGGGGAATAATCCGGATTGGCGGCCGTTCGGCTCGAACAGGCACGGAATCGTCCCAATTTGCTATTTTTTGACGAGTGACAAATTTTAGCCGCAGGCGTAGACAGAGCCTGCGTGTGAGCCCTTATGCACGCCGCCCGGGTTTAGCGCCGGGCCGACTTGATGGCGTCGGGTGTCCCCCCGGCGCCATTTTTTTGTGCCGCCCAGCAAAAAGGGCGGCCGAAGCCGCCCTTTTCAAGGGGTCCCGCCCGCCTTACGGCAGCAGGGCGCCGAGGCCGGGAATGGCGCCCAGCTGGTTGGCGATATCGGTCGGCGTGGAGCCGAGGCCGATGCCCTGGATGACCGCGTTGAGACCGTCGATCAGCGGGTTCAGGGCCGAGTTCTGCGTGCCGACCAGGGCCTGCACCACTTCGCTCAGGGGCGCGAGGGCGCCCTGGCCGAGGGCGGTCAGGTCCGCCAGCGGGCCGGTCAGGGCGCTGAGGGCGCCGTCGGTCGGGTTCAGCAGCTGGTCCACGAGGTCGGTGACCGGATCGAGCACGGTATTGTTGGTCAGGCCGCCCAGGGTGCACTGCACGGTGCTGATCAGGTCCGGCGTCTGGCAGTTCTGGCTGTTCGGGGGGGTATCGTCGCCCGGGTCGTTGTTGCCGTCCTCGCCGATGTCGCCGAACGGCTCGCCGCCGTTGATGGCGCCGCCCGCCTTGCTGATCTGGCGGATGCCGAAGCCGCTCGGATCCGACAGGAAGAAGTTCGGCCGGCCGTAATTGCGGTGCAGTTCCTGCAGGCTGGGGGTGGATTCGGCAGCGCTGTCGGCGACCGAAAGCACCGTGCGGCCGGTGAAGTAGAGGCGGATGCCGCCGTAGCCGGTGGCGCCCTTGTCGTCGAAGGCGCCGGCCGCGAAGAGGGCAAGGCCCGGGACATCGGTCAGCAGTGCTTCGACCTGGACGTCGCCGCCGAGGCCGACCGTATCGGAATAGGTCACGCCGCCGCCGAGACGCAGGTTCGGGTTCGGGTAGACCGCGAGGCCGACGCGGCCATAGACCTGATCCTCGAGGATCTGGCCCGTGGTGAAGCCGACGGCGCCTTCGAGGGTGAGGTTGTCGATATAGTATTCGGCAATGCCCGAGACCGCGTATTGCGAATAGCTGTCGACATAATAGCCGCCGCCGGCGATGCCGACGGTATAGGCCTGGGGATCACGGTAGAACAGCTGCACCGCGCCGCCGGCGAAACCCGCCTCGTCCGCGACGAAGCCGGCAATGCCGTCGAACTGCACCGCGAAGGAACCGTCCACCGGCACCGTCAGGCTGGGCGCGCCGCCGAACAGCCCGCCGTTCTCGTCGCCGCCGCCGAAGATCGACAGCTGGCCGCTGACCTCGGAAACCGGCCCCGAGTCCTGCGCGCCGACGAAAGTGGCACCGGCGACCGCAGCGGCAAACACCGCCGAGCCAAGGATCGCATTGATCTTCATCGTTTCTCTGCCCCTGTAGAAACTTTGGGAATCCCCGTCCCGGGTGCAGCGACTCGACTGCAAGCCCACGTTTCAGGTGGCCGGCGACAACCACCGAAAACCCCGCGCCGACTCGCCAATGTGTCTGCCAGACATCCTCGGGACGAACATCCGAGACTTTGCGCGAAACAGGCTGTGTTGAGCTGGCAACTTCACTCATATTGCCGTGTTATTAATTTCACAATGAATGCAACAAACATTCATTATGGAAACATATCTATCGTCCAAGCTGCATGTAGCGGCTTGCCTGTTACCTGAATCCTGCGGTTTTTCCGCCGTTTTTTGCCTTCACCACGGCTTCGGGGCGATTTTTGCAGCGCACAACTATCGCAGGAATGGTGTTAATAGTTGACGCGGGGCGATCCAATCGCCCCGCATCCGCGGCCATCCCCCCTCGACAGGCGGGATGACGATCACGCGCCCGCGCGGACCTGCCGGATCAGGGCGCCGAGGCGGCCGATGCCGGCCTCGATCTGGCCCGGATCGGACAGGGAATAGGACAGGCGCAGCCGGTTGTCGCACCGCCCCTCGCCGTAGAAGGCGCCGCCGGGCACGAAGGCGACCCGGCATTCGGCGATCGCCCGCGCCAGCAGGGCGGCGCCGCTCATCCCCTCGGGCAGGCTGACCCAGACGAACATCCCGCCCTCGGGCCGGGTCCAGGTGACGCCTTCCGGCATGTGGCGGGCCAGGGCCGCCAGCATAGCGTCGCGCCGCTGGTGATAGACCTTGCGGATCTTCTCGACCTGGGCGTCGTAGACCGCCGCCGCGACCTCATGCATCACCATCTGGTTGATGGTCGGGCTGTGCAGGTCCGCCGCCTGCTTGGCCAGCACGATCTTGGCGATCGCCGCCGAGGGGCCGCAGATCCAGCCCACCCGCAGCGCCGGCACCAGGGTCTTCGAGAAGGTGCCACAGTAAAGCGTGCGGCACTGCTCGATCCCGCCCGAACGCTCGACATCCAGGGCCTGGATCGCGCGGACCGGCTCGCCGTCGTAGCGCAGCGCCTGATAGGCCGCATCCTCGACCACCAGCGTATCGAGCGCCGCCGCAAGGTCGAGCAGCGCCAGGCGCTCGGCTAGCGGCACGGTCTCGCCGGAAGGGTTGGAGAAATCGGGCACCAGATAGGCAAGGCCGACGCGCCCGCCCGCCGCTGCCGCCGCCTCGCGATAGGAATCGGGCGTGCGATTGCCGCCCAGCGCCAGCGTGTCGTAGCGCGGCTCGTAAGGATTAAAAGCCTGGAGCGCGCCGAGATAGGTCGGCGCGGTCACCAGGGCGGTATCGCCCGGCGACAGGAACAGCTTGCCGATGAAGTCCAGGCCCTGCTGCGAGCCCGCGGTGATGACGATATTGCCGATATCGCAGGGCACGCCCAGGGCCGCCATATGGCGGACGATCCAGGCCCGCAGCGGCGCATAGCCTTCCGAGACCGAATATTGCAGCGACGGCCCGGAGCGCGCCGGATCGGCCAGGATGCGGGCATAGGCCTGTTCGACCACGCCGGTCGGGAACAGGGCGGGATCCGGAATGCCGCCGGCAAAGGAAATCACATCCGGCTGGTCCAGCAGCTTCAGCAATTCGCGGATTTCGGAGGCATTCATGCGGCTGGCGCGTTTTGCGAAACTATCTTTCCAGACAATGTTTTCGGCAGACATTTTATTTCATCCCATGATGGATATGGGCACATAAATGCCTCAAGCCGCGCGTTAGGTCAATAGTGCTGCCTTAAAATCCGGAAACCCCGGCGCGCCCGCCGAGGTTGATCTCCGGGCGCGGTGCGGCTATTGACGGGCCCGACATCATGGCAGCACCGCTTCTCACCCTTCGCGATATTCATGTCGGCTACGGCGGACACCCGGTCATCGACGGCGCCGAACTCATCGTCGGCGAAGGCGACCGCCTGTGCCTCGTCGGGCGCAACGGCTCGGGCAAGTCGACGCTGCTGAAGATCGCCGCCGGCCTGGTCGAGCCCGACCGCGGCGAGCGCATCCTGCAAAGCGGCGTCACCATCCGCTACCTGCCGCAGGAGCCCGACCTCAGCGCCTTTCCGAGCGTCATCGCCTATGTCGAGGCCGGCCTCGCCCCGGGCGACGACGCCTATCGGGCGCGCAGCCTGCTGCTTTCCCTCGGCCTGACCGGGGACGAGGACCCGCGCAGCCTGTCGGGCGGGGAGATCCGCCGGGCGGCGCTTGCCCGGACGCTGGCGCCCGAGCCCGATATCCTGCTGCTCGACGAGCCGACCAACCACATGGACCTGCCAGCCATCGAATGGCTGGAAGACGAATTGAAGCGCAGCCGCTGCGCCCTGGTGCTGATCAGCCACGACCGCCGCTTCCTGACCGCCCTCTCCCGCTCGACCGTCTGGATCGACCGGGGCGTCGCCCGCCGCATCGAGCGCGGCTTCGCCGCCTTCGAGGACTGGCGCGACGAGGTTTTCGAACAGGAAGAGCGCGAGCGCCACAAGCTGGACCGCAAGATCGTGGCCGAACTCGACTGGCTGCGCCACGGCGTCTCGGGCCGGCGCAAGCGCAACATGCGCCGCCTCGGCGAATTGCACGGCATGCGCCGGGACCGGCGCGAGGAGCGGAAAGCGGTCGGCACGGTGAAAATGGCCGTCGGCGAAGGCGACATCTCGGGCAAGACCGTGATCGAGGCGAAGGGCGTCTCCAAGGCCTACGACGGCCGCGCCATCTTCGCCGGCCTCGACCTGCGCCTGCGCCGGGGCGACCGGCTGGGCATCGTCGGGCCGAACGGCGCCGGCAAGACCACGCTGATCAACGTCCTGACCGGGATCCTCGCCCCCGACGGCGGCGAGGTCCGCCTCGGCACCAATCTCCAGATGGTCACCCTCGACCAGAAGCGGGAATCGCTGGCCCCGACCACCACCTTGCAGGATGCCCTGACCGGCGGCGGCAGCGACCAGGTCGAGGTCGCGGGCAGTTACAAGCACGTCATCGGCTACATGAAGGACTTCCTGTTCGGGCCGGAACAGGCGCGCACGCCGCTCGGCGTGCTGTCGGGCGGGGAACGGGGCCGGGTGATGCTGGCCCGGGCCCTGGCGAAGCCGTCCAACCTTCTCGTCCTCGACGAGCCGACCAACGACCTCGATCTCGAAACCCTGGACCTGCTCGAGGAAATCCTGGCCGACTACGCCGGCACCGTGCTGCTGGTCTCGCACGACCGCGACTTCCTCGACCGCATCGCCACCTCGATCCTGGCCTACGAGGGGCCGGGCGCCTGGGTCGAATATGCCGGCGGCTACAGCGACATGGTGGCGCAGCGCGGCCGCGGCGTCGAAGCGCGGGAACAGGCCCCGGCCGCCGCCGGCAAGCCCGCCCCCGCCGCCACGTCTGCGGAAGCCCCCCGTGCAGCGGCGAAGCGCAAGCTCTCCTTCAAGGAAAAGCACGCGCTGGAAACCCTGCCGAAGACGATCGAGAAATTGCAGGCGGAAATCGCCGGCCTCCAGGCCCGGCTCGACGACGGTACCCTGTTCGGCCGCGATCCCGCCCAATTCCAGAAGACGGTGGCCCGGATCGACGCGGCGCAGGGCGAGCTTGCCGCCGCCGAGGATGAATGGCTGGCCCTCGAAATGCTGCGCGAAGAACTCGAGGGCTGAGCCCGCCGCCCGCCCCCGGAGCACGGGCGGCGATATTTTCATTGCGGTGCAGAACGGGCTAGGCGGCCGCGCCCCGCCCCGTCATAGTCACCGGACCCTTTGCGGAGCATCTGATGAGCAATCCCGCCCCGGCCCCAACCGCAGGCGAGACCAAGACGAGCGGCGCCCAGGTCCCCGATCCGACCGCCGACCGCAAGCGCTTATGGGCGCTCGTGCTCGGCAGCGTCGGCGTCGTCTACGGCGACATCGGCACCAGCCCGCTCTATGCCTTCCGCGAAGCCCTGATCCATACCGCGTCCCGGGAACCCGTCACCCAGCCCATGGTGCTGGGCGTCCTGTCCATGATCCTGTGGGCGCTGATCATCATCGTCACCACCAAATACGTCATCCTGCTGCTGCGCGCCGATAACAACGGCGAGGGCGGCGCGCTGTCCCTGATGGCGCTGGCGCGGCGCGCCATGGCGAAGCGCACCGGCTTCGTGCTCGGCCTCGGCATCATCGGCGCGGCGCTGTTCTACGGCGACGCGGTGGTGACGCCGGCGATCTCGGTGCTGTCCTCGGTCGAGGGGCTGAAGCTGGTCACCCCCATCTTCGATCCTTACGTCGTGCCCATCACCATCGGCATCATCATGGCCCTGTTCCTGGTGCAGAGCCGGGGCACGTCCAAGGTCGCAGTCTTCTTCGGCCCGATCATGGTGGTCTGGTTCCTGGCGCTGGCCGTCACTGGCGCCAGCCATATCGCCGACGAGCCGGCGGTCTTCCTCGCCTTCAACCCGGCCTATGCGGTCGAATTCCTGCTGGAACACAAGACGGTCGGGATCATCGCCCTCGGCTCGGTGCTGCTGGCCGTGACCGGGGCGGAATCGCTCTATGCCGACCTCGGCCATTTCGGCCGGAAGCCGATCCAGATCGCCTGGGCCGCCCTGGTCTTTCCCTCGCTGACCCTCAATTATCTCGGCCAGGGCGCCCTCGTCCTGTCGCGGCCGGAAGCGCTGGAAAACCCCTTCTTCCTGCTGGCGCCGGACTGGGGTCTGATCCCCATGGTGCTGCTCGCGACCATGGCGACCGCGATCGCCGCCCAGGCGGTGATCACCGGTGCCTTCTCCCTGACCCGGCAGGCGATCCAGCTCGGCATCCTGCCGCGCATGGAGATCCGCCATACCTCGGGCGAGCATGCGGGCCAGATCTACCTGCCCCGGGTGAACAAGCTGATGCTGCTCACCGTCATCATCCTGGTGCTGTCGTTCAAGTCGTCGGGCAATCTCGCCTCCGCCTACGGCATCGCGGTGACCGGGACCATGGTGGTCACCGCCCTCCTCCTCTTCGTCGTCATGCGCTATCGCTGGCGGCTGCCGCTGGCGGTCGCCCTGCTGGTGATCTCGCCCTTCCTGCTGATCGACCTCACCTTCCTCGGCGCCAACCTGCTCAAGGTGCTGGACGGCGGCTGGGTGCCGCTGGTGATGGCGGCGACGCTGGCGACCCTGATGGCGACCTGGGTGCGCGGCACCCGCATCCTGGCCGAGAAGTCGCGGCGCGACAGCCTGCCGCTGCTCGACGTCGTCGCCATGCTGGAGCGCAGCCACCCCCACCAGGTGCCGGGCACGGCCATGTTCCTGACCTCGACGCCGAATGTCGCCCCGGTCGCCCTGATGCACAACCTGAAGCACAATAAGGTGCTGCACGAACAGAATGTGATCGTGACCATCGAAGTGGCGCAGGAACCCCATATCGATCCGGAATCCCGGGTCACCGTGCAGTCGCTCAGCCCGCGGATCATGCTGATGCGGGTATTCTACGGCTATATGGAAAGCCCGAACCTGCCCCGCGCGCTGGCCGCCGCCCGCAAGCTCGGCCTCAAATACGACATCATGAGCACGTCGTTCTTCCTCGGCCGCCGCTCGCTGCGCCCGGGCAGCAAGGGCGGGCTCCGGCTGTGGCAGAACCGGCTCTATATCTCGCTGGCGCGCAATGCCTCGGACGCCACGGAATTCTTCCAGATCCCGTCCGACCGGGTGATCGAGCTCGGCACCCAGATGACGATCTGAGCCGGGCCCGATCCGCGCCATGACCCGCGTCATCGCCATCGACAGCGAACAGAACGAGCGCTTCCGCACCTGGGAACGGCTGCTGGAGGGGCGCGGCATCCGCAAGCACGGCGCCTTCCTGCTGGCCGGGCGGAAGACCGTGCCCGAAGCCCTGGCCGCGGTGCCGGACCGGTTCACCGCCGTCATCGCCCCGGATACGCCGGCCCTCGACCAGCTGGCGCCCCTGCTGCCCGCCCATCTCGCCCGCCATGTCCTGGCCCGGCCGCTGTTCGAGCGGCTGGACGTCTCGGGCACGCGGCTGCCGCTGCTGGTCGGCACGGTGCCCGCCTTCGCCGAAGCCGATCTCGCCGCCCCGCCCCGGGGCCTCGAACTCGCCTGCGCCCTGGGCGACCCCAGCAACCTGGGGGCGCTGCTGCGCTCCGCCGCCGCCTTCGGGGTCCGGCGCGTGATCCTGCTGCCGGAAGCGGCCCATCCGTTTCACCCGAAATGCCTGCGCGGCGCCGCCAATGCGGTGTTCCGCCTCGATTTCGTCCGTACCCGCGGCTGGGCGGCGCTGGCCGCCGGGGCCGGCCCCCTGCTCGCCCTCGACGGCGGCGGCGCGGACCTGACCCGGTTCTCCTGGCCCGGCGATCTCCGCCTCGTCCTCGGCGAGGAAGGCCAGGGCCTGCCCGCCGACCTCGCGGCGGCCCGCCTCGCCATCCCGACCAGCGGCGCGGTCGAATCCCTGAACGCGACGGTCGCCGCCTCGATCGCGCTGCAACATTGGTTCAGCCGCCGCCCCGCCTGACCGGGCGCCCAGCAAGGCGGCGGCCGATCCCGAGCCCCAGCACCAGGAGAACGGCGCCGAGGCCGGCCGTGGCCAGGGGCCGGAAGCGCCAGCCGGCCAGCCGCACCCGCCCCGGTTCCGAAGCGCGAGAGGTCACCTCGACCCGATCGCCGGGGGCGACCGCGGGCGCCGGCTCGTCCAGCCCCGGGATCGCCACGGCGCCGGGCAACCCCTGCAGGGCAACCTCGCCCCGCCCGTCCGGCAGGCGCACCAGGACCGCGGGCAGCAGCACCGCCTTGCCGGCCGGGGCAGCACCCGTCACCGGCAGGCGGTGCCATGTGCTCGCCACGACCTCGGCCGTCATCCGCTCGCCCAGCAGCCGGTCCAGCGGCCGCACCGCCCCCTGGTTGAGGCCGGACCAGCCGACCGCACCGCCGAGGACGACGAGCACGGCCGCGATCACCCCGGCGTAGGCGCGGATGAACCCCGCCCCCGCCAGCCCGACCACGGCAAGGCCGAGCGGCAGCATAAACAGGCCGATCAGGCCGATGGCCGTGCCCCCGGCCAGCATGAAGAGATCCGGGTCATGGCGATAGATCGTGCCGGCGAAGGCCCGCACCCGCAGGGCGCCGTCCTCGACCTGATCGGCCAGGACATCCGCGACCGCGCCGGCACCATCGATCCGCTGATAGCCGCCGACGATGCCGCTGCGCCCGTCCGCCAGCCGGACGGTGACCGCGAGATCGATCGTGTGCAGGCTGCCCTTCACCCGCCGTTCGACGATCTCGATCGCCAGGATCTCGGCCGGGGCCGGGCCGGCAAGGAAACTGCTGGCCGGGGCCGGGGCAAGCGCATGCAGCCAGACCCAGGCGATGAACAGGGACGCCCCGGCGATCAGCAGCGGTATCGCGGCCAGAAACCGGCCGAGGATCACGGCAGGCCGTCAAGGCAGGCGATCAGGGCCGGGGCTTCGCTCAAGGGACAGGTCACCGGCTCGCCGGCCCGACCGGACCGCTTGACCGCGATGGTCTCGGCCTTGCCGTCGCCGTCCGCATCGGTGGCGCCGATCACTTCGAGGTCCGGCACATCGACCGGGACCACCATGCCGCCGGCCGCCGTCGGCACCACCAGGGCCGAGATCGCCTCGCCCCGATAGGCGGCAAGCAGCGCCGGCACCGGGGCCTTGCCGCCGAGATAGAGGGGCGAGGCCAGCACCGGGCAATGATCGAGCGTCGCGAGGCCGAGACCGGCGCCGAAACGATCCAGCAGTTCGACCCTGGCCTCCCCGTCCGCCGGGCAATCGATGCGGGCGAAACCGGCCAGCGGCCCGCGCAGGGCGGAGACCGGCTGCACCAGCCCGCGCCCCGCCGCCGGCACCACGATGCCATCCTCGAGCAGCGGCGCGACCAGCGTCTCGAAACCGTTGAGGGCGACCAGTTCGCGCCAGTGGTGGCGGGCGGCGAAGGCCTGGACCAGGATGCGGCCGACCTCGGGCGGCGCCCCCGCCGCCTTCAGCAGGGCCAGCGCCTTGGCCGCCTCGCCTTCGGCGAAACGCTCGAAGACGGCGGCAGGCATGCGCGCCAGCCATTTCAAGGGCTCCTGCCCGGCCCCCGGCGCCACTTCGGCCAGCAGGGCGGCAAGCTCGGCATCGCCGGTCAGGTAGAAGGGCACGTCGTCGCAGGACGGCACCCCTTCCTCGTAGACGCCGGGGCGGCGGCAGGCCTCGAGCAGGGCCGGCCGGCCGGCGGCATCGACCCGCTGTTGTTCCGGCGCGGGCACGAAGCCGGCCGCCGTCAGGCGCCAATAGACCGGCGGAAAAGGCGAGCCGGCGAAGGAACGGTCGAAGGCATAGGCGAAGCTGGCATCGTGGGAGGGCACGAACCAGCCGGCCGGGGTTTCGACGATGCCGACCGTATCCCCCTCCTGGCGCGGGCTGACGGCCAGCAGGCCGGGGATACCGCCCAGGCGGAACACTTCGACGCGGGAACAGCAATGCGCCCCGCCCCAATAGTGGCGGAAGGCGGCCAAAGGCTCGGCCACGCCCTCGATGCGGATGTCCGCCCGCAGCAATTCCCAGGATTCCGTATCGCCCTGGCCCGTGAAGGCGGCCACCACCTTGCCGTCGGGCCCGAGGAAGCGCAGGCCCGCCGCATCCCAGTTTTCATAGTCGGCGGGATCGGCGGCGGGATCCAGCGGATGGCGGTACATCTCGGCCTTGAAGCCGGGCACGCTCCAGCCCTCCCCGTCCTCGGCGAGGGCGGCACCGCCGCCGAACGCCAGTAGCGCGACGAACCCCAGAACCCGGCCCAGATACGACATCCGCTTCTCCCCGTCTTCGATCAGCCATGCATGCGCCGCGCTTGCGGGACGACGCCAGTTCGGCCAAACCCTGTACAGCATTCCAGCACTTTCGAGACTCGAAGGATGTGAACATGACCACCCCGCCCATTCCCTTCATCGACCTGAAGACCCAGCGCGCCCGCATGGGCAGCGCCGTGGACGAGGCGATCCTCAAGGTGGTCAATCACGGCGCCTATATCATGGGGCCGGAAGTGATCGAACTGGAACGCCAGCTCGGCGAATTCTGCGGCGCGAAGCATGTGCTGTCCTGCGCCAACGGCACCGACGCCCTCGGCCTCGTGCTGATGGCGAAGGGCGTGGGCCCGGGCGATGCGGTCTTCGTGCCCGCCTTCACCTTCGTCGCCACGGCGGAAGTGGTGGCCTGGGTCGGCGCCACGCCGGTCTTCGTCGATGTCGACGAGGACAATTTCAACATGAACCCGGCCCATCTCGCCGCCTCGATCAAATGGGCGCGCGACAACGGCCTGCGCCCGGTCGGCGTCATCCCGGTCGACCTGTTCGGCCAGCCGGCCGACTATCAGGCGATCCTGCCCATCGCCGAGGCCGAAGAACTGTGGCTGATGTCGGACGCGGCGCAGAGCTTCGGCGCCAAGCTGAACAACCGCGCGGTCGGCACCTTCGGCCTCGCCACCGCGACCAGCTTCTTCCCGGCGAAGCCGCTTGGCTGCTACGGCGACGGCGGCGCGGTCTTCACCGACGACGACGAATTGATCGAAGTCCTGCGCTCGATCCGCATCCACGGCCAGGGCAGCGACAAATACGAGAATGTCCGCATCGGCATCAACGGCCGCCTCGACACCATCCAGGCCGCCGTGCTGATCGAGAAGCTGAAGCTCTTCCCCGACGAGATCGAAGCCCGCGACCGTGTCGCCAGCCGTTACAACGCTGGCCTCGCCGATGTCGCCCGGGTGCCGCACCTCCGCGCCGGGACGACCAGCGTCTGGGCGCAATATACCCTGGTCCTGAACGATCGCGACAAGGTGGCGGCGGCCTGCAAGGCGGCCAATGTCCCGACCGCGATCTATTACCCGATCCCGCTCAGCCATCAGCTCGGTTACAAGCATTTCCCGACCGGGCCGGGCGGCGTGCCGGTTTCCGAGCGCCTGTCGGCCGGGGTCCTGAGCCTGCCCATGCATCCCTATCTCGCCCCCGACGTGCAGGACCGCATCATCGATACCGTCCGCCAGGCGATCTGAATTCATCCATCAGGCGGGGCATTCGGGCAGGCGGGGGCCGGGAACGGCCCCGCTGCCTCGACGGCCCTGGCCGCCCCCCGGCGGCCAGCACTGCCCGCGCGGGGCGTCGCTGCCGGGCAGTCATCCATCGCCGGGATTGCAGCCCGATTTTCCGCGCCCCCCGGCAGCGGAAAATTGGTCACGGGCACCGTCACTCCCGACGCGGATCGGCACGTCGATGGCAGCCGGGGCCGCCGCCCGAACCTTAACCATGGCGGCAAGGGCGGAGATATCCCCGGAACAGGGGGAAATACCCGATTCAGACCAGGCCGCGCCGCGCCGCTTCCAGCGCCGCCTCGGCGCGGGACGAGACGTGCAACTTGCGATAGATGGTCTTCACGTAACCGGCGACGGTGTGTTCGGTCAGGCCGAGGACATCCGCCGCCTCGGCGACGCGCAGGCCCCGGCCGATCAATTGCAGCACGTCGACCTCGCGGCGGGTGAGATTGGCATCGTCCGGCACGATTTCCGGCGGCACGATTTCCGGCCGCGGCGCGGCGGCACGGAAGTGATTGAGCATGCGCCGCGCGATCGAGGGCGACAGGGGCGGTTCCCCCTGCTCGATCCGGCGCAGATAGGTGCCGAGCCGGCCGAGGTCGACATCCTTCAGCAGATAGCCCTGCGCGCCCGCCCCGAGAGCGTCGAACAGATGGCCGTCGTCGTCGAAGATCGTGGTCACGACGGTCAGGGTCGCCGGATAGCCGCCGGCGAGAAGGCGGATCAGGTCGATGCCCGAGCCGTCCGGCAGGGCGAGATCGATCAGGCCGATGGCCCGGCGCTGCGGGCCGAGAGCGGCGGCGATCCAGGCCCGGGCGCCGGCCAGATCGGCGAAGGCGAAGACCTCGATCCCGGGAAAGGCGCTTTCGAGGGCGGCGACGAGGCTGGCGCGGGCTTCCGCCAGATCCTCGACCACGAAGCCGATGTCGGGCCTTGCGGTCATGATGCCGTCCGGCCGAGCGGCAGGGTGATCTCGATCGCGAAGCCGGCGGCCACCGGCGGGAAGGCGATCGTGCCCCCGACCGCGCCGACCCGGGCCGTCAGGTTGCGCAGGCCGTTGCCGCCCGGGGCCGCCCCGGCCCGGCCGATGCCCCCCAGGGCCGCCTCGGCCCGGCCGATGCCATTATCGGCGAAGGCGGCCCGCAGCAGGCCGCCGCCCCAGGCCAGGCGGATGTCGAGGCGCGACGCGCCCGAGTGACGGATGGCGTTGCTGACGATCTCGCGCGCCGCCGACACGAAGTGACGGTAGAGGGTGTAATCGACCATGACCTCTTCCCCCGCCGCCGGATTCATCGGCCAGTCGAGGGCGATGCCCGTGCCGTCCAGGCGCTGGAAGGTTTCGTGGCGGAGATCGGCCGCCACCACGGAGAGCGGCAGGCGGTCGCCGGCGAGCGCGCCCGCGATCGAACGGATATCGACGATCGCCTCGCGCAGGATCTTGCGCATATCGCCGATGTCGCCCTTGTGCAGGCCGGAGAGCAGGCGGGCGCCGACATCGTCGTGCAGGTCGCGGGAAATGCGCCGGCGCTCCTCGGCCACGCCGCGCTCATAGGCGCTGCGGCTGGCTTCGGCATGCTGCATCAGAAGGCCGAGCTGGCGGGCGAGATTGAGGTGCAGCAGGGAGAACAGCGCCCGCCCGCCGAAGGGATAGCGCAGGGCGAGGCCGCCGGTCTCCCCGGTCGGCGGCAGGCGCATTTCGGTGCCGTCGCCGCGCAGCTGCGCGATCCGCGGCGGTTCGGCCAGGGGCGCGATCTCGAGCGGATCGAACAGGCGTTCGAGCAGGGCGCGCCAGCGCCCGGCCCGTTCCTCGGCCGAGGCGCCGAAGGCGACCTCGATCACGGCGCGGAACAGTTCGGGTTCCGCCATGCGCCGGCGCGCCACCGTGCGCCGCCACAGGGCATCGCGCAGCGGCAGGTAGAGAAAGCCGACGAAGACCAGGGCAAGGCCGAGCGACGGCTCGGGCCCGAGATGCAGAACATAGAGCAGGGCGGCATCGAGGACCAGCATGGTCAGGATCGCACCGCCGTAGAAAAGCACGCGGAACGACCATTCGCCGATCGCGAACAGGCGATAGCGGCGCAGGCCCAGCGCGACGCCGAGATAGATCAGCAGGAAGAAGCCGAAGGCATAGCCTTGCGACATATAGGGTTCCCGGCCGATCAGCAGCGGCGCGCCGATGATCAGGATGAAGCACCCCGCCCCGATCGAAATGGTCAGGCCGAGCCAGTTCAGCGCGGCCCGCGCCGCCGCATCCCGCCGCGTCGCCAGCCATTGCGCGGCGACCGCCAGCACGATCGAGACCATCTCGGTCGCGGTCGGCAGGTAACGGGCGGTGGTCTGGCCGTCGAACAGGCGCAGGCGGTCGGCGGCGAAGCAGACGGCGACGAACAGGGTCAGCCAGACCAGGTGGCGGGTCGCCGCCAGGGGCATCGGATAGCGCAGGAACAGCGCCACCGCCGCCGCCCCGAACCCCATGGCGCCCAGGAAATTGGCCGCCGAGAGCCATTGGAACAGGATGCCGTCCAGCGCCAGTTCGCGCGAACTGTAGATCGCGGCGGCATGGGCCGACATGACCATGGCGACGCCGCTGACAATGAAGAAGCGCGGCGGCCAGTCGCGCGGGCGGATCGACCACACCCAGCCGCTGATCAGCAGGCTGCCGATGCCGGTGACGAACTGGACCCAGAAATCGACCGGCAGGTCGGCCAGCGGCCGTTCCCCGGGCACGACCGCCAGGGCCAGGGGCGCGCCGTCCGCGCCCGCATAGTGCAGAACCACCTGCCCCGCGCCCAGGATGGCATGCAGGGCGGACTGCCGGGCCATGAAGCGATCGAGGTCGGCATAGCTGGTGATGAAATCGGGTTCGGGGGTCAGGTCCTGCGCCTCCAGGGCCAGGACCGGGCCCCCGGGCACCGACAGGCCGTGCAGCACGCTGCCCGCCGGGACGGCGCTGCCGGGGCCGCCCGCGGCGGCGGCGATCACCGTCACCCTGCCGTCCGCGGCGACACCCAGGTGCAGGCCGAGCCAGGGCTGGGCCAGCACCGACCACATGGTACCGACCACGGCGGCGATGCACAGGGCCACCACCCACAGCATCAGGGTCGCCGGCTCGCGCGCCGACGCCGAACCCTCGACGGGAGCAATATCGATTGAGGAGGCCGCCGGCTCGCCCTGCCGCGCGCCCCGCGACAGGGACTTCATGCCCTTGTTCTACAATGAAAATCCGCCGAGATCAGCCTTCAACTGCACCCCAGGCGATACAAAGCGCTTTCAGGCGGCGAGCAGCGCCTCGCGCACGGTGGCGACCAATTCCTCGCTCGCCACCGGCTTGCCCAGGATATGGGAGGTCAGGGGCCGCAGGTCGGCCATGGCCTGGCCGGCATTGGCGCTGACCACGACCACCGGCACGCCCAGGTCCTCGACCAGGTGGCGGGTGGCGGAAACGCCGTCCAGCCCGCCTTTCAGGCGGATGTCCATCAGGGCGAGATCGGGCCGTTCCGCCGCCGCGACCACCAGCGCCTCGGCGGCATCGTCGAGGGGGCCGATGACTTCGAAGCCGGCGTCGGTCAGCACCGTATCAAGAAAGAAGGCGATGAAAGCCTCGTCCTCGACCACAAGAATGCGCTGCGCCATGATCTCGACCTGCCGGTTCGGTGCCGCGCCCGTGGCGGCATTCGCGGATCTGAATGTGAAAAGCCGGCGCTTGTTCCCTCAAACACCCATGTCCTGGACGCAGGCCCCCGCCCCTTGCGCCGCGGGCTGGTTCAGATGGCCGGCGATGATGCGCAGCGCCGCCGCCTGGCGATTGGCGATCGTGTTGCGGTGGCAGCCGATCATGCGGGCGAGGCGCGCCGCGGAAATCCCGCTGGCCAGCGCCCAGGCGATGCGGCGCTGCGCCTCGGTCAGCAGGGACAGCCAGCCGATCGTCGCCTCCAGCCGGTCGATGGCGCCCGGGCTGGGCGGGCCGAGGCGGACGCGCACCCCGGTGGAGGCCTGGACCGCCACCGATTCGCGCACCACATCGGGCCAGGCGGAGCGCAGGCCCAGGCGGTACTTCGTCTCCGTATCCGGCAGGCGGCGCAGGGTATCCGCCGCCTCCTCCAGCCGCGCTGCGACCAATTCACCCGTCCACATGGCATCGCCCCCGTCGCAACTATCGGAAGCATACTATCACGCGAACGGAACAAATCAAGAACTTTTGCCCGGATCGGGTAAGTGTGCTAGGGTGCATGGATACAGTATGGGAGCATAGCCGTGCACAATCGCCTGGGCGAATGGCGCCGCCATGCGGGGCTGACACAGGACCAGCTGGCCGAACGCGCGGGCACCGTGCGCTCGCAGATCGTGAAACTGGAACGGGGCGAACGCCGCCTCACCGTCGACTGGATGCTGCGCCTCGCCAAGCACCTGGGCTGCGAGCCGGGCGATCTTTTGCCGGAAGCCCCCCTGCCCGCCGCGGCCGGGCTCCAGGCCCCGGCGCCGCAGCCCTGGGCGGAGGCTGCCCCCTTGCGCGACCTTCCGGTCTGCGGCGCGGCGCGGGGCGGGGCCAATGCCCTGTTCGTCGACCAGGGCCAGGCCCTCGAATATACCTTCCGGCCGGCCCAGCTGGCGGGGGTGGCGAATGCCTTCGCCGTCTATGCGGTGGGCGATTCGATGGAGCCGAAGTTCCGCGCCGGCGATCTCCTGTTCCTCAATCCCAACCTGCCGCCGGTGCGGGGCTGCTTCGTCGTCGTCGAACTGGGCGACGACGAAGCCTATGTGAAGCAATTCGTCCGCCAGTCGAACGACGAATTGACCTTGCGCGAATTCAACCCCGAACCCCGGGACCTGCCGGCCATCCCCACCCGCCGGGTGAAGGCCATCCACCGCGTCGTCGGCAGCTGGGAGGGGCAGTAGCCCCTATTCGCCGTGGCCGACGATGCCCTTGGTCTCCAGGAAATCATGGATGCCCCAGTCGGCATATTCGCGGCCGTTGCCCGACTGCTTGTAGCCGCCGAAGGGGGCATGGGTGTCCCAGTCGGGATAGTTGATGTTCACGGTGCCGGCGCGCAATTCCCGGGCCACGGCGCGGGCATGGCCGATATCGCCGGAAGCGATATAGGCGGCGAGGCCATAGACCGTGTCGTTGGCCTTTTCGATCGCCTCCGCCTCGGTCCCATAGGGCAGGATCGAGAGCACGGGGCCGAAGATTTCCTCGCGCGAGATGGTCATCTCGTGCTGGACGTTGCCGAACACCGTGGGCTTTGCGTAATAGCCGCGGTTGAGGCCGTCCGGCCGGCCGAGGCCGCCGCTGACCAGGGTCGCGCCCTCGTCGATGCCGGCCTTGATCAGGCGCTGCACCTTGTCGAACTGAAGCTGCGAGACCAGGGGGCCGAGCACCGTATCCTCCGCCAGCGGATCGCCGACCTTGTGGGTCTCGGCCGCGGCCCGGGCGATCTCCAGCGCTTCGGCATGGCGGTCGGCGGGCACGAACATGCGGGTCGGAGCATCGCAGGACTGGCCCGAATTGCCGAAACAGCCGCCGACGCCGGCGGTGACCGCCGCTTCGAGATCCGCATCGCCGAGAATGATGTTGGCCGACTTGCCGCCCAGTTCCTGGGCGACGCGCTTCACCGTGTCCGCCGCCGACTTGGCGACGATGATGCCGGCCCGGGTCGAGCCGGTGAAGGAGACCATGTCGACGCCCGGATGGGCGGCGATCACCTGGCCGACATCGGGGCCGGTGCCGTTCACCATGTTGAACACGCCCTTGGGCACGCCCGCCGCCGCCATGATCTCGGCGAAGACGATGCCCGAGATCGGCGCGATCTCGGACGGTTTCAGCACCATGGTGCAGCCGGTCGCGATCGCCGGCGCCACCTTGCAGACGATCTGGTTCAGCGGCCAGTTCCACGGCGTGATCATGCCGACGACGCCGATCGGCTCCAGCACGATGCGGGTGGAACCGCGCGGGTATTCGAAGACGAAGTCTTCCAGCGCCTTGATCGTCGCCTCGAGGTGAACCTGGCCGGCCCAGGCCTGGGCGGCGCGGGCGAACGACAGGGGCGCGCCCATTTCCTCGCTCACCGCGCGGGCGATATCCTCGTAGCGCTCGTTGTAGATTTCGAGGATGCGCTTCAGCAGGGCCAGGCGCTCGGCCTGCGGCACCTTGGCGAAGGCCGGGAAGGCCGCCCGCGCCGCCGCCACCGCCCGCTCGACGTCGGCGGCGGTGCCGACGGAAATCTGCGTATAGGCTTCTTCCGTCGCCGGGTTGATGACGTCGAGCGTCGCCGGCACCAGCGGGTCGACGAAGGCGCCGTCGATATAGAATTTCAGATGGTTGGACATCGTGTTCCCCTTGTGCGACGCGATTTGGCCCCGGCGGCCCCCGAGCATAACCTGAGTCGACCCGGAAGAATTCCACCTTCGCGACCATCGGCGGCGTCGCGAATTGGTAGAAGCGCCAAGTCTCAATCCGAAGTTTGAGGAATTTCAAGCCGTCAGGCGACGTCGCGCGGCCGTTCCGCCGCGGGCACCCATTTCCCGATCATGCCGGCGAGATTGTCGACCGCGCCCGGCACCAGGGCGCGGGCCAGGAACCGCTTGCGATCCACCCAGCCGGGCAGGTCCAGCCGGACGCAGGGTTCGCGCCGGAAGCCGAATTTCACGTAGTAATCATAGTCGCCGACCAGGATCACGATCCGGTGGCCCTGGCGCTGGGCCTCGGCCAGGCCGTGCCACATCAGGGCGGCGCCGATCCCCTGCCCCCGCCGGCTGCCGTCGACCGCCAGCGGCCCGAGCAGGATCGCCTCGGTCTTGCCGGCGATCAGGATCGGCCAGAAGCGCAGGCTGCCCACCAGCCGGCCGCGGTCATAGGCGACGAAACACAGTTCCGGCACCGGCGGCACGCCGTCGCGGAACTTGTAGACCGTCTTCTTGAAACGATCGCCGCCGAAGGACGCGTCGATCAGGGTTTCGATGGCGGGGCCGTCTTCCGGCCGTTCCTGCATCAGGGTGGTCATGTCTGCCGCATTGTTCAAGCGGGACGGCCCGGCCCGCAGGCCCGCGCCCCAAGATCCCATTCCGCCCCCGGAAATCCCCCGGAAAAGGAGGTTCCCGGAAACGGCTCACCAGTCCCCGCGCCCGGGCGGGGACCGTGCCCCTACCCGCGGCCGCGCGGACGCATGCCTGCCGACCGGCCAAAGGCGCCGG
This sequence comes from Zavarzinia compransoris, assembly GCF_003173055.1. NCBI lineage: Bacteria > Pseudomonadati > Pseudomonadota > Alphaproteobacteria > Rhodospirillales > Zavarziniaceae > Zavarzinia > Zavarzinia compransoris. The sequence continues at coordinate 1,148,467 of NZ_QGLF01000001.1, forward strand.
GCAGGCCCGAACTTCGTCGTCGCAGGCAGACATTTCTCATGGCAGAAGACCTAGCACAGCAAGGGTCGGAACCCAACCGGGGATCAGGGCCGCGCCGGTTGAATGCGCGGCCGTTGCCTCCATGCAACGCATGCGCCAAGCTCCGGGTTCCACAAGAGCTGCGAAGAAGCCGGGCAACGGCCGACAAATGGGGATCCAGGCAGAATGATCAGCAAAGACGAGTATGCGGCACAGGACGCGCTGGGCCTTGCCGCCCTTGTCGCCAACGGCGCGGCCAGCCCGGACGAACTGCTGGACCACGCGCTCGCCCGCGTGGCCGCGGTCAACCCGGCGGTGAATGCCGTCACCTTCCTCGACGAGGCGGGGGCCAGGCGCCAGATCGACCGCGGCCTGCCCCGGGGCCCCTTCACCGGCGTGCCCATGCTGATCAAGGACATGAATGCCCATGTCGCCGGCTGGCCCCTGACTAACGGCAGCCGGAGCTACCGGGATTTCATCTGCGACCACGACAGCGTGCTGATCGAGCGCTACCGCCGCGCCGGCTTCGTCCTGTTCGGGCGCAGCGCGTCGCCCGAATTCGGCCTGACCTCGACCACGGAAACCCTGGTCCACGGCAAGACCCGCAACCCCTTCGGCCTGGAACGGACCTCCGGCGGTTCGTCGGGCGGGGCTTCGGCGGCGGTGGCGGCCGGGATCATCCCCCTGGCCCATGCCTCGGACGGCGGCGGCTCGATCCGCATTCCCGCCGCCTGCTGCGGGCTGTTCGGCCTGAAGCCCTCGCGCGCCCGGATCACCATGGCGCCCGATGCCGCCGAGGGCTGGGGCAGCATGTCCACGGTCCATGCCGTCGGCGTCAGCGTGCGCGATTCGGCCGCCCTGCTCGATGCGACCGCGGCCCCGGTCCCGGGCGATCCCTATGCCGCCCCGGCGCCGGCGCGGCCCTGGGCGGCGGAAGTGGGGGCGCCGGTCGGGCGCCTGCGCATCGCGCTCTGCCTCGAAGCCGCCAATCCGACCGTGCTCGCGGCCCCGGCGCTCGACGCCATCGCGCTGATCCGCGCCGCCCTTGCCGATCTCGGCCACGAGATCGTCGAGGTGGCGCGGCTGCCCCTTTCCGGCCCGGTCCTGACCGCGGCGCAGCAGACGCTGATCGCCTGCAATGTCGCCCGCAGCGTCGACCAGCGCCTGGCCGCGACCGGCGCCCGGATCGAGGATGTCATCGAGCCGGTCCCCCTGATGCTGGCGACCGCCGGCCGCGCAATCCCGGCCACGGCCTATCTCGACGCGCTGGCGACGATCCACGACGCCGGCCGGCGCATGGCCGCCTTCCTGGACGAGGGGCGTTACGACCTGCTGCTGACCCCGCTGCTGCCCGACAGCCCGCCGCCGCTCGGCACCCTGTCGCTGTCGCCGGCCGATCTTGGCGACTATGTCGCGGCGATCGGGCGCGTGGTCGCCTTCACCGGGCTCCAGAACATGACCGGGCAGCCGGCCATGGCGGTGCCTGCCGGCCTCGACGCGCTGGGCCTGCCGCGCGCCGTGCAGGTCGCTGCCCGCTTCGGCGACGAGGCCCAGCTGTACCGCCTGGCGGCACAGCTGGAAACCGTGGTGCCGTGGCGGGGCCTGCGCCCCGCCCTTTGATCAGGCACTGGCGGGGCCTGCGCCCCGCCCTTTGATCAGGCGAAACCCAGCGCAAGCTGGGCGGCGCCGGCGGCAAGGCCGGTGACCGCCCCGAGCACCAGGAGGATCCACTCGTCCTCCTGGAACGCCGGGCGCAGCATGTCCTGGAATTCCTCGGTCGGCAGGGCGCGGATCTTGGCCGCCAGATTGACCTGGAGGACTTTCGCCCGGTCCCGGTTGAACTTCTCGTCCTCCATCGGCGTCAGGGCGAAATCGGCCGACATGTCCCCGACCTTGGTGCGCACGGCGGCATAGGCTTCCGTGCCCAGGGCCAGTTGCATGGTGGCGCGGGCGACCGGCGATTCGAGGATCGGCATCAGCCGGCGCTTCACCATCGAACGCGTGCGCGGCGAATATTTGCCGGTGATGATCTCGCGCGTGATCTGGCCGATGGTCAGAAGCTCGTTGGCCGAAAGCTCGGCGAATTTCTCGGCGACCTCGTTCTGGCGCTTCAGGAACACGCCCTGGACCTTGAACGGCCCGACCTTCACCGGGTGCAGCGGGCGGAACACCATGGCCAGCGCCAGCCAGTTGGTGATCAGGCCGAGGGCGGCGGCATAGATCGGCAGCATCCAATGGGCCGGAATGAAGTAGAACAGGATCATCTGGATAAAGCCGAAACCGAGCCCGATCCAGAAGCTGACGTCGATGATGAATTTGAATTCCTTGTGCCCGACCTCCTGGAACATGCGCACCATCAGGTTCCGGTCGCCGGCCATCTGGCGCACCACCATCTCGCGCACGTCGACCAGACTGTCGACATCGGCCATGATTTCCATCATCAGTTCCAGCATCACGTCCGGCAACTTTTCCCGGACATGGGCATAGACCCGGTTGCGCACCATCCGGGGCAGGTTCTGCCACAGGACCTTGTTCTGCTCCTCCATCACCTCGTCGACGATTTCCTCGATCCGGCGCTCGATCGCATTGGCGACATAGGCCGCGATCAGTTCCGGATTCATCTGGTCGAGGAAATCCCCGACCGTGCCGAGCTTGGTCAGGGTCTTGTCGACGACGATGCCCGCCATCTTCTCGGCCTTGCGCGGGATGATGCCCTGCCAGCCGAGAAGAAGCGGCCGGTAGCCGACGAAATGGATCGGATAGAACACCATCTGGATCGCCATCCAGACATGGCCCCAGGTGACCACGGCGGCGACGATCGGAATCGACACGAAGCCCCAGAAATCAGGACGCGCGTAAAGCTCCTGCCAGAAGGCAGCGAGATCGTTCATCAAAGGCCTCTCCCCCGGCGCTTGTTTCAGAAGAAGCTAGGGGCAGAGGGCGGCGCTCACAAGCACAGGCTATACCCAATGCGGTGCGGTTTTGCGCCCCGCCGGCTCAGGGCCGGCGCCACAGGGTGATGAAATCGACGATCGCCTGGCGCGCGACGCGGGAATTCAGCACCGCGTGGCCCTCGCCCGAGGGCAGCACCAGGGAACGGGCATTGGGCCGGCCCGGCATATAGGTGCCGCAATCGCCCGCCTGGCCGACCGCCGCCCGCCCCGAATACCAGGGATCGTCGGCGCTGACGATGCTCAGCACCGGTTCCATCGGCGGGGCGTCGAGCCCGGCGACCAGGGGCGCGCCGTGGCAGGTCCAGGCCGCGATGACCCGGCCGCGGAAGGCCTCGCCGCGATAGAGCGCCGCCGTCACGCCGCCCTCGCTGCCGCCGATCAGGAACATGTCGCCGACATCGGCCCAGGGCATGCGCGAGACGCTGTGGATGGCAAAGGCCAGTTCCGTCGCCCGGAAGTCGTAGACGAAGAGATTGTAGCCGCCCCGCCCGGTCGCCGCGTCGCATTGCAGCGGCCGGTATTTCCGCGCCATCGAATCCGGCGCGATGACGACGAAGCCCTCGGCCGCCAGGTATTTCACCACCGAAAGATCGCCGAGCCCGGTGCAGCCGTGCAGATAGATCACCGTGGTGCGCGGCCGGGGATCGACCGGCGGGCTGGCGATCACATCGTGCATGCGGCGGATGTCGACCGGCCCGCCCAGGGTCGCCGGCGGAAAGGCGACGACCGCGTCGTACCACGTCCGCTCGATATCGGAGAGCTGGGCATCGCCCGTCGCCGCCGGGGCCTCGGGCGCGCGGGAACCGCAGGACGCGGTAACGATAGCCGTCACCCCGAGGACCAGGGCCGCCGCCGCGCGCGACAGACCGAAGCGCCACATTTGCATCAAGGCGCCTCCCGCCCCTTGTACATGCCACCGCCGGCGGCCCACCAGGCCGGCCGCATCCGGCGGATTTCCGCCGCCGCCCGAAGCGCGGCCGCCCGATCCGGGCAAAGACCGAAGCAGGTTGCGCCGGAACCGCTCATCCTGGCAAGCACGACCCCATCCGTTCCGCGGAGGAGGGCGAGAACATCGGCGACGATCGGGCATTGACCGATGGCTGGCGCTTCCAGGTCGTTGCGCCGACCCGCCAGGGCCTCGATGATTCCCGCCGGCGCATCCGGCAGGGGGTCGAGCCGGTCGGCCGCCCCAAACCGCCCGCCCAGGGCCCGGAACACCGCCGGTGTCGGCAGATGGGCGCCCGGATTGACCAGGACCAGGCCGAGGCCGGCCAGCCCCGCGCCCGCGACCGGTTCCACCCTGTCGCCGATGCCCGCCATATGGGCCGGCACCGCCCCGAGGCAGACCGGCACGTCGGCGCCGAGACCAAGCGCCAGCGCCGAGAGTTGCACCGAATCAAGCTCCCGCCGCCAGAGACGGCAGAGGGCGCGCAAGGCCGCCGCCGCATCCGACGATCCGCCGCCGATCCCGGCGGCGACGGGCAGAACCTTGGTCAGGCGCAGGCGGGCGCCGAGGGCGGGTTCGCCCAGGGCCGCGCGCAGGCCACGGGCGGCGCGCAGCACCAGATTGTCGCCGCCGTCCGCGGCCAGGGCGGGGCCGAAGGGGCCGGCGAGATCGAGGTCGAGGACGCCCGGGCCGGCCGGCCCCGCCTCGACCAGATCGCCGGTCTCGGCGAAGGCGACCAGGGAATCGAGCAGGTGATAGCCGTCGTCCCGCCGGCCGGTGACATGAAGATAGAGATTGACCTTGGCGGGCGCGGCCTCGGCGACGGGAAAACCCGGGTCAATCGACACCGGGCACCAGGCGCTCCGCCGGCAGGCCCTTGTCGAGCTTGCCCTCGATATCCTTCTTCTGTTCCGCCTCGGGTTTCAGGGCGAGCGCGGTGCGCCACTGGAACCCGGCTTCGGCCCGGCGGCCGACCGCCCAATAGGCGTCGCCCAGGTGATCGTTGATGGTCGGATCGCCCGGCTTCAGGCTGACCGCGCGCTCGAGCACGGCGACCGCTTCCTCGAAACGGCCCTGGCGGAAATAGACCCAGCCGAGACTGTCGACGATATAGCCGTCGTCCGGGCGGTCGGCGACCGCCTTCTTCAGCATGTCCTCGGCCTTCTTCAGGTTGCGGCCCTGTTCGACCCAGGAATAGGCGAGATAGTTGAGCACGCTCGGCTGGTCCGGACGCAGCGCCAGGGCGCGGTTCAGGTCCGCCTCGGCATCGTCCCAGCGGCGCAGGCGCTCGTTGCAGATCCCGCGCGAGAAATAGAGCGTCCAATAGCGCGCCTCGGGCTGCTGGCCGTCCGCCTCGATCACGTCGATCGCCTTGCCGTAGGCCCGGGCCGCGCCGGCGAAATCCTCGCCCTGGCGCAGGATGTCGCCCTTGGCGGTCAGGGCGTCGACATCCTTGCCATTGGCGGAAATCCGCCGGTCGAGCAGGGCGACCGCCTCGTCCTTCAGGTCGATTTCGGCAAGGAGCAGGGCATGGCGGATTTCCGCCATCGGGCGCAGCAGGGAGTCCGGCGCCACGGTGCGGAACAATTCGGCGGCGGCGCGCTTGTCGCCCACATCCTCGAAGGTTTCGGCCAGCAGGGCCTGGGCCTCGGGGAAATCGGGCTTCGCCATCATGGCCAGGCGGAGATAGACCAGGACGGGCTCGTTCGCGCCCTCCTGGGCCAGCAGGCTGGCGATGCCGAACATCGCCTCCGCCACCCCTTCGACCGGGGTGGAGACCAGGGGCTGGGCCCCCTCGCCCCGCTCCAGCCGGGCCAGCGCCGCGGCCAGGGCGAGATTGTTGCCGCCCTTCAGCGCCGCCTGATAGAGCGCGCGGGCCGCCGCCTTCTCCCCGATCGATTCGAGGAAGGCGCCCTCGGCCAGCAGGGCATGGACCCAGGAGCCGCCGATCGAGGTGCGCAGGGCCTGGAATGCCTTGGCCGCCAGCGCGGTCTGGCCGCCGGCGACCGCCAGCAGCGCCGTGTGGTACAGGCGGAACGGCCGCACCCCCGGGCTGTCGCCCAGTTTTTCGAGGGCGACGAGGGCGCCGTCGATATCGCCCTGGCCCTGGATGGCCCAGGCGGTGATGATCGGGCTGATGATGTCGAGGGCGGAATTGCTGGGCAGCGCGTTCAGGCGCTTCTGCGCCGCCTCATAGCGGCCGGTGCGCATTTCGGCGATGGTCGCGATCAGGGGCGCGACCGGATCCGCCGGCTCCAGGCGGGCGACGATCTCGGCATGGGTCGCGGCATCGAGATAGCGCCCGACCAGCAGGGCCGACATCATGGCCTGCCGGCGCAGGTTGGTATTGCCCGGATCGAGGCGCAGCGCCGCATCATAGAAGCGGGCGGAGGCGAGAACGTCCTGGGTGCCGCCGGCATGGCGCCCGGCCAGATAGCCGCCGGCGAGCGAATGCACCTCGACCTGTTCGAGCGCGAGCGACGCGCCGGCATTGGGCGTCGCGCCGACGTCGGCGGTGGCGCAGCCCGCCAGCAGCACCGCAGCGACGACAGCCGAAACCAGGCGACGCGGGGAATAGACATGACGTGCGAGCGCGGGAAAGGCGAGCACGGGGAATGCGGGTGCGGGACGGGGCGGCGCGACGGAACGCCCGCCCATTCTACGAATATTCATGCGGGCCAATTTAACCGGTTGCCCCCCAAGGCGACAGACAGAAACCGATATTGGGCAGTCGCGCGTGGAAAAGAAAGCCCGGCGAGCCGCCCCTATTCCGCCTGCCGGCGAAAGGCGGCGGGCGTGGTGCCGTGGACGCGGGCGAACAGGCGGGTGAGATGGGCCTGGTCGGTGAAGCCGCAATCGGCCGCGATCGTCTTGATCGGGCGCCGGCTTTGCGCCAGCAGTTGCGCCGCGCGGCCGATGCGCCTGGCGATGACATAGGCATAGGGCGGCTGGCCGAAACTGTGGCGGAAGCGGCGGGCGAAGATGCAGGGCGTCAGGTCCAGGGCCGCCGCCATGGCTTCGAGATCGATCGCCTCGCCCAGATGGCCGTCGATGAACTCGGCGATGCGGCGCTGCTGCCCGGGGGAAAGCCCCTGCCCCGCCTCCAGCCGCCTTGTATCGACCGAGGCGTAGCGGCGCAGCAGGTGGATGATCAGCCCCCGCGCGACCGATTCGACATAGAGCGTGCCGCCCAGGGCCTTTTCCCGCGCCTCGGCGGCGATCGCCTCGATCGCCCGGGTCATCACCTCGTCCTCGGTGCGCAGCACGTCGGCCAGGGTGACTTCGGTCACCAGGCAATCCATCACTTCGCCGGCCACCTGGGCGACCAGCCCGCCGGAGAGATAGACATGGGTGACGTCGATCGGCTCGCTCCAGTTCCAATAGGCGCGCTGGGCCCGGGTCAGCAGCGAGGCGGCGCCGGGGGTCAGCGTCTCCTGGCGCCAGCGCCCGTCGAAGCGGCGCTGCATCGGCGTCGCACCCCGGCGATAGCCGACCAGCATATAGTCCCGCATGGCGGGCACGATCACGTCCTGGCCGGCATAATGGTAGGACCGGAGCCCGACATGGTTCCAGCCGAGCCCGTCGCTGGCGAGCAGGATGCGGCCCGGGACCCATTCGGGCAGGTCCTCGGGCGGAACGAGGGCGGACATGCGCGCATCTCCCCGATGGAAGGGGGCGGAGGGCGACGGCCCTCCGCCACGGGTTTCAAGCCGTAACGCAGATACGCAACAGAACGAGGGCAGGCGCTCAGGCGGCCTTGGCCGCCACCAGGGCCTGATAGGCGGCGGTCTCGAACGCCATATAGCCGGGGAAGGACACGCCGTCGCCGAAGGGCAGGATCTGGGTCGCCCAATAGCCGCCGATGCCGTTCCGGCGGTCGATCCAGTAATAGCTGTTGGCCAGCCCGGCCCAGCCGATGGCCCCGGCGGGCCGGCCGGTCGGCGCCGGCTCGTCGTTGACCATGAAGGTATAGGACCAGGATTTCCGCACGCCGGGGAAGAATTCCGCGTCATTCGACAGGCTGGGAATGACCCCCGGCAGCATGCCCACCTTCTGGTGCGCCTGCAGGCCGCTCTTCACCGCCCAGGCCACGGTCTCGGGCTTCAGCACCCGGCCGCGCGGGCCGGCGCCGTCGTTCAGCCACATGCGGATGAACTTCATGTATTCGGGCACGGTGCCGTAGAGCCCGTGGCCGCCCATGTCCACCTCCGGATTGTCCGGCAGGGCGAAATCATCCATCGGCACCAGGCCGCCGCCGCCGTCGCGGGCATGGATGGTGGCGGTCCGCGTCTTCATCGCCGGCGTGCGGGTGAAGGCGATCTCGTCCATGGCCAGGGGGTCGAACACCCGTTCGCGCAGCACCGCGCCCAGGCGCTGGCCGCGGATGCCCTCGACCACCTGCCCCACCCAGTCGATATTGGTGCCGTATTCCCAGCGCTCGCCCGGATCGAAGAGCAAGGGGGTCTCGATCGCGGCGCGGCTGCCGCTGACCACGGACGGCTGGCCGTGCTCCTCTGCCAGGCGCTTGTAGGTCTCGCTGAAGAAATCATAGCCGAAGCCGCCGACATGAAGCAGGAGCTGGCGGGTGGTGACATCGCTTTTCGGGGCGCGCAGGCGGGGCTGGCCGTCGGCGTCGAAGCCCTCGATCACCTGCAGCCTGCCGATCGCCGGGGCATAGGTCTTGGCCGGGGCGTCGAGGTCCAGCAGCCCCTCCTCGACGCATTGCAGCGCCGCCGTGCCGGCGATCGCCTTGGTGGTCGAGAAAATGGCGAAGACCGTGTCGAGGCTCATGGCCGTCCCGCCCAGGCGGCGCTCGCCGGCTGCGCCGGCATAAAGGTCGCCGTCGCGGTCCGTGACCATGGCGACCACGCCCGGCACGCGGGCGGCCCCCGTGGTCACGCTTGACAGCACCGCATCGAGCTTTGGCTTCAGGTTGCTCATGATCCGTCCTCCCGTGGTGGTTTTTATGTCCGGCAAGGGTGGGCCGAAATCCGCCGCCCTGCTGTCCGCGACCGGCGCCGCCTGTCCGCAATCGGCAGGGATCTAGACTTTCGCCATCGTCCGGGCGAGCGTCTGCGACGGCCGCTCGCCGAAGCGCTCGCGATAGGCGACGGCCAGGGCGCCGAAATTCACATAGCCCCAGTCGGTCGCGATGGTGGTCACCGTCTCGCCCGGCTGCGCCCTCTCCAGCGCGGTGCGGAACCCCTCCAGGCGCCGGGCCCGCAGGAAGCTGCGGGGCGAAATGCCGCGAAAGCGCTGGAACCCTTCCGACAGGGTGCGGGCGGACACGCCCACCCGCACGGCGATGGCGCCGATGGCGGGCGGATCCCGGGCCTCGCGGGCCATGATCTCCTCCGCCTCGCGCACGTAATAGGGCGCCGCCGCCCGGGCGCCGTCCTTCAGCGAGACGCCGGCCCCGGCGGCCCAGGTTTCCAGCAATTCGAGGCAGAGCATTTCCTCGAGGTGGCGGGCGAGCGCATCGCTGCGCACCCGTCCGCGCACCGGGTCGACCGCCTGGACGACATAGGACAGCAGGTACTGCCAGCGCGAACCATAACCGCCGAACGCAAGGCGCTTGGTCCAGAGCCGGTCGTCCGGCACGAAATCGAACCAGCGGTGCGCCACCTCGGCAACCACGTCGTGCGGGATGGTCAGGTTCAGCTGCATGTGGTTCTCGTCGCCATCCAGCCAATAGTCGGTGCGGCTGCAATCGACCACGAAACTGTCGCCGGCCCGGGTCACCGCATCGTTCGGCCCCTCGCACAGATGGCGCAGGCTGCCGCGCAGCGTGTTGAGGACCAGGATATTCCCGGCGCCGGGATCGAATTCGCTGAGATGGATGGGCACGCCATAGGAAAAGCGGGTGACCGTGACCCGCGCGACCGCGGCCTGGCGCATGGTCGCGTCCGGTTGCAGCAGGCGGCCCGTGGGCCGTACCTTGTAGGGCATATAGACCTTGCGGCAGAAGTCCTGCACCTCGTCCCAATCGCGGGAGTAGGTTCGCCCCTGTCCGGCGACGGGCCGCCCCGCGCCATCGAAGAGAAGCGCATCTTGCAGCATGGCCGGGTTTCCTTCCCCTTTTCGGCCGATGCTAGGGGCGATGGCCGGCCTGCACAACCGGCCGGCCCTTGTCCTTTAGGACGAGAGCGGCGCCGCCGGTCCCGATCGTACAAGAATTGCCGCCGGATCCGACAAGCCCCCCATCCCCCTCCTCACTAGGCTTTTCCGTGGCAAAGGCCCGCCGCGACGACAAGACGGTGGCCGGCTGGAACAGGAAAACGGGAGGCATGAAGAGATGACAAGCGCAACCAGTGAAGCCGGGACCACGACCAGGGCCCCGGAAACCCTCGACGCCCTGGTGATCGGCGCCGGCGTCGCCGGCCTTTACCAATTGCACCAATTGCGCCGCGAAGGGCTGACCGTGCTCGGCCTCGACACGGCCAGCGACGTGGGCGGCACCTGGTACTGGAACCGCTATCCGGGGGCGAAATTCGATTCCGAATCCTACATCTACCAGTATCTCTTCGACGAAGGCCTCTATAAGGACTGGACCTGGAGCGAGCGCTTCCCCGGCCAGCCGGAAATCGAGCGCTGGCTGCATTACATCGCCGACCGGCTGGACCTGCGGAAGGATTTCCGCTTCTCGACCACCGTCACCTCGGCCGTCTACGACGAGGCGCGGGGCCGCTGGACCGTGCGCACCAACCGGGGCGAGACCTTCGACACCCAGTTCCTGATCGGCTGCTGCGGCATGCTTTCGGCGCCGCTGGAAAACCGCTTTCCCGGCCAGGATCGCTTCACGGGCCGGATCTTCCACACCGCCCGCTGGCCCAAGGAAGCGCTCGACTTCACCGGCAAGCGGGTGGGCGTGGTCGGCATCGGCGCCACCGGCATCCAGGTCATCCAGACCATCGCCGGCGAGGCCGGCCACCTGAAGGTCTTCATCCGCACGCCGCAATATGTGCTGCCGATGAAGAACCCGAAATTCGGCCCGGCCGAGGAAAAGGCCTACAAGGCCCGCTTCGACGAATTGCGCCAGAACCTGCCGCGCACCTTCACCGGCTTCGAATATGATTTCGAGAATGCCTGGGCCGATCTCACCCCGGCGCAGCGCCGCGCCCGGCTGGAAGAGATCCATGCCAACGGCTCGCTCAAGCTCTGGCTCGCCTCCTTCGCCGAAATCTTCTCGGACGAGGCGGTGAGCGAGGAGGTTTCGGAATTCGTGCGGGAAAAGATGCGCGCCCGCCTGAAGGACCCCCGGCTGATCGACCTCCTGGTGCCGCAGGACTATGGCTTCGGCACCCATCGCGTGCCGCTCGAGACCAATTACCTCGAAGTCTATCACCGCGACGACGTCGAGGCGGTCAGCGTGCGCGACAACCCGATCGCCGAAGTGGTGCCGGAAGGCATCCGCCTGGCCGACGGCACCCTGCACGAACTGGACGTCATCATCCTGGCCACCGGCTTCGACGCCGGCTCGGGCGCCCTTGCCCGGATCGACATCCGGGGCCGCGGCGGCCGTTCCCTGAAGGAGGACTGGGGCCGGGACATCCGCACCACCCTCGGCATGCAGGTGCACGGCTACCCCAATCTGTTCATGACCGGCGCCCCCCTCGCGCCCTCGGCCGCGCTGTGCAACATGACCACCTGCCTGCAACAGCAGACGGAATGGATCACCGATTGCATCACCTATCTGCGCGACCTCGGCCGCTCGGTGGTCGAACCTTCGGCCGCAGCCGAAGACGAATGGGTCCGCCACCATGACGAGACGGCGAATGCGACCCTGATCGCCAAGACCAACTCCTGGTACGTCGGCTCCAACGTGCCGGGCAAGCCGCGGCGGGTGCTGTCCTATACCGGCGGGGTCGGCACCTATCGTGCGAAATGCCTCGAAGTGGCGGACGGCGGCTATCCCGGCTTCGTGATGACCTGAAGGGTCAGGCAGGCTATCGCGGCGGGGGCTGCCGGACCACCGGCGGCTCCTTGCCCCCCGCCCCTCTCGCCGGGGCCATCAGCCGCCCGCAAGGGCCCCCGGCGACGGCCGGAACGGCCGGGCCCCGACACCCGCGCCGTTCCGGCCCCCCGAAAACGAAAACCCCGCCGGCGGGCCGGCGGGGTTCGTCGCGTTACATATTCGGATAGTTCGGGCCGCCGCCGCCTTCCGGCACCACCCAGTTGATGTTCTGGGTCGGGTCCTTGATGTCGCAGGTCTTGCAGTGGACGCAGTTCTGCGCGTTGATCTGCAACCGCGGCTCGCCCTTGTCCTGGCCGACGATCTCATAGACGCCGGCCGGGCAATAGCGCTGCTCCGGCGCGTCGTATTCCGCCAGGTTGATGCTGACGGGCACGTCCGGGTTCTTCAAGGTCAGGTGGATCGGCTGGTCTTCCTCGTGGTTGGTGTTCGACAGGAACACCGAGGACAGGCGATCGAAGGTCACCTTGCCGTCCGGCTTCGGGTAATCGATCTTCGGCGCATCCTTGGCCTTCACCAGGCTGGTGTTGTCCGGATGATGGCCGAGGGTCCACGGCAGGGGAAGGCCGAGATGGCTCATCCACATGTCGAAGCCGCCGTAGATCGTCCCCTTCAGGGTGCCCCACTTCAGGGCCGGGCGGGCGTTCCGCACCTTGAACAGTTCGTCGTGGACCCAGGAGGTCGAGAACTTGTTGGCGTATTCGGTCAGCTCGTCATGACCCTCGCGGCCCGCCTCCAGCGCCTCGAAGGCGGCTTCGGCGGCCATCATGCCGGTCTTCATGGCATTGTGGCTGCCCTTGATGCGCGGCACGTTGACGAAGCCGGCGGAACAGCCGATCAGCGCCCCGCCCGGGAAGATCAGCTTCGGGATCGACTGGTAGCCGCCCTCGTTGATCGCGCGGGCGCCATAGGCGATGCGCTTGCCGCCCTCGAAGAAATGGCGGATGGCGGGGTGGGTCTTGAAGCGCTGGAATTCCTCGAAGGGCGAGAGATAGGGATTCCAATAATCGAGGGCGACGACATAGCCGACCGCGACCTGATTGTCCTCGAGATGATAGAGGAAGGCGCCGCCGGCGGTCCGGCGGTCCAGCGGCCAGCCCTGGGCATGGAGGGCGAGGCCCTGGCGATGCTTGGCCGGATCGATCTGCCACAGTTCCTTGATGCCGATGCCGTAGGTCTGCGGCTGCTTGCCCTCGCGGAGGTTATAGTGGGCGATGATCTGCTTCGACAGATTGCCGCGCACGCCCTCGGCGAAGAACGTATATTTGGCGTGAAGCTCGACGCCCGGCGTATAGCTGTCCTTGTGGTGGCCGTCGCGGCCGATGCCCATGTCGCCGGTGGCGACGCCCTTCACCGAGCCGTCCTCGTGATAGAGCACTTCGGCGGCGGCGAAGCCCGGGTAGATCTCGACCCCGAGTTCTTCCGCCTGGGCCGCCAGCCAGCGGCAGACATTGCCCAGGCTGACGATATAATTGCCGTGGTTGTGCATGAACGAGGGCAGGACGAAGGCCGGATAGGACAGCGACTTCTTCTCGGTCAGGAACAGCCACTGGTCTTCGGTGACCGGCGTGTTCAGGGGCGCGCCGCGCTCCTTCCAGTCCGGCAGCAGCTCGTTCAGCGCCTTGGGGTCGAGCACCGCGCCCGAGAGAATATGGGCGCCGACCTCGGAGCCCTTCTCGATCACGCAGACGGTGTAGTCCTTCCCTTGCTCGGCACAGAGCTGCTTGAATCTGATCGCCGCCGACAGGCCCGCCGGCCCTGCGCCGACAATGACCACATCGAACTCCATCGCCTCGCGTTCCATCAAGCTCCTCCTAACCCCGCAATTCACTGTCAATAGCTGGCCCGGCCTTGACGGCCCCGATGTTGTGAAGCGGGAACATAACGATAGTGCTATTGTCAATCCATGGATCAAATCACTGAAATCGGGACTATCCTCGAATGGTACCTGTCGGCCGGGGTCGACGAGGTCATCGGCGACGTCGCGATCGACCGCTTCGAGACCTCCCGCCGGCAGGCGCCGAGGCCCCCCGCGGCCCCGGAAGCCCCTGTCGCCGCAGCGTCTTTCCGGCCCGCGGCGCCGGCGGTGCCGATCCTGCCGCCCCAGGGGCGCGAAACCGGGGCCGAAAGCGCCGCGATCGCCAGCGCCCGCCAGATCGCCGCCGCCTGCGACGATATAGCAGCACTGGAAGCGGCGATTCGGGCCTTCGACGGCTGCCCGCTGAAGGCCGGGGCCATGAACACGGTGATCGCGGACGGGATTTTCGGCGCCGACCTGCTCCTGGTCGGCGAGGCGCCGGGGGCGGACGAGGACCGCCTGGGCCGCCCCTTCGTCGGCCGCGCCGGGCAATTGCTGGACCGCATGCTGGCCGCCATCGGGCGCGACCGCGGCCGCGACGCCTATATCGCCAATATCCTGTTCTGGCGCCCGCCCGCCAACCGCAAGCCCGATCCGGTCGAGACCGCGACCTGCAAGCCCTTCGTCGAGCGCCTGATCCAACTGGCCCGGCCGAAAGTCCTCATCCTGCTCGGCGGCACGCCGGCGGCGACCTTGCTCGGCACGTCCGAAGGCATCACCCGGCTGCGCGGGCGCTGGCACGAGGTCGAGGGCATCCCCGCCCTGCCCACCCTGCACCCGGCCTATCTGCTGCGCCAGCCCCAGGCCAAGCGCGAGGCCTGGCGCGATTTCCTGGCCGTCAAACGCCGCCTCGACGGTGGAAATCCCTGAATTCCGCGCCTGCTTCCGTAGATACCGTCTTGGCGCGCGATGCCGGCCTGGGTTACCTTGGCCAAGGGCTGAGTTGGGTATTGGGGGATCCATGGCTTCAGGGCGGCTGCCCGTACGGGGTGGGGCTGCGTTCCGGCGTGCGTCCGGGACGGCGCTTGTGCTTGCGCTGGCTGCGGGTCTCGCCTTCGGCCCCCTTGCCGCGGCCCGGGCCGCCAGCGACGCCGGCACCGTGGTCGCCCCGCCGGCGCCGGGCCTGAAGCCCCTGCATAATCTTTCCGCCCCGGACCTGAAGCGCTACCGCGCCGCCTTCGACGCGCAGGAGCGGGGCGATTTCGCCGAGGCGGACCGCCAGGTCGCCGAATTGAGCGATCTGATGCTGGTCGGGCACCTGATGCGCCTGCGCTATCTCGATACCGCGCGCTACAGTGCCGGCACCGGCGAACTGGCGTCCTGGATCGCCGCCTATGCCGAACTGCCGGGGGCGGAGGATATCGAGGCGCTGGCCGCCGCGGCCAATCCGGCCGGCGCCGGCGACGACGGCAGCCGCTTCCTGCGCCCGATCGGCAATGCCCGCGTCTTCGCCCTGATGGATTCGCCCCTCGACGTCATGCCGCTGGAGCCGCGGGGCCGGCCCAATGCGGCGCGGGAACGCTCGGTCTCGCCCCGGATCGCCGCGGCGCTGCGCGCCGACCGCCCGGACCAGGCGGCGCAATTGCTGGACGAGCCCCGGGTGGGTGGCCGTCTCGATCCCCTGGAACAGGAATTCGCCCGCGCCGACATCGCCCGCCACTATTACCGCATGGGCGACGACCGCGCGGCCTATGAGATGGCCGCCGGCGTCGCCGACCGGTCGCGCGCCGACGTGCCGATGGCCGATTGGACCGCCGGGCTCGCCGCCTGGCGCCTGGGCGAACCGGCCCGGGCCGGCATCCACTTCGCCGCCCTGGCGGAGGCCGAGACCGTCTCGGTCTGGGTCGCCTCGGCCGCCGCCTTCTGGGCCGCGCGGGCCGATCTCATCGCCGGCCGGCCGGAACGGGTGCTGGATCACCTGACCCGGGCCGCGCAATATCCGAACACCTTCTACGGCCTGATGGCGACGCGGCTGCTCGGCCGCGATATCGCCGCGACCCCGGACCTCGACCAGATCGATGCCCGCGCCCTTCACGCCCTTGCCTTCGATCCCGCCGTGCAGCGGGCGGCGGCGCTGGCCGCCATCGGCCAGCCGGACCTTGCCAGCGCCGAACTCGGCCTGCTGCGCGCGACGCTGTCGCCGACCGAAACCTCGGGTATCGACGCCCTGGCCGTCCGCCTCGGCCTGATCGATCCGGCGACCCACGGCAACGGCCGCTATCCCGTGCCCGAATGGCGCCCGAGCGAGGGCTTGCGCATCGACCGCGCCCTGCTGTTTGCCTTCGCCAAGCAGGAATCCGGCTTCAATACCCATGCCCGCAGCCCGGTGGGCGCCGTCGGCCTGATGCAATTGATGCCGGCGACGGCGCGGATCGTCGCCGACCGCCGGGGCATCGAACTGGACCGCAAGCTGAAGAACCTGACCGATCCCGGCACCAACCTCAGCCTCGGCCAAGCCTATATCGAGATGCTGATGGCGAACGGCAGCATCGGCAACAACCTGTTCCTGGTCGCCGCCGCCTATAACGCCGGGCCCGGCGCCGCGGAACGCTGGCTGGCCGAGGTGCGCTTCAACGGCGATCCCCTGCTCTTCATCGAAAGCATTCCGGCCGGCGAGACCCGCCTGTTCATCGAGCGGATCCTGGCCAATTTCTGGATCTATCAGGCCCGCCTGGGCCAGACCCTGGAAACGCTGGACGCCGCCGCCAGCGGCGCCTGGCCGATCTATGTCCCCCAGGACCGGGAAGCCATCCGCACAGGCACGAAACGCAATGCCGGTTGACGAAAGCCGGGCCTTCCGCCCGGTCCGCATCGCCGTTCTCACTATCTCCGATACCCGCGGCCCGGCCGAGGACCGCTCGGGCGATACGCTGGTCGAACGCCTCACCGGCGCCGGACATATCCTGGCCGCCCGCGCCATCGTCACCGACGACCAGCCGGCCATCATCGGCCAGGTCCAGGCCTGGATCGCCGATCCCGCGATCGAGGTGGTGATCGCGACCGGCGGCACCGGCATCACCCGGCGCGACGTGACGCCCGAGGCTTTCCGCACCCTGTTCGAGAAGGAGATCGACGGTTTCGGCGAATTGTTCCGCTGGCTCTCCTACGCCAAGATCGGCACCTCGACGATCCAGTCGCGCGCGGTCGCCGGCATCGCCGGGCGCACCCTGCTGTTCGCCCTGCCCGGCTCGCCCTCCGCCTGCCGGGATGCCTGGGACGACATCCTGAAGACCCAGCTCGACAGCCGCTTCCGCCCCTGCAATTTCGTCGAGTTGATGGACCGCTTCTGAGCCCGGGCCGGCGTTTTTTCCGATTTTAATGTTCTCTTTTTGTTCTGTTCATGCCATGTTCTTTTCATGGCTTCCCCTCCGACCATACCGGCCAAGCGCCCCCCGTCTCCCCGCCCCGTCTTCGTTCGCGGCGAAGCGGCGGAGGCGCCGCGCGGCCGCCGGGACGGCAAGGCCACGGCCGACAAGGACGCCGGCGCCGGGCGCGGCACCCTGTCCAACGCCTCCGGCCGCTTCGAGACCCAGCGCCGGGTGGCCCTGGACGACGGCTGGGGCAACCTGGATGAACCGGCACCGCGCCTGCACACCACGGTCCAGCCCGACAAGGCGCAAAGCGTCATCTCAAGGAACGACAGCCCGGACCTCGGCTTCGACCGTTCGATCAATGCCTATCGGGGCTGCGAGCACGGCTGCACCTATTGCTACGCCCGCCCCACCCATGCCTGGCTGGGGCTTTCGCCGGGCCTCGATTTCGAAAGCCGGCTGTTCTTCAAGCCCGATGCCGCCCGCCTGCTGGAAGCGGAACTGGGCGTCAAAAGCTACCGCTGCAAGCCGATCGCCATGGGCACCAATACCGATCCCTATCAGCCGATCGACAAGAAGCTGGAAATCACCCGCGCCATCCTGGACGTGCTGGAACGCTGGAACCACCCGGTCACCATCGTCACCAAATCCGCCCTGGTCCAGCGCGACATCGATATCCTGGGTCGCATGGCGCAGCGCAATCTCGCCCGGGTCGCCCTTTCGGTCACCACCCTCGACCGCCGTCTCGCCCGGCGCATGGAACCCCGGGCGGCAACGCCCGAAAGGCGCCTGGAGGCGATCCGCGCCCTGGCCGGGGCCGGCATTCCGACCGGCGTCATCACCGCCCCCATCATCCCCGGCCTGACCGACCACGAGACCGAGGCGATCCTCGACGCCGGGGCCAAGGCCGGCGCCGGCTTCGCCTCCTATGTGCTGTTGCGCCTGCCGCTGGAGATCAAGGACCTGTTCCAGGAATGGCTGGCCGCCGCCCTGCCGGAACGGGCGCCCCGGGTGCTCGCGCTCGTCCGGGATATCCGCGACGGCCAGCTGAACAGCGCCGAATTCGGCACCCGCCAGCACGGCCAGGGCGCCTATGCCGAGATGATCGCCCAGCGTTTCCGCCTCGCCTGCACCCGTCTCGGCCTCGACACCAGGCGCCACGCGCTCGACGTCACCCGCTTCCGCCCGCCCCTCGACCGCGGCGGCCAGATGGCCCTGTTCGGCGACTGATCGGGGTGACCGGACGTCAGATCAGCCCGGCCAGGGGCGAACTCGGGTCGGCGTAGAATTTCCGCGGCATGCGCCCGGCGCGATAGGCCAGCCGCCCGGCCTCGATCGCCGCCTTCATGGCGCGGGCCATCAGGATCGGGTTCTTTGCCTCGGCGATCGCGGTGTTCATCAGGACCGCCTCGCAGCCGAGTTCCATGGCGACCGCCGCATCCGACGCCGTGCCGACCCCGGCATCGACGAGGACCGGCACTTTCGCCGCCTCGATGATCAGGCGGATGTTGACCGGGTTCTGCACCCCGAGGCCGGAACCGATGGGCGCCGCCAGCGGCATGATCGCGCAGCAGCCGATCTCTTCAAGGCGCTTGGCCGCGATCGGGTCGTCGGAACAATAGACCATGACGTCGAAGCCTTCCTTCACCAGGACCTCGGCCGCCTTCAGGGTTTCCGCCATGTCCGGGTAAAGGGTCTTGATATTGCCCAGCACTTCGAGCTTCACGAGGTTCCAGCCCCCCGCCTCGCGCGCCAGGCGCAGGGTGCGCACCGCATCCTCGGCGGTATAGCAGCCCGCGGTATTGGGCAGGAAGGTATAGACCTTGGGGTCGAGGTAATCGACCAGCATGGGGGCGCCCGGTGTCGCCAGATTGACCCGACGCACCGCGACCGTGACGATTTCGGCGCCGGACGCCGCGATGGCGTCGCGGGTTTCCTCGAAATCCTTGTATTTGCCGGTGCCGACCAGCAGGCGCGAGGTGAAGCGCCGCCCGGCAACGAAGAAGGGATCCTCGTCCGCAGCGGCCGCCCCGCTGCCGCCGCCGATGAAATGGACGATCTCGATACGGTCGCCCTCGGCCAGCTGCACGTCGCCATAGGTCGAGCGCGGCACGATTTCGAGATTGCGTTCGACCGCGACCTTGCCCTGGTCGAGCCCGAGCCGGGCGATCAGGCCGGCCACCGTCGAGGGACCGGAAAGCGCCAGTTGATCGCCGTTGACCGTGATGTTCATGTCCGCCTCGCGCTCCCACCGATTCCATGCTTGCAACCGACGGCAGAGATATAGGCGATCCCCGGGCCGGAGTTAACCTTTTGGTGAGCGCATCATGCCAAGCTGCCCCGGTTTATCGGCCAGCCGCGCGTTAAGGTGAGGATCGTGGAAAGCAGTGCCATCCAACTGAAGGCGGTCATCGATACGGCGGTGGACGGCATCATCATCATCGACCGCCTGGGCTCGATCAAACTGTTCAACTCCGCCTGCGAGAAACTGTTCGGCTATACCCCGCAGGACGTGCTCGGCCACAATGTCCGCATGCTGATGCCCGCCCCCTATCGGGTGGAGCACGACGGCTATCTGGACAATTACCGCCGCACCGGCGTGCGCAAGATCATCGGCATCGGCCGCGAGGTGCTGGGCCAGCGGAAGGACGGCAGCACCTTCCCGATGGAGCTTTCGGTGGGCGAGGCCGCGGCCGACGGCGACATCGTCTATGTCGGCATCATCCGCGACATTTCGGAGCGCAAGCACGCCGAGGAAGCGCTCCGCGCCTCGGAAGCCAAGATGCGCGCGGTGATCGAGACCGCCGTCGACGGCCTGATCATCATCGATGCCGACGGCAACGTGCAGATCTACAACCCGGCCTGCGAGCGCCTGTTCGGCTATGCCCCGGGGGAAGTGGCCGGACGCAACGTCCGCATGCTCATGCCCGCTCCCTACCGGCAGGAACACGACAGCTATATCACCAATTACCAGCGCACGGGCGTGCGCAAGATCATCGGCATCGGCCGCGAGGTGGTGGGCCAGCGGAAGGACGGCAGCACCTTCCCGATGGAACTGTCAGTCGGCGAGGCGATCACCGACGGCGGCCGGGTCTATGTCGGCATCATCCGCGACATTTCGGAGCGGAAGACCGCGATGGAGGCGGTCAGCACGGCCAAGCAGGCCGAGGCGGCGAACAGGGCGAAATCCGAATTCCTGGCCACCATGAGCCATGAACTGCGCACGCCGATGAACGGCATCCTGGGCATGACCGGCCTCCTGCTCGACACGCCGCTGACCGCCGACCAGCGCGACTATGCCGAGGCGGTGCAGAAATCGGGCGAGACCCTGCTCACCCTGCTGAACAATATCCTCGACCTTTCGAAGATCGAGGCCGGCCGCTTCGAGCTTTACGACCGCCCCTTCGATCCGAACGAAGTGCTGGACGGCATCGCCGCCATCTGGGAAAGCCAGGCCAACCGCAAGGGCCTGGAATTCTTCGTCACCAACGACCTCCGGGGCGTCTCCGCCCTGATCGGCGATCCGGACCGGCTGCGCCAGATCCTGGTCAACCTCGTCTCCAACGCGGTGAAATTCACCTCGTCCGGCTTCGTCGCCCTGCGGGTGAAGCGGGAAGCCTCGATGGGCGAGAAGATCGTGCTGCGCTTCGAGGTCAAGGATTCGGGCATCGGCATCGCGGAGGACGTGCAAAGCCGCCTGTTCCGCAAGTTCGAACAGGCCGACACGGCGACCGCGCGCACCTATGGCGGCTCCGGCCTCGGGCTGGCGATCTGCCGCCAGCTGACCGAGATGATGGGCGGGCATATCGGCCTTGCCAGCGCGCCGGGGCGCGGCTCCACCTTCTGGGTCACCCTGCCCTTCGACGTGGTCGAAACCGAATCCTACGGCGGCCCCAGCACCCAGGATCGCCTGCGTTCCGAGGCGCGAAGCGAGGACCTGGGCAACAAGTCCTTGAATATATTGGTCGCCGAGGATCACCCCTATAATCAGAAGCTGATGGTCGCCCGGCTCGGCACCGCCGGGCACCGGGTGACGCTGGCGAACGACGGCGTCGAGGCGGTGGAGAAAGCCCGCCAGCAGGTCTTCGACCTGATCCTGATGGATGTCCGCATGCCCGAGATGGACGGCATCCAGGCGACGGCCGAAATCCGCAAGCTGCCGCCGCCCCACGGCAATGTCCCGATCATCGCCGTCACGGCGCATGCCATGCGCGGCGACCGCGAACGCTATATCGAGGCCGGGATGGACGATTACGTCTCGAAGCCGGTCGATTTCACCGCCCTGTTCCAGGTCGTCCAGAAAGTGCTCGAACGCCACCGCTGAAGGGTTGATCGCCGGATGTGATTTCCGGCGGCGTCTTGCGGATGTCACCCTGCGCCTGTTGATTTCCTCGCAAGGGACTGGCGGGCGCATGAGCAGGCTGGAACTGGGCTCTCCCTTCGACCGGGGCACCGTCGAAGACCGGCGGCAATGGCGCCTCTCGACCATCGAAGGCAACGAGCTTTTCGGCCGGGGCGAGCTTGCGGCGGCCGATGCCTGCTATTGCGAGGCCCAGCAGGCGGCCCGCCGGCTGCTGGCCGCCCAGGCCGCGGACGGCCCCCCGGCGCTGAACGTCGCCCACCAGAACCTCGCCGACCTGCGCCACCGCCAGAACCGCCCGGCCGAGGCCCGCCGGCTGCTCGACGATGCCCTTGCCATCCTGTCGGCTTCGGCGGGCACGACCGCATTGTCGCCACCGTTCCGGCTCGCCTGCGTCCGCCACCTTAAACATGCGCTGGGCGCCCTCTTGCTCGACATGCGGCGGCAGGGCGATCCGGAGACGGCCCTGGCCGGCGCGGTCGAGCAGGCGCGGCAGGCGGCGCTGAACGCCCTCAATCCCCCTCAGCAGCATTGATTCGACGAAGGATATCGGCATGCGTGCATTCGCCCATCTGCTCGACCGGCTTCAGGGCCTCGGCCTGGTCGCCGAGGCCGCGGCCCATTGCGACATTCCCTGCAAGATCTACGACCCGGGCCCGATCCTGATCGACGCCCTGACCGTGGTGCGCATGATCGACATCCTGGACGACTGGCGCGCCCATCGGCCCGAGGACGACATCGCCTTCCTGAACACGGTCGCCCGCGCCGTCGCCCAGAAGGAAGAACATGCGGAAAAGGTGAAGCAGGCGGTCCGCGTCATCTGGGGCGACTACTTCAAGGCACCGCAGTTCGAGGCCTTTCCCCAGATCCACGAGCTGACCCACCGCATCATGCTGCAGGCGAGCGCCGCGCGGCAGGGCGTCTCGCGCGAGGCGGCGGTGAAGCTGGTCGACCTGGTGAACGAATTCGCCGAAATCTTCTGGGCGACCAAATCGGTCAAGACCAAGCGCTGCACCGCCCCCTATCCGCCGGCGCTCGCCGTCGTCTATCCCGACCTCTGAGGCCGTCCATGCTGCGTCTGGTCCGGGTCCGGGGCAGCAGCATGGCGCCGACCCTCGAGGACGGCGACCTGCTCGTCGTCCTCACCAGGGGCAGGCCCCGGCCCGGGGACGTGGTGGTCGCCCGGCACCGGGACCTCGGGCTGATCGTGAAGCGGATCATCCGCATCGGCGCCTCGGGCAGCCTGGCCCTCGCCGGCGACAATCTTCTCTCGGTCGACAGCGCCGGCATCGGCCGAATCAGGCCCGATGCCGTGCTCGGCCGGGCCCTGTTCCGCCTCGATCGCGGCGGCCGGCCGCGGCTTTTGCCCCCGCGCCGCAGCCCTTGAGACGCATTGGGGCGAGCGGGATTTGCACCTGATGGCACTGCAATGTAATGTGCGCCAGCCGAACAACGGCTTTTGTCACTCATGTCGGCGCCACGCCGGCATCATCTCTGCCCAGGGGCGCACATGCGGCCAACCGTTCTCGTCCTCAACGGACCCAACCTCAACCTCCTGGGCACGCGCGAGCCGCATATCTACGGCCGCGACACGCTGGCGGGCATCAAGGCCATGGTCGAAGCCTGGGGCGAGGGATTCGGCCTCGAAGTCGAATTCCACCAGAGCAACCATGAGGGCGAGCTGATCGACCTCATCCATGGCGCCCGGGGCCGGGCGACCGGCATCATCATCAATGCCGGGGCCTATACCCATACGTCGATCGCCATCATGGATGCGCTGATCGCGGTCGAGGTGCCGACCATCGAGGTGCACCTGTCCAACATCTTCAAGCGCGAGGCGTTCCGCCATCATTCCTATATCTCGCTGGCGGCCCGGGGCGTGATCTGCGGCCTTGGGGTCCAGGGCTATCTTCTCGCCCTCGAGGCGGTGAAGGGCCTGATCGGCCAGGAATTGCCCGCGCGCAACTGAGCGTAACGGGGCGGGCGCCCTCCCCCGATTCCGGCGCCTTGCCCGTCTTTGGAACTGGAGATTTCCTTTCATGGCGAAAATGTCGTTCGACAAGGAGCTGATCCGCGAACTCGCGCAGATCCTGGCCGATGCCGACCTGACCGAAATCGAGGTGAGCGAGGGTGGCAGCACCATCCGCGTCGCCCGCCAGGTGACCGTCGTCGCGTCCCAGTCTGTGGCCCCGGCTCATGCCCCTGCCGTCGCGGCAGCCCCTGCCGCCGCGGCTGCCCCGGCGGCCGCAGCGCCTGCCGCCGTCAGCGGCACGCCGGTGACCTCGCCCATGGTCGGCACCGCCTATCTGTCGCCCGAGCCGGGGGCGGCCAGCTTCGTCCGCGTCGGCGACCGGGTCAGCAAGGGCCAGACCCTGCTGATCGTCGAAGCCATGAAGACGATGAACGCGATCCCCAGCCCGCGCGACGGCGTCGTGCAGAAGCTCGCGGTCGAGAACGGCCAGCCGGTCGAATATGGCGAGATCCTGGTCGTCCTCGAGTAAGGACGGGAGACGCCCATGTTCGACAAGGTCATGATCGCCAACCGGGGCGAAATCGCGCTGCGCATCCACCGCGCCTGCAAGGAAATGGGCATCGCCACCGTGGCGGTGCATTCGACGGCGGATGCGGATGCGATGCATGTCCGCCTCGCGGACGAAAGCGTCTGCATCGGCCCGCCGCCCTCGAACAAGAGCTACCTGCATATCCCGGCGCTGATCTCGGCGGCCGAGATCACCAATACCGACGCCATCCACCCCGGCTATGGCTTCCTGTCGGAAAATGCCAATTTCGCCCAGATCGTCGGCGAGCACGGCATCACCTTCATCGGCCCGAAGCCGGAGCACATCCGCGTCATGGGCGACAAGATCGTCGCCAAGAAGACGGCGAAGGCGCTGGGCATCCCGGTCGTTCCCGGCTCCGAGGGCGGCGTCTCGACCGAGGAGGAAGCGGTCGAGATCGCGAAGTCGATCGGCTTTCCCGTGCTGATCAAGGCGGCGTCGGGCGGCGGCGGGCGCGGCATGAAGGTCGCCCGCAGCCTCGACGACCTGGCGGTCGCCCTGTCCACCGCCCGGTCCGAGGCCAAGGCCGCCTTCGGCGACGATGCGGTCTATATCGAGAAATACCTCGGCCAGCCCCGGCATATCGAAATCCAGGTGATCGCCGACGGTTTCGGCAATGTCGTCCACCTCGGCGAGCGCGACTGCTCGCTCCAGCGCCGCCACCAGAAGGTACTGGAGGAAGCCCCCTCGCCCGCCCTCAACGTCGACGAGCGCAACCGGATCGGCAATATCGTCGCCGATGCCATGCGCAAGCTCGGCTATCTCGGGGTCGGCACGGTCGAATTCCTCTATGAGAACGGGGAATTCTACTTCATCGAGATGAACACCCGCCTGCAGGTGGAGCACCCGATCACCGAGGCGGTGACCGGGATCGACATCGTGCGCGAGCAGATCCGCATCGCCGCCGGCGCGCCGCTCTCCTTCTCGCAGGACGACATCCAGTTCGCGGGCCATGCCATCGAGTGCCGCATCAATGCGGAAAACCCGGTGACCTTCACCCCCTCGCCCGGGCAGATCCTGGATTACCACCCGCCGGGCGGCCCGGGGGTGCGCATCGATTCGGCAGCCTATACCGGCTATCGCATCCCGCCCTATTACGACAGCCTGATCGGCAAGCTGATCATCCACGGCAAGAGCCGGAACGAGTGCCTGATGCGCCTGCGCCGCGCGCTCGACGAATATGTCGTCGGCGGCATCGAGACCACCATCCCGCTGCACCAGCGCCTGATCGGCGAGACCGATTTCGTCAACGGCGACTATCACATCCACTGGCTCGAACAGTTCATCGCCCGCACCCGGACGGAAGACTGACGACAGCACGCCGCCGGCCTTCCGCCGGCGGCGTTTGGGTCTTATGGTGTCACCGCACCATGACCGACCTGACCCCCGCCCTGTTGTTGCGCGCCTATGCCGCCGGCATCTTCCCGATGGCCGACCATGCGCGCGACGACGACCTGTTCTGGGTCGATCCCGACTGGCGGGGCATCCTGCCCCTCGACCAGTTCCACCTGCCCCGCAGCCTGACCAAAACCGTCCGCCACGACCGTTTCGCGGTCACCGTCGACCAGGATTTCGAAGGGGTGGTCGCGGCCTGCGCCGCCTCCGCCCCCGGCCGGCGCTCGACCTGGATCAGCCATCGCATCCGCGCCCTCTATGCCGGGCTGCATCGCCTGGGCCATGCCCATTCGGTGGAAACGCGGCTGGAGGGGCGGCTGGTGGGCGGGCTTTACGGCGTCCGGCTCGGCGCCGCCTTTTTCGGCGAGAGCATGTTCAGCCGCGAGACCGATGCCTCGAAGGTCGCCCTCGTGCATCTCGTCGCCCGGCTGCGGGCCGGCGGTTTCCGCCTGCTCGACACGCAATTCGTCACCGGCCACCTGATGCGTTTCGGCGCGATCGAAATCCCCCGCGAAGCCTATCGGCAGCAGCTGGACGCCGCCCTGACCGCGCCGCCCGGCGATTTCTTCGCCCTGCCCCAGGGATTGCCGGGCGAGACCGTGCTGAAGGCCCTCGCCTGAGCCTTACCTGCCCCGTCGCCTGTCCGGCGCCGGCGGTTTCGGATTCCGCCCGCCGATGCGTAACGATGAAAGAGCTCAGTGCGGCGCCGTGCGGCAGGTGCTGACCCAGACGTCGTAGACCGGGTGTTCCAGGGCGGAAAGGGCCGGGCTGGACGCGAACATCCAGCCGGAGAACACGACATTCGCCGCCGTCTGGCCCGGGGGCTGGTCGGTGATTTCCAGGAAGGCGGAGGTTTCGGGCTTTTCATCGGCGGGCGCCGTGATGCACTGGCGCAGGCGGATGATCAGCGTGCCGAAAGCCGCCGTGCCGTCCATCGGCACCTCGATCGCCGAGGTGCGGCCGGTCACCTTGTCGAGGCCCTGAAGCGTGACGCCCACGGCCTTCAGGCTTGCCGGATCGGGCGGCACCACCACGTCGCCGCCGGCGCCGGGACGGGCCGGGGTTTCGACATCGCTCGGGATATCCTCGGCCGGGGGGGCCGCATCGCCGGCGGACGGGGCCGGCTCCGGCGCCTGGGCGACCGCGGGCCCCGCCCCGAAGGCGAGGGCGGCGGCCAGCAGGAGACCGAAGCGGCGCGAGACGCTCATTGACCGCCGGTGCCCGCCGGCGCCGTGCCGTCGCCCGAACCGAAGACGGCGCGGGAGATCAGGCTCATCATGTCGACGCTGCTTTGCGTATATTTGATTTCGCCGTCATGGCCGAGGTTCTTGTCGGAACCGCCCGGCTCGATCGCGATATAGGCGCCGCCGAGCAGACCTTCGGTCGCGACCTTGGCCGAACTGTCGTCCGGCAGTTCGATCGCATTGGCGATGCTGAGATGGACCGTGGCGCGGAACGTCTTCGGGTCCAGGGTCTGGCCGGTGACGCTGCCGACCTTGATGCCGCTGATGCGGACGTCGGCGCCGTTGGGCAGGCCGTCGATCCGGTCGAAGCGGGCGGTCAGGCCATAGCTGCCGCCGGTCGCGGGACCGACGTTCGAATAGGCGAAGATCAGGAAGACCGCGGCGACGCCGACGACGACGGCACCGATCAGAGTCTCGACCAGGTTGGAACTCATGGGCCCCTTATCCCTTGAATTTGCGGCGGAATCGGGGCGGCGGCGCGCCCGTCCGGCCCCGCGCTCAGTTCGGAGTCCAGGCTTCGTAGTCGCCGACGGCGCGGGCGCGCTGCCCCTCGCCCGCCAGGCTGCCCGGCGGGTGATAGGCGGCGGCGGTGCCGGTCAGATTGGCGTGATGCGGCTTTTCCCAGGGCTTGGTCGGCAGCGGCTTTTCCGAGGGCGGGGCATCGGACAGGCCGTGCAGCCAGGCATGCCATTCGGGGGGAATGCGGGTCGCCTCGATCTCGCCGTTGTAGATCACCCAGCGGCGGTCGCCGCCGCGCTCGCGGTAATAGACATTGCCCTGATCGTCCTTGCCCACCCTTTCGCCCTTGCGGGCGGTGAACAGCGAGGTGCCGATGGTTGCGTCGTGCCACCAGGTCAGGGCGCGCAAAAGGAACTTCATGGCCGATCCGAACTGAGTATCCCGTGTCCTGCCGTTCTACCCCGCCCGGCCGGGCAAAGGCAAATGCGAAACCCCGCGGCGGCGCAAGTCGATCGCCCGCCGTGATCACTTCACCACGATCGGCAGGCCGGCGACGATGAAATGGACCCGCCCCGCACGCGCCGCCAGACGCTGGTTCAGCCGCCCCGCCTCGTCGCGGAAGGCGCGGGCCAGGGCATTGTCCGGCACGATGCCGAGGCCGACCTCGTTGGCGACGAGGACGCTCGGCGCGCCGCGGGCCGCCAGCGCCGCCTCCAGTGCATCGATGCCCGCGGCGATATCACGCTGCCCCAGCATCAGGTTGGTCAGCCACAGGGTCAGGCAATCGACCAGCAGGGGCCGTGCCGCCGGCTCGGCGGCGATGGCCGCGCCAAGATCGAGCGGCGCCTCGACCGTGCGCCAGCCGCCGGGGCCCGTCGCCTCCCGGTCCGCGCGGTGGCGGGCGATCCGTTCGCGCATCTCGTCGTCGAAAGCCTGGGCGGTCGCGACATAGGCCCAGGGACCGGGGCCGGCACCGCGCACCAGGGCCTCGGCATGGCGGCTCTTGCCCGAGCGCGCACCGCCCAGCACCAGGGTGACGGACGAAAGCAGGCCATCAGCCGTCGACATGAACATTGACCCCAATCCGGTTCGGCATCCTGGCCGTGGGCATAAAGTCTCCGCGCATTGTAATCAACCTGTCGTGCCCCGCCCCTAGGCTTTCGCCCGGTGACAATAATGTCAGTACCGGATTCCCCCACCGGTGCAAGGAACGGCCCACCGGTGCAAAGCCCACCGGTGCAAGGAACGGGTTGTAACATGCGTATGCTCACCTCCGGCCTCGCCCTGCTGCTTGGCCTGCAAGCCTCCTCCGTCCAGGCGGCCGACGCCATCGGCCTGCTGAAGCAATTCGATACCCTGCGGCAGGATTACCCCGAGCTGATCGCGCGGAACCTGCAACTGGTGATCGACGCCACCCGCAACCGGACGTCCGAGCAGGAACGCCGGGCGGTCGAGGACGACAACAGCCAGACCATCATCCAGCTTGCGGACGCGCTTGGCCCGGTGCTCGGCCCGATCTTCGCCGATGCCTTCGATTCGACCGGCCTGTTCAGCGCCTCCCTGCCGCTGACCGCGACCTCGCTGCTGACCGCCTATGTCACGGTGATCTCGGCGCCGATCGCCAAGGAATACTTCAAGAACGAGCGCCCCTTCCGCATGAGCGACCAGGTGGTGCGGGCGCCCGGCTCTTCCGGCGGCGGCTATTCCTTCCCCAGCGGCCATACGACCTATGGCTATACCATGATGCTGACCATGGCCTATCTCTTCCCCGAGAGATACCAGGAGTTCCTGACCCGGGGCTCGGAATTCGGCAACAACCGGATCATCGTCGGCGTCCACTACCCGATGGATGTGATCGGCGGCCGCATCATCTCGCAGGCGAACGTGGCGGAACTGATCGGCAACCCGCTGACCCGCCTCGAACTGAACCTCGCCGCCCTCGAACTGAAGAATTACTTCGCGCGGAAATGCGGCGACAGCGCCGCCGCCTGCGCCCGGGCCCAGAGCGAGGCCGACCTCTTCGGCAATTACGAGCAGAACAAGGCGGATTACACCTATCGTCTGACCTACGGCTTTACCGGCACCTTCGCCACCGATGTGCCCATGGTGGTGCCGAACGGCGCCGAATGGCTGATCGCCAGCCGCCTGCCCTATCTGACCGCGGCGCAGCGCCGCGAAGTCCTGCGCACCACCGCCCTGCCGTCCGGCGACGCCATGCTGGACAAGGACAATTGGGAACGCCTGAACCTGTTCGCCGCCGCCGATGGCTATGGCGCGATCGAGACCGACACGACGGTGACCATGATCGCCGAACAGGGCGGCTTCGACCTCTACGACCGCTGGCGGAACGATATCGGCGGC
The DNA here is from genome assembly GCF_003173055.1 of Zavarzinia compransoris. Lineage (NCBI taxonomy): Bacteria > Pseudomonadati > Pseudomonadota > Alphaproteobacteria > Rhodospirillales > Zavarziniaceae > Zavarzinia > Zavarzinia compransoris. The sequence goes on from NZ_QGLF01000001.1 coordinate 1,177,903, forward strand.
GATGCCCTGCTGACCAAGGCCGGCAGCGGCTGGCTGGACCTGACCGGTCACAACAGTTTCGCCGGGGTCCGGGTCACCGGCGGCACGCTGCGCCTTGCCGGCGCCAATGATTTCACCGACACGTCCGCGGTTTCGGGCGGCACCCTGATCGTCGACGGCACGCTCGCCGCCGCTGCGCCGCTCAAGGTCTCCGGCGGCGGCACGCTGGCCGGCAGCGGGCGGGTGGCGACGGCGGTGGCGATCGCCGACGGCACCCTGAGCCCGGGAACCGACGGCCCCGGCACGCTGACCGTCGGCGCCCTCGACCTCGCGCCCGGCGCCCGGGTGCGCTTCGACCTGAACCGGCCGGGCGTGATCGGCGGGGCGCTGAACGACCTTGTCGTCGTCGACGGCAACCTGAAGCTGGACGGCACCCTCGATATCGCCGCCGCCGACGGCCGCCTCGCCCCCGGCGTCTACCGCCTGTTCACCTATGGCGGCACGCTCACCGACGATGGCCTCGCCTATGGCGCGGTGCCCGGCAATGTGACCTTCAACGCCCTCGCCCTCGACACGTCGAATGCCGCCCAGGTCAATCTGGTGGTCGACGGCGTCACCGGCGAACTCGCCTTCTGGAACGGGGCCCGGACCACGCCGAACGACAAGGTGAACGGCGGCAGCGGCACCTGGAACGCCACGGGCACCAATTGGACCAACCTCGAAGGCTCGGCCGCCGGGATCTGGACCGGGATGCGGGCGGTGTTCCAGGGCGTCGCCGGCACGGTCGCCATCGCCGGGGAACAGACGTTCGCCGGCCTCGTCTTCGTCACCGACGGCTATCGCCTGACCGCGGCCGAGTCGGGCGCGCTGAGGACCGTCACCGCTGCCGACATCCAGGTGAACAGCGGCATCACCGCCCTGATCGCCGCGCCCATCACCGGCAGCGGCGGCATCCGCAAGACCGACGGCGGCCTGCTCACCCTGACCGGCATCAACAGCTATGCCGGCGGCACCACGCTGTCGGGCGGCACGCTGGCGGTTTCGGACGACCGCAACCTCGGCGCGGCCGGCGGCGGCCTCGACTTCGACGGCGGCGTGCTGCGGGTAACCGGCACCGCGTTTACGACGACGGCGCGCAGCATCACCTGGGGCAGCCGGGGTGGCGGCCTCGACATCGCCGACCGCGCCGCCACCTTCACCCTGGCCCAGGACCTGACGGGGACCGGCGGCCTGCTGAAGGACGGCGCGGGCACCCTGGTGCTGGACGGCCGCAACAGTTTCACCGGCGGCATCACCATCGCCGGCGGGCGCCTGGTCGGCGACAGCGACAGCCTGACCACCAATATCACCGACAATGCCGCCGTCACCTTCGACCAGGCGACCGACGGCACCTTCGCCGCCAATATCGGCGGCACCGGCAGCGTTACCAAGGCCGGCGACGGCACGCTGACCGTGACCGGCAGCCTGGCCCAGACCGGCGGCACCCTGGTCGAGGCGGGCGTGCTCCGCATCGGCGCCGGCGGCACCGCGGGCGCGATCTACAATAGCATCGTCAATGCCGGCACCCTGATCTTCGACCGGTCGGACGACTGGAGCTTCACCGGCACCATCGCCGGCGACGGCGACGTGGTGAAGCGCGGCGCCGGCACGCTGAACCTGACCGGGACCAGCAGCCTGACCGGCGATACGCTGGTCGAGGCCGGCGTCCTGGCGGTCAACGGCTCGATCGCCGGTTCCGCCGTCACCCTGCGCTCGGGCACGGCGCTGACCGGCATCGGCCGCACCGGCAGCCTGACCGCGCACTCGGGCGCCATCGTCGCCCCGGGCGACAATGCCGGCGTCGGCATCCTGCAGGTGAACGGCGATGTCGCGCTTGAAGGCGGCAGCACGCTCGCGATCCGGATCGACGACGAGGGCGACAACGACCGCTTGGCCGCGACCGGCGCCGCGACCATCGGCCAGGGCGCGCGGCTCACCCTCGGCGGCATGGCGCCGGGCGAGCGCTATACCGTGCTCACCGCGACGGGCGGGGTCGCCGGCCGCTTCGACGACCTGACCGACACCTATGCCTTCCTCGACGCCCATATCGCTTACGAGCCGGCGGCGGTGGTGGCCAGCCTGGAACGCAATGCCACCAGTTTCGCCAGCACCGCGACCACCGACAACGGCAAGGCCGCGGCCGCCGGGGCGGAACGCCTGCCGGGCGGCAACGCCCTGCTGGCCCAATTGGTCGCCGCGACCAAGGCCGAGGCGGAAGCCGCCTTCGCCACCCTGTCCGGCGAGATCTATCCCGGCACGGTCGCGGTCCTGGCCCGGGAGGCGCAGCACATCCAGTCGGCGGTGATCGGCCGGCTGTCGCAAAGCCTGACCGTCGCCGGCCGGGCGGTGGGCAGCCTGATCCCGACCGCGGCGGCGGGCGACAGCGACGACACCCGTCACGGCGCCTTCTGGACCGCGGCCTATGGCGCCTTCGGCCGCTATGGCAACGACGCGGGCGCGGATACGGATACGTCGACCGCCGGCTTCCTGGCCGGTGCCGATGGCGAAGTGGGCGGCTGGACCCTGGGCCTTGCCGGCGGCTATGCCCGGATCTCGGTCGAGAGCGACCGGTCGCTGGCGTCGGCCGACCTCGACAATTACACCCTGGCGGTCTATGGCGGCCGGCAGATGGGCAATGTGGCCCTTCGCCTCGGCGCGTCCTATGCCTATACCGCCGGTGACGGCACCCGCACCGCCGTGCTGCCCGGCGGCACCGAACGGCTGGCCGGCGAGATCCGCGCCTCGACCTATCAGGTCTTCGGCGATCTCGGCTATGCCATTCCGCTCCGGGGTTCGGTGGCGGCGGAACCCTTCGTCAGCCTCAGCCTCGGCCGGGTCCAGAGCGACGACATCCGCGAGACCGGCGGCACCGCGGCCCTGACCATCGACGGCGCCTCCGCGACCACGGGCCATTCGACCCTGGGGGTGCGCATCGGCGGCAACCGCGAAAGCGGCGAACAGGGCTTCGGCATCGGCGGCGCCATCGGCTGGCGCCACGCTTACGGCGATACCGAACCGACCGCGAGCGCCATCTTCGGCGACGATCCGGCCAGCGGCTTCACCATCGCCGGCACACCCATCGCGCGGGATGCGCTGGCCCTCGAAGCCGGGGTCGAATACCGCCTCAGCCGCCGCCTGCGCCTCGGGCTCCGCTACAACGGCCAGATCGCCGGCGGCGCGGACGAGCACGGCGTCCAGGCCAATGTGAAGGTCCGGTTCTGAAGCGGGCTTAGCCTGCCTTCAGGGCCGTCACTTCGATCTCGATCTTCATCCGGGGGTCCGCAAGGCCGGTGACCAGCATGGTCGCCGCCGGGCGGACCTCGCCCAGCCAGCGTTGCAGGACCGGCCAGCAGGCGGGAAAATCATCGCCGTCCGGCAGGTAGTAGTGGACGCGCACCACATCCGTCATGGCGGCGCCCGCCTCGCGCAGCGCCGCATCGATGTTGCGCAGCGCCTGTTCGCATTGGCCCGCGACATCGTCGACGATGGTCATGGCCGCATAATCGAAACCGGTGGTGCCGGAGACGAAGACCCAGTCGCCGGCGACCAGGGCGCGGGAATAGCCGATCTCGGCCTCGAAGCGCGAGCCGGAGGAAATGCGCCGCCGGGTCATGGTCCGAAGCCCTTTCGTTTCAGGCGGTTCACCGTCTCGTCCAGGGCCGAGAGGAAGGCCGAGCGGTCGCGCGCGGAAAAACCGCGCGGGCCCTGGGTGACCTCGCCCGCCGCGCGCAGGTCCGCCATCAGGTTGCGGGTGGCGAGCGCCATGCCGATGCCGGCCTCGGTGAAGGGCCGGCCGTTCGGGCCGATCACCTCCGCCCCCGCCTTCACGGCCCGGGCCGCCAGGGGGACATCGGCCGTCACCACGATGGTGCCGGGCGCCGCCCGTTCCGCGATCCAGTCGTCGGCCGCATCGAAACCGTCGCCGACCAGGACGAACTGGAACAGAGGCTGGCGCGGCACGGCGACGAAGGCATTGGCGACCACCGTCACCGGCACCGCGTAACGCTCGGCGACCTTATAGACCTCGGGCTTGACCGGGCAGGCGTCGCCGTCGACCAGGATCGCGATCATCGGAACGGCGGCTCGTCGAACGAGCGGAGCTTCCGCGAATGCAGCACGTCCTGGCGTTCGCGCAGCAGGTCCAGCGCCTTCAGCCCGATCACCAGATGCTGGGCGACCGCGCGCTCGTAAAAGGCATTGGCGGCGCCGGGCAGCTTGATCTCGCTGTGCAGCGGCTTGTCGGAGACGCAGAGCAAGGTGCCATAGGGCACCCGCAGGCGATAGCCGTTGGCCGCGATCGTGCCGCTTTCCATGTCGAGGGCGACGGCGCGGGACAGGTTGATGCGCCGGCTTTCCTGGGTGTAGCGCAATTCCCAATTGCGGTCGTCGTTGGTGACCACGGTGCCGGTGCGAAGCCGCTCCTTCAGCACGTCCTCCGGCTCGCCGGTCACAATGGCGGCGGCATCCTGCAAGGCGACCTGGACCTCGGCCAGGGCCGGGATCGGCACGTCGACCGGGACCAGGGCATCGAGAATGCGGTCCTGGCGCAGATAGGCATGGGCCAGGACATAGTCGCCGATCTGCTGCGACTGGCGCAGGCCGGCGCAATGGCCGACCATCAGCCAGCAATTGGGCCGGAGCACGGCCAGGTGATCGGTGATGTTCTTGGCGTTCGAGGGGCCGACGCCGATATTGATCAGCGTCACCCCCTGCCCGTCCGCGGCCGCCAGGTGATAGGCGGGCATCTGGAACCGGTGCCAGGGGCTGGCGGCGATCACGGCTTCCGCCGCCGCCGGGCTCATGCCGCGGGTGATGGTGCCGCCGCCGGGGATTTCCAGGCGCTGGTACTGATTATCCTCGGCCAGCCGGGCGATGCCCCAGCGCATGAATTCATCGACATAGCGATGATAATTGGTGAGCAGGATCCATTTCTGCACATTCCGCCAGTCGCCGCCGGTGTAATGCACCAGCCGGCGCAGCGAGAAATCGATGCGCGGCCCGTCGAACAGGGCCAGCGGGCGAACGCCGTCCGCCCCGACCTGCCACTGGCCGTCCGGCACCTCGTCGCCCACCAGGGTCAGTTCGGGCTTCGGGAAATGCTCCGCCATCTCGGCCGAGGTGACGCCGGCGCGGGCGATCTCGTCGATCCGCTCGATGACATAGGGATAGGGAATCTCGACCGGGCCCGGCTCGACCTCGATCACCGTGTCGTATTCCCCGGCCAGCGGGCGCAATTGTTCGAGCAGATAGGTGCGGAAGCGCCGGGGATGGGTGACCGTGGTCTCATAGACCCCGGGCTGCTGGAACTTGGCGAAGGCGCGGCGGTTCCGTGTCTGCGCCCCGACATGGCGGCAGGTCACCCGCAGCAGCGGATAGCGGAACAGGCGGCGCACCTCGGGCCCCGGGGGCACGCGGTCCAGCAGAAAGCGGTCGACCGCCTGGATCAGAGCGCGGACGGCATCGTCGTAAAGCGCGTCCAGACGGTCGACGGCCGCTTCGGGTGTCAGCAAATCAAACCTCCGGGACCATGATTCCCGCGCGGCGGATTGTGCCTATTTCTGCGTCCACTGGCCATCCTCGCCCAGCAGCCAGGTTCCCTTGGGCACGGACTTGGCGATTTCGGCGGCATAGATCTTGCCGATGGCATCGGCCGGCACGCCCTGTTCCTTGGCCCGCTGGGTATAGAGCGCGCGGCGTTCCGCATTCACCCGCTCGATCAGCGCCTGGACGTCCGACGGCGCCCCGGGGCGGGCCACCGCGTAACCGTCGTAGCGTTCCCCCGCCTGGCCGGCGGCGCGCGGCGCATCCAGGGGCTTTGCCTGGGCGAAGGCGGGGGCGGCGGCCACCACCAGGGCAGCGGAGGCGAGGCACAGCAGGCCCCGGCGGCTGACCCGATCAGAAAATTGCCTTGCTTCCCACATCTTCCTTGGCCTTTTCCTCGATATGCAGACGAACATCGGCATCGAGCTTGATGTTCAGGTTGATGGTGATCGGCTCGCGCGGGGCGACGACCTCCACCGTCGGGGTGCAGGCCCCGAGCAGCAGGGCGGCGCCCACAAGCCAGCCGGCCATCGGCGGCGATTTTTCCGTCAAGGTTTCACACTCCCCGCGGCACGGCCGAGCAGGTCCTGCGCCGAGCGAAGCCCGAGCAGCACCAGATCGGCAAGCCGAGCAAAATTGCTCTCGATCCTGATGTTGAAGGTGAACGGCTGATTGTCCAATACCCCCGGGTTGGCGCCGGTCATGGACAATTGCACATGGCCCTGGCCATCGGGCGCCTTTTCGAGGCCAAGCTCCAGGCTCTGATAGCGGAAATCCGACAGGGCGCGCAGGGTCAGGTCCATCTCCGCCCCCGCCCCCGCGATCTGGGGCGGCAGATTGCCCGGCCGGTAATAGAGCGTGCCGGGGCCGGCAGCGCTGAGGCGCCCGCTGCGGATGGCGAATTGCCCGCCGTCCACCTCCAGCGGAATCACCCCGTCCAGGCTGCCGGTGCCGGCCAGCCCCTCGATCCCGATCAGGCGCGTAACCTCGGCAAGGTCGAGACGGCGGACCTCGAAGCGGCCGGCCAGCCGGGACCGGGCCAGATCGGCCTCCATCCCCTCGGCCACCATTTCGCCGCCGGCGGCACCGATCGCCAGCCGGTCGATGCGGAGCCGCGTGGGGCTCAACACCTGGCCGGTCACATCGAGCACCGCCTTTTCGCTGCCGCTGGCGACCGTAGCACTCAGGCGCTGGCGGGCCGCCGTCGCCAGCGGCCAGGGCCGGGTGATGCGGATCTTGCCCGAGACACCGCTGACCGTGACCACATCGGCCACGAAGCCGCCGTCGCCGAGGGCGAGATCGAGGGCGGACGTCAGCTTGCCCTTGTCGAAGGTGACCGTGCCGGTAAGCGCAAGGCGGCCGCTCACCTCGGACAGGCCGCCGCCGAAGGCCGGGCTGAGCGCCTGGGGTTGCAGGCCCTTCGGCGCGAACACCAGGGGCGCCAGGGCGAGTTTCACCGTCGCCCTGTCCGCCGCCATGTCGTAGTCCCCGCCCAGATCGAGGGCCAGGGCGGGCAGGTCCCGTCCCCTTGCCTGTGCCGCGACGTTCAAGGTGCTGCCTTTCAAGCCGGCGTTCAGCGAAACACTCATGGGTATCAAGAGTGCCGGCTGCTGAAGGTTCCGCACCTCCGCCGTGCGGACCGCAAGGTCGATCGCATCCCCGGCAAGGCCGAGGGTCAGGTCAGCACCGGACAGGGCCCAGGGCAGGCCGGCCTCGGTCGCCGCCACGCCCAGAAGGCCGAGACGGATGCCCCCGCCGGCATCGAGCGCCAAGGTCATGCCGGTCGCGGTCAGGACGACGGCGCGCGGCGCCCCGGCCAGCGGGCCCGACAGGGTGGCGGTCAGGGCCGCCCCCTCGATGCCCGTGCCGCCAAGCGCCAGCGTGGTATCCAGGGTCGCGGTCAAGCTCCCGGCCGGCCGACGCAGCGTGACGGCGGTATCCGCCACTATGAAGGCACCGATGCGCAGCCCGCCGAGCGGATCGCCCGCCCCCTCCCCGGCCGGGGCTTCGAACAGGGGCTTGCCGCCGGCAAGCCATCCCGCCTCCCCCTGTTCGAGGTCGAGGCGCAGGCCCTGGAGCGCCAGGGTCTCGATCCGCCGGTCGAACAGGTCGGCCAGGGTGAACCCCATCTCCAGCCGGTCCAGGCGGAGCGCGCCGCCGCGCAGCGACAGGTCGCGGGCGATGAAGCGATCCCCCTCCACCGCCTCCAGCCGGACGGCGACCGGCCCCAGGCCCTGGCCCTCGATCACGCGGACAAGGACATAGCCGGCCAGTTCCACCCGCCAGATCCAGGCGCCGAGCGCGGTGCCGGCCAGCAGCAGGACAAGGCCCAGGCCGGCCCGCAGCCAGGGCCGGATCCGCCGCCTCGATTGCGCCCGGTCGCTCATGGCGGCCAGTGTAGTCGAAGCTCAGGCCAGTTTCGAGAGATCGACCGGCGTATTGGCCGCGACATCGACCGTCAGGCGCCGGCCGATCACCTGATCGAGGTATTTGGGCGCCGCGCCGAAACCCGGGCGGACACTGCGCACCGCATGGGCCGGGATCACCTCGCCGGCCTTCAGCGCCTCGACGAAATAGAGCGAGCGGCGGAACTGGACATTGCCGATCTCACTGGATTTCCGGCCGTAATCGACGGCACCCAGCGCCTGCCAGCAGGTCCGCGCCGCCGTGCACAGGGCCGCGAGGTCGGCCGGTTCCAGCGAGAAACTGTCGTCCGGCCCGCCGCCCCGGCGGTCCAGGGTGAAATGCTTCTCGATGATCGCGGCCCCCAGCGCCACCGCGGCGATCGCGGTCGTATTGTCCAGCGTGTGGTCGGACAGGCCGGTGACGGTGCCGAAGCGGGCGATCATGTCCGGAATGGTGCGCAGATTGTAATCGCCCGGGGGCGCCGGATAGCCGCTGACGCAATGCAGGATGGCCAGGTCCCGGCAGCCGCCGTCGCGCGCCGCCGCGATCGCCTCGGCGATCTCGTCGGCATCGGCCATGCCGGTCGAGATGATCATGGGCTTGCCGGTGCCGGCGGCATAGCGGATCAGCGGCAGGTCCACCGCCTCGAAGGAGGCGATCTTATAGGCCGGCGCCCCCAGGTCTTCCAGAAGATCGACGGCGGTCGCATCGAAGGGCGAGGAAAAGATGGTGATGCCGCGCCGCCGGGCATGATCGAACAGGGGCGCGTGCCAATCCCAGGGCAGATGGGCCTTCTCGTAAAGATCGAAGAGACGCTGGCCATCCCACAGCCCGCCCTTGATGACGAATTCCGGGCCGTCGCTGTCGAGGGTGATCGTATCGGCGCGATAGGTCTGGATCTTCACCGCATCCGCCCCCGCCGCCTTGGCGGCATCGATGATGTCGAAGGCGGTGGCGAGGCTGCCGTTGTGATTGGCCGACATCTCGGCGATCACATAGGGCGGCTGGCCGGGGCCGATGGCGCGGCCGTCGATGGCAAGGCTCATGGCTGCACACTCCCGAGGACAAGGGCATAGCGGAGAAAGGCGCCGTCGCCGGCCAGGGGCGTGAAACCCGCGGCTTCGAAGGCCCGGCGCGAGGCGGCATTGTCCTGATGGATCTCGGCGATCACGGTGCGGATCCCCGCCTTTTGCGCGGCATCGAGAGCAGCGGCCAGGGCGCCGCGTCCGACATGGCCGCCCCGCCAGCGCGGATCGACGCAGATCCCGATATCGGCACTGGCGGGATCGACGGCATGGCGGTCGAAGCGGACATGGGCAATGGCCAGATCACCATAGCCGACCATATAGAGCAGGCGGGCCGGATCGGCCAGAGCGCGCCCGAACCAGGCGACATGGCCCTCGACGCTCGGCACCTGACCCTGGCGGTAGTAGCGTGCCGCCCCCTCCGCCAGCCGCCAGACATGAACCGCCGGCGCATCCGCCGCCGTCGCCGGCCGCACCGACAGGGCGCCGCCGGCCCGGAGGACGTGGCACAGCCGTTCCGCCCCCTGCCCGTCGCAGAGATCGGCCGCCCGCGCCGCCAGTTCGGCCAGGGGCGGGTCCGCCAGGGCCGCCGCCAGCCGCTCGGGCCAGCCCGGCGCCTCCGCCCGGCCGAGCGGGAGGGCCGCCCCCGCCCCTGCCAGGGCATGGGCGATGCCGGCCTGATTGTCGGCCAGGACCAGGGTCAGGCTCGGCAGGCCCAGGCAGCAGCGCTCCCAACTGGTGCCGCCGGCAGCGCCGATGGCGAGATCGGCCGCCGTCATCAGGCCGGCCATGTCGGCCACGTCGACCAGGACCCGGGTCGGCACCGGCATGGCGGCAGCCTGCCCACGGACCGCGTCGAGAAAAGGCGCCGCGCCGCCCATGACCACATCGATCGAAAGATCCGCCGGCAACGCCGTCCGGGCCAGTCGGCCGAGCACGGCCCCGGTCGCATTGCCCTTGTCGATGCCGCCCATGGCGACCAGCAGGCGGGACAGGCGGGGGGCACGGCGCCGGGCCAGGCTTTCCGCCCGCCGGGCGGCGAATTCGGGGCGCAGCAGGGCGAAGGCCGGGCCGAGCAGGCGCAGGGTTGCCGCGGGCAGCAGGCCGTCGTAATCGCGGGCCCGGCGGCCTAGGGTCTGGTCCAGCAGAATCTCCGCCCGATGCGGCCGGTCGGCCAGATCGTCGATCACCAGGAGCCGGCGGCCGGCGGCCGCCACGCCCTCCCAGCGGGCATCGAAGGCGTAATGGTCGAGGACGATCAGGTCGGGGGCGAAAGATGCTAGCGCCGCCGCCGTCTCGGCCGCATCGCGTTCCCAGGGGGTCGCGGCCCAGGCGGCATGGGGCGGATCGCCCGCCCGGGGCACGAAATCGCCGGCCGCCGGCAGCAGATGGACAGCATGCCCCCGCGCCTCGATCGCCGGCAGCAGGTGACCCGGCAGGTCACGGCAGACGAACAGGCACGCCGCCCCGGCCCGGGCCAGGGCATCGGCCAGGGTCAGGCAGCGCATGACATGGCCGGTGCCGATCTCGACGGCGGCATCGGCACGGAAGGCGACCTTCACGAGGCCCCCTCCCCCGCCGCTTGCAGGGCCGCGAACATCAGTTCGGCGCGGGTCCAGTCGTCCGGCGTATCGATATCCTGCACCCGGTGGCGCGGCAGGACGACCGGGCGGGCGCGGGGCGAAAAGATCACCCGCCCCTCGGCCCAGGCCGCGGCCCGGCCCCAGTAGAATTGCCCGGCGTCGTGAAAGGCTTCCTCAAGGTCCTGGGATCTGGTGCTGAAATGCTCAGGGGCGAACATCGCCACGGTACCGTCGCCGAGAAGGCGCAGCGCCCGCTGGATCGGAAAGCCGTAGGAAGTGACGGAAAAGGCGTAATCGAGCGCATCCCCCGCGGCCGCCAGCAATTCGTAACCGCGAAGGATATCCGCCGGGCGCAGGAACGGTGCGGTGGCATAGGCGCAGCAGACAAGGCCGGGCGCCCGCCCGGCGGCCCGGTACCATTCGACCGCATGGCCGATCACCGGGATGGTGCCGGCATGATCGTCGGCCAGGGCGGCGGGCCGGCGGAACGGCACCGAGGCGCCGCAGTCGCGGGCGACCGCCGCGATCTCGTCGTCGTCGGTCGAGACCGCGATCTCGTCGAAGCAGCCGGCGGCCTGCAAGGCGCCGATGGTCCAGGCGATCATGGGCTTGCCGGCGAAGGGCTTGATGTTCTTGCGCGGGATGCGCTTGCTGCCGCCCCGGGCCGGGATCACCGCCAGCCTCATGGCCGCACCGCCGCCGCCAGGGCCGCGACCACGCGGTCCTGCTCGTCCTCGGTCAGGGTCGGATAGAGCGGCAGGGTCAGGGCGCTGCGGTAATAGGCTTCGGCCAGCGGGAAATCGCCGTCGCGAAAGCCCTGCGCCCGGTACCAGGGCTGGGTATGGACCGGGATGTAATGGACGTTGACGCCGATCCCGGCGGCGCGCATCGCCTCGAACACCCGGCGCCGGTCGAGGTCGGGCGCCAGCCGGACGACATAGAGATGAAAGGCCGAATAGGCATCGCCATGGCGGCAGGGCGCGGTCACCGGCAGCCCGGCCAGCAGCCGGTCGTAGCGCTCGGCCAGCGCATGCCGGCGCGCGACATAGCCGTCCAGCCGCGCCAGTTGCGACAGGCCGAGGGCCGCCTGAAGATCGGTCAGGCGGTAGTTGAAGCCCAATTCGACCTGCTGGTAATACCAGGGTCCATCGGGCGCATGGCTCATCAGGGCCGGATCGCGGGTGATGCCGTGGCTGCGCAGCCGCTCCATGCGCGCGGCCAGGGCGGGATCGCGGGTCAGGGCCATGCCGCCCTCGGCCGTGGTCACGATCTTCACCGGATGGAAGCTGAAGACCGTGATGTCGCTGTAATCCCCCGCGCCCACGGGCAGGCCGCGATAGCGCCCGCCGATGGCATGCGAGGCATCCTCGATCACCTTGAAGCCGTATTGGTCGGCAAGGGCGCGGATCGCCGCCATGTCGCAGGACTGGCCGGCGAAATGGACCGGCACCACCACCTTGGGCAGGCAGCCGTCCTGTGCCGCCGCCGCCAGCTTCGCCGCCAGCGCCCGGGGGCAGAGGTTGAAGGTGGCGGGATCGATGTCGACGAAATCGACCGTCGCGCCGCAATAAAGCGCGCAATTGGCCGAGGCGACGAAGGTGACCGGGCTGGTCCACAGCCGGTCGCCCGGGCCGAGCCCAAGGGCAAGGCAGGCGATATGCAGGGCGGAGGTGGCGCTGTTCACCGCCACCGCGTAACCGGTGCCGCAATAATCCGCCACCGCCCGCTCGAAGCGGGGCACCTGGGGCCCCTGGGTCAGGAAATCGCTGGTCAGGGCGGCGACCACCGCCGCCACGTCTTCCGCCGTGATGTCCTGGCGGCCGTAGGGGATCATCAGATGGTTCCGATCTTGGCCCGGTTCGCCTCGATCCAGGCGGCCAGTTGCTCGGGCGTCATCCAATCCTTGTTGTTGTCGCTCGAATAGACGAAGCCCTCGGGCACTTTCACGCCGCCGTGGATCGCGGCCGCGCGCTGGGTCCAGCTGTGGGTCGCCGGCAGGATCTTGAAGTGGTCCGGGTATTCGTAGGTGTAATGGGCATCCTCGGCGCTGATCATCTGTTCGTGCAGCTTCTCGCCGGGGCGCAGGCCCACGACTTCCTGCCGGGCCTCGGGGGCCACGGCGCTGGCGATATCCGTGACCTTCATCGAGGGGATCTTGCGAACATAGATCTCGCCCCCCTCCATGTCGGTGAAGGCGTGCCAGACCAGTTGCACCCCTTCTTCGAGGCTGATCATGAAGCGGGTCATGCGCTCGTCGGTCACCGGCAGCACGCCCTTGTCCCGGATCGACAGGAAGAAGGGAATGACCGACCCGCGCGAGCCCATGACATTGCCATAGCGCACCACGGCAAAGCGGGTGTTGCTGGCGCCCGAATAGGAATTGCCGGCCACGAACAGCTTGTCGGACACCAGCTTGGTCGCGCCGTAGAGATTGACCGGGCTGCTGGCCTTGTCGGTCGACAGCGCCACCACCCGCTTCACGCCCTTGTCGATGCAGGCATCGATCAGGTTCATGGCGCCGTGGACATTGGTCTTCACGCATTCGAAGGGATTGTATTCGGCGGTCGGCACGATCTTGGTCGCGGCGGCGTGAACGACATAATCGACCCCGTCCAGCGCCCGGTACAGGCGATCGCGGTCGCGGACGTCGCCGATGAAGAAACGCACCCGGCCGTCACCCTCATAGCGCTTGGCCATCTCCCATTGCTTCATCTCGTCCCGGGAATAGATGATGACCTTCTTCGGGTTGTAGCGCGCCAGCGTCATCGGCACGAACGTATTGCCGAAGGAACCGGTGCCGCCGGTGACGAGGATGGTGCTGTTCGGAATCATCCAGGGGATCTCCGCTTGCTGTTGGGCGGAAATTAACCTTGAAACTCCTTTTATTTGGTTACCGCCCCCGCTACCGGGCCGGGTGGCGCGCCCTTCCGATTCATCGCTATCGGCAAATACCGGAACAATAATCCTGTAAATGAGTTTACTTCATCGACGGCCATACTCGCGATCGATAGGAACCTATCGCGTTCACCGTCGAATAGGTGCCGGTGGAAAATCTGCAATGACACAATTTTTCCACATATTTGCGTCCTCTTTATCGGCGTTACGGCTTACCTCACCACCGGAGGAACAGCAATAGGGCGTTCCCGGACCCTTTCACCGGTCAGGCAATCATCATTGCCTTTCGCCATGCCATCAATAGAAGGGACATCATCATGGCCAGCAACAGCGCGAATTCGATCTCGTCGGAAGCCTATGAGGCGCTGCGCGCCGATGTCGAAGCCCTGCGCGCCAGCCTGTCCGATGCCGTCGGCCATGCACGCAAGGCGGGCAGCGACGGCGCGGCCGCCGCCGTCGGCGAAGCCCGGGCGGCGGCCGGCAAGGCCGGCGCCCTTCTCGCCGCGGGGCGCGACGGCATCGGCGACGCGGTCAAGGCCCAGCCCGTGCTGGCCTGCACCATCTCGCTGGGCATCGGCGCCCTGATCGGCGCCGCCCTCTTCGGCCGGCGCTGAACCATGCTGGGGCTGGCGATCCGCGTCGCCGCCATTGCCTGCCTGATCCCGACCGGGATCGGCTTCGGCGCCTACGGCCTCTATATGGCGGTGGTCGCCGACCTGGGTCCGCCGCTGGCCGGCCTGATGGTCGGCGCCGTCGCCATCCTGGCAGCGGTGCTGATCGCCCTGCCGGGGCCGCGGCGAAGGGCCGGGCCGCCGCCGGCCGCGGCGAGCATTTCACACCCGGCAGAGATCGAGGCCCTGGCCGCGATCGCCAGGGACAAGCCCCTGACCGCCGTCGCCCTTTCCGCCTTGGTCGGCGCCGCCGGCGCCGCCACGTCCAAGTGACCGCGTTCCCCCCCCCCCCCCCCCCCCCCCCCCCCCCCCCCCCCCCCCCCCCCCCCCNGATGGGCATCGCGAAGATCATCTTCTTCGTCGCCATCGTGCTGTTCCTGATCAGCGCCCTGACCGGGGTCATCCGCGGCCGCGGACCGCGGCTGTAACCCCTCGAACGAGAAAGGCCGGCGAAATCGCCGGCCTTTCGTCATCCATACCGGAAGCCGGTCAGAACTTCCACTTCAAGCGGCCGACCGTGCTGTAGCCGAGAGCCGCGTCCGGGTCGTGGCCCGGGTTCTGCGAGAGCTTGCCGCCGATGCCGAAGGAGAAGCGCGACGTCACCTGGCGTTCCATGTCGACCACGAAGTCGAGCTGGCGGTCCTGGACGCCGAGATCGACCTGGCGGTTGCTGAAGCCATAGGTGTAGTCGCCCGGCTCGTTGATCAGCACCTGGTCCGGCAGGTTCAGCGATGCCCGGCCGCTGACCACCGCCAGCGGCTGGGCGATGCCGAGGGTGAGGCGGCTGTCGCGGCCGACCGCATCGTCGAACTCGACATTGAAGGCGAAGGCATCCGAGCGCAGCCGGTCGAAACCGCCGATCAGGGCGCTGCCGTCGTCCTTCACGCTGGTATCGACCCAGGTATAGGAACCGGTCAGGGCGATCTTCTCGCTGACGTTGGCGCGCAGCGCGATGCGGCTGAACCGGCTTTCCGCATCGAGCGCCGAAACGTCGCTGCGGAAGGCGGTGCCGAGGAAGGAACGCTCCTCGCTCACGACACCGAAGGTCACATTCAGGTCGAAGGGACCGATATCGTTGAAGACGAGATCGGCGACCACGCCCCGGCTGTCCGACTGGTAGAGGTCGGTATCGGTGCCGAGGTCGGTGCGCACCGCGTCCGTCGTGCCGAAGGCGCCGACGGTGGCGCGGAAGTCCGCCGTGGCCCAGGCCCCGGCGACCCAGCCCTGGCGCTCCCGGTCGAAGTTCAGGACCGGCACCGCCATCATCTGCGCGCCGAAGCCGGTGGCGGCGAATTCGCCGCCCCTGGCATCGAAGCCCAGCCCCTGGTCGATACTGAAGCCATAGCCGAAGAGGGCGCTGGTTTCCTCGCCGACCGTGGTCTTGAAGGCCATGACCCGCTGGGCCGTGCCGTCCAGCGCCGCGCCCTGGGCGAAGGAGAGCACGCTGCCCCCCGCCGATACCAGGGTCAGGCCGCCCTGGGTGAGCGAGGTCTCGCTGACGATGGCCCCGACACCGTCCGACGCCGTGCCGGTCTGCGCCAGGCTCGAAGCGCTGGCGGAGAAGACCCCGTTCAACTGGTCGTTATAGAGGAAATAGGACCGCGACAGGCCGCTGTTGGAACCGAGGGCACCGCCGAGGACCATCGACCGGCTGGCCGCGGCGACCGCGACCTGTTCGCCCGCGGCGGTAACGGTGGTGGTTGTCCCGACCGGCTGCAACGCCTTCTCGAGATCGGGGAAGCCATGGCCCCAGTAGTCGCTGACCTGATGCGTGATGGTCCCGTTCGCGTTGGTATAGCTCGCGGTGGTGATGGTCGAGATCTTGCTGCCCGTATTGTTGACGAAGAAGCCGTTGTCCGCCGTGAACAGCAGGCGGGCGGTCAGGTCCTTCGCACTGGCCGTCGGGAAGGCCTCGCGCAGGAGCGCGATCATGCCGGCGGTCTGCGGGGTCGCCTGCGAGGTGCCGCTCTGGGACTCGTAGGTATCGATCCCCTTGTTGGACCCCGACCACATGGCGACACCGTCCATGGTCAGGCAGAAGTCCTTGGCAATGCCGCAGCGCGCCGAGAACAGATAGATCCCGTTCTCCTTCGCGGTGCTGTTGGCGACATAGACCTCGCCGTTCACCTGCGTGGCGAGGCCGATCGAGGTGCCGTTGGTGACGGTGATCCAGGCCCCCTGCACCTGCGGCGCGATCAGCGGCAACGCGGCGAAGGAATCGACATCGTCCAGGCCGCTTTCCGGCGCGGACGCCTCCTTGTTGTCGATCGCATTGGTGCCGTAGTTCGAATTGGCCCAGAGCACGATGCCGCCCGCATTCTGATAGGCGACGATCTGATCGAGCGCAGCCTGCCATTCCTCGGCGGTGCCGCCATGCATGTTGGACAGCGCCTGCGTTGCCGTCAGGCTGTTGGCTGACATGTAGTCCAGCACATTCTTCGCCGTCACTTCATAGGACGGTGAACTGCCGCTGCCCGGGACCTGGACCGGCTTCCAGGCCGCACTGCCATCCCCCTGCAAGGGGAAGCCATAGGAGTTGCTGGAAACCTTCACGCCGCTGTCGGTGTATTCCTTGAACAGGGACGTGACCTCGGTCGGTGTCGACGGCGACATGCCGAGGTAGAGCTGGGCGCCATAGGCGACGCCATGCATCACCTTGCCGTCCCGCTCGCCGGTCAGCAGCCCGGAGACATGGATGCCGTGCGAGTCGCTCGCGAGCGCAGCCGTCGATGTGAGGACGACGAACTTGCCGCTGCCGTTGCTGTCGGCGTTCTGCGGATCATTGTCGAAATCCTGATGCGCCGGCTTGTTGTCGACCAGGTTGAAGCCGGCGTCGACCACCCCGACCCGGACCCCGGCCCCCGACAGACCGTAACCATAGGCGATATGCACCTTGGCCCGCTCGAAGGGGTTCTTGGCACCGGTGGCGTCGTCGGTCTTGCCCTTCAGCGCCTGGCGCTCCGTGCTCAGCGTAACACCGCTGAACTCGTCGCCGGCAGCCAGGAACGCCTGCGCCGCACTGTTGTCGAACGTACGGCCGGTCACGCCCGGCAATACCGGCGTGGGCGTCGGCGTCGGTGTGGGGGTCGGCGTCGGCGTGGGGGTCGGCGTCGGCGTGGGGGTCGGCGTCGGCGTGGGAGTCGGCGTCGGCGTGGGGGTCGGCGTGGGAGTCGGCGTCGGCGTGGGAGTCGGCGTCGGTGTGGGAGTCGGCGTCGGTGTGGGAGTCGGCGTCGGTGTGGGAGTCGGCGTCGGTGTGGGAGTCGGCGTCGGTGTGGGAGTCGGCGTCGGTGTGGGAGTCGGCGTC